>CAZNWB010000003.1:59552-92521 GCA_964576535.1 uncultured bacterium | reverse complement strand
TCCGGCCGTCGAACGTCTCGACCACCACGTCTTTCCGGGTGTAGGCGTTGGGATACTCCTCATACTCATCCAGGCTGTTCCGATGGGCGGCGGTGATATCCCAGACGACGCCTTCCACGGTGCTTCCGGGCGCGGGCTGGATGTCGGCAACCCCGCCACCACCCCACGCGGCCCAGGGTCGCGTGAAAGCCACGCCATGATCCCGCAATCGCGCGGCGGCGATAAAGATGCATCCTGGGCATCGCTTCTGCATCTGGCCCGGGTGCATGTTGGAGCCGTAAGCGAAATACAACATCGCTGATCGTCAAGAGCGTTCGGTCGTTCGAGGGTTCGATGGTTCGGTTGTTCACGGGCCTGAAGAACGACCGAACACCCGAACTACCGAACTGCCGAACGCAGTGTTCCGTTACTACCAGATCGCATGAACCGTGAACTGGTAGCTGGTCGCCGAACGGTTTTTCTCCTGGATCGCGAGACTGAACGAGCTTTGGTCCCCTGACCGCAGGTCTCCGACACCCACACGTTGAGTTCCCAGTGCCTTCTTCTTCCGGTCCAGAAATTTCACCACGACGGTCACATCACGGGCAGACGCCTTGCTGAAGTTCTTCACGGTTCCCTTCAGCGTGTCGAGCCACCGCTCGTAATCCAGGACCACCAAATCTCGGTTCTTTCCGGACGGTGCCTTCTGGATGGGCTTGGCGCCGTGGACGGGCGTGCCCGCGAAGACGACGAGCAGGAGGCCCGCCACCAGCCCGTACTTCACGAGGGGTCGTCCGCGGATTTCCATGATTGCCCGAACCCTCCTACAGTCGCGGTCGCTGTTTGTGCCAAGGGGTGGCCTGTTCGTAGGCGTGGGCCGCCCTGAGGATCGTCGCCTCGTCGAAGGGTTTCCCGATGATCTGCAGGCCGATGGGCAGTCCCGATCGCGTGAAGCCGCAGTTGAGGCTGATCCCGGGCATCCCTGCCAGGTTCGCCGAGATGGTCAGGATGTCCGACAGGTACATCTGGAGGGGGTCGTCGGTCTTCTCCCCGAGCTTGAAGGCCGCCGTCGGGGAGGTCGGGGTCACGATCACATCGCAGCGCTTGAAGGCCTCAGTGAAGTCCTGGCGGATCAGCGTCCGCACCTTCAGGGCCTTCAGGTAATAGGCGTCGTAGTACCCGGCACTCAAGGCGTACGTCCCGAGCATGATGCGTCGCTTGACTTCCGGGCCGAAGCCTTCCCGGCGCGTCTTCATGTACATGTCAATGAGGTGGTCCGAGCTGGGGGTCCGGTAGCCGTACTTCACCCCATCGTATCGCTCGAGGTTCGAGCTGGCCTCGGCCGGAGCCACCAGGTAGTAGGTCGCCACCGCGTAGTCGGTGTGCGGGAGGGAGACCTTTTCCCGGACGGCCCCCAACTTTTCCATGACCTGGATGGACTCGTGAATCGCCGACTCCACCTCCGGGTCCATGCCAGGGATGAAATACTCGGCGGGGATGCCGATCCGGAGTCCCCTGATCTCGCCGGTCAGGGCAGCCTCGTAGTCGGGCACCGGAACGTCGGCAGATGTCGAGTCGAGCGGGTCGTGGCCGGCAATCACCTTCAGAAGGATTGCGGCGTCCCGGGCGTTCTTGGTCAGGGGCCCGATCTGGTCCAGGGACGAGGCGAATGCCACCAGGCCATATCGCGAGACCCGACCATAGGTCGGCTTCAGGGCGACGACACCGCAGAAGCCGCCCGGCTGCCGGATCGAACCGCCGGTGTCGCTCCCCAGGGCGCCGGCACACATGTCGGCGGCCACAGCCGCGGCCGAACCGCCGCTGGAACCCCCGGGGACGCATCCCAGATTCCACGGGTTCTTCGTCTTCTTGAAGGCCGAATTCTCCGTAGAGGAGCCCATGGCGAACTCGTCCATGTTGGTCTTGCCCAGCATCAGGGCCCCGGCCGCATTCAGCCGGGTCATCACGGTTGCATTGTAGGGCGGAATGTAGTTCGCCAGGATCTTGGACGAACAGGTGGTGGCCACTCCCTTGGTGCAGATGACGTCCTTGATCGCCAGGGGAATCCCGGCCAGGGGTGGCAGCTTTTCCTTCCGGGCCTGCATATCGGCGAACTTCTTGGCAAAGGCCACTGCCATTCGGGGGGTCAGCGTCATGAAGGCCTGGATCTGGTCCTCGAGCTGGCCGATCCGGACCAGGTAATCCTGGAGCACCTGGACCGGAGACACCTCGCCCTTCTGGATCAGATCCCGCAGCTCGTGAACGGTCAGCCGGTACAGTTCCACGCGGGGATCTCCATTGGAACCGCAGATTACGCAGATTGACGCAGATTCTTCACAACTGCCCTCATTCGAGCGACGGCTCGATTCCTCGTCAATCTGGCTCGAACAAGGTTCACTTCCCGCCCCCCTGACCTCACTGTTTCTTGGCGTTCTTGGCGCACCAACGGCGGTGCCGTTGGTACCGGCGGTTAACGTTAGTCCTCGATGATGCGGGGGACACGGAAGAAGACCTCCTGGCGGTCGGGCGCGTTGGCCAGCGCCTCATCCTGCTTCAGGGAAGGCCGGACCTCGTCCTCGCGCATCACGCTGACCATGGGAATGACGGTCGTCGTCGGCTCGACATGTGAAGTATCCAGCTCGTTCAGCTTGTCGATGTACTGAAGGATGGAGTCGAGCTGGGCGGTCATTCGCTCTTTCTCCTCTTCAGTCAGCTCCAGCCGCGCCAACCGCGCCACGTGCTCGACTTCCTTCCGCGTGATCTTTGCCACAGAACACCTCTTTAACCGCCAAGACGCCAAGGGCGCCAAGATTGCGTGGAAACCCGCAACCCCAGATTGCCAGATTGCCTAATTGCCAGTCATCTACGCTTTCTCCAAATGCACGAATTTCGCCGCGAGTTTCTTGCGGCCCACGCCGGCAAAGGTGACGACCACCTTCAGGTCTTCGCCCTCGCCGATCCGCTCTTTGATGGTGCCGATCCCCCAGTCGGGGTGGCGCACCCGCATCCCCACCTGCAGATGATCCACAAACGCCTCTTCCGCCTCATAGCGCGCGTCCGCGCGCGGGGGCCGGGGGTCGGGTGTCGGGGTTTGGAGATTCTGGCCCAGCCCCTGACCCCAGACCCCTGACCCCCTGCTACCTTGCATCCCATCTACCCGCTCCACCAAGTGCTGAGGCACCTCGTCCAGGAACCGGGAGGGGAGGTTGTACGCGTTGTTGTTGTACAGACGCCGGGAAAGTGCGGCCGAGAGAAAGAGCCGCTCCTTTGGCCGGGTCATGCCGACGTAGCAGAGCCGCCGCTCTTCCTCCAGCTCGTCATCGTCGGTCAGGGCCCGGGCATGGGGGAAGATGCCCTCTTCCATGCCGGTGATGAAGACGACGGGAAACTCCAGCCCCTTGGCCGAGTGAAGGGTCATCAGAGTCACCGCCCCCTTCCCGTCGGCCAGCGCGTCAATGTCGGCGATCAGCGCGACGCTGTCCAGGAAGGCCTGGAGGCTCTGGTCCTCGCTGCGCTCCATGAACTCCCGGGCGGCCGAGACCAGTTCCTGGAGGTTCTCGATTCGAGACTCCGCCTCGATCGTTCCCTCGTTCTTGAGGTCTGCCAGGTATCCCGTGGACTCGAGTAACTCCAGGATGAGCTCGGGGACCGTCGCGACCTCGAGCTTGGCCCGGGCCCGCTCGATCACAGCCATGAGTTCGGCCAGGGCCTTTTGGGCTTTCGGGCCGAGAAGTCTTCGCTCGCCCGCCAGCTTGCACGCCTCCCACAGGGAGGTGCGCTCGGCCATGGCCAGGCCCTCCAGCTTGTCCACCGTGACCTGGCCGATCCCGCGGGGAGGCACGTTCACGATCCGTTTGAAGCTCTGGGTGTCGTCGGGATTCGCCACCAGGCGGAGGTACGAGAGCAGGTCCTTGATCTCCTTCCGCTCGTAGAACCTCAGCCCGCCCACGATGACGTATGGGGTCACCTCGCGTCGCAGGGCATCCTCCAGGACGCGGGACTGGGCATTCGTCCGGTAGAAGGCGGCGAAATCGTCCAGGGAGTGTCCACCTTCGGCGGACAGGGTCCGGATCGTGCGGACGACAAAGTCGGCCTCGGCCTGCTCGTCGCGGGCCTGGTAGAAGACGACGCATTCACCGGCGGGATTCTCGGTCCACAGGGTCTTGCCCTTCCGCCCGACGTTGTGGGCGACGACGCCCCCGGCGGCATCCAAAATATTCTGGGTGGACCGGTAATTCTGCTCCAGCTTGATGACCGTGCAACCCGGATGATCCCGTTCGAAGTCCAGGATGTTGTTGAGATCCGCGCCCCGCCACCGGTAGATGGATTGATCGTCGTCGCCGACCACGCATAGGTTCCCGTGCCGCTGGCTGAGGAAGTTCACGATCTGGTACTGGGCGTGGTTCGTATCCTGGTACTCATCCACCAGGACGTAGCGCCAGAGGTTCTGGTAGTACTGGAGGACGTGAGGCTTCTCCCGGAAGAGCAGCACCGTGAGCATCAACAGGTCGTCGAAGTCCACAGCGTGACTGGTCCGCAGCCGGTCCTGGTACAGCGCGTAGATCTTCGCCGTCCGCTCCTCGGTGAAATCATTGGCCACGGTGGCGTACTCGCCCGGCGTGAGCAGCTCGTTCTTGGCCCGGCTGATCCGCGCCGCGACCCCCCGCGGGTTCAGGACCCGCTCGCTGAGGTCCAGCGCCTTCAGGCAGTCCTTGATCAGGCTGAGCTGGTCCGCCTCGTCGTAGATCACGAAACTGCTGCGGAAGCCGAGTTCCCCGTGCCACTTCCGGAGGATCCTCACGCAGGTGGCATGGAAGGTTCCCAGGGCCACGTTCAGACCGCGGGCCCCCAGAAGGAGTTCCACACGTCGCCGCATCTCGTCGGCGGCCTTGTTGGTGAAGGTCACCGCCAGGATCTGCCAGGGCTGGACCCCGCGGCGGCCGATCAGGTAGGCGATCCGGCGCGTGATGACCCGGGTCTTGCCGGAGCCGGCCCCCGCCAGGATGAGGAGCGGCCCGTCGCCGCGCAGCACCGCCTCCTCCTGCGGCGGATTGAGATCGGTCAGGATGGGATCAACGATCATGGGTGTCAATGTCTCGGAGAAACGCAGTCGAAGAACCCCAGGCCATGCGAACACCGATTATAGACGAGATGCCCTCCCCGGCAAGAACAAAACCTGAGGTGTCGCCACCTCTCCCGGGTGGCCGAACAGTCATGCCTGGCGGCGTCCAGGCGGTGATCCGGGCCGGCCGGGCGGCCATGCCAGGGGCTCCCAAGATGCGCTACCACTTTCCGCAAATCTGATGAATAATCTGATGCCAATTGGAAGTCAGTCCACACCGTGTCCGGCTGATTGGGATGGCGGAAGGCATCCGCCCGACCCCATTTCGACCTGGGACCTCTTGCCCGCGTGAGGCGCCATGGCCTTCGACATCGTGTTCATCGGTCACTACACCAAGGACACCATCGTCTATCCTCATTCCACCCGAACGGTGGACGGCGGGGCGTTCTTTTACGGGGCCAACGTCGCCGCCCGGATGGGACTACGCATTGCCGTGGTCACCCGGCTGGCCCGCCAGGACTGGCACGTCGTCGGTGAGCTGGAGCGTCTGGGCGTGACGGTCTTTGCGCGCGAGACGGCGGCCTCCACCCACCTGCGCCTCACCTATCCGACGGCCAATCTGGACGAGCGCACCATCGAGCTGACCAGCTCCGCCGGGCCCTTCGGCGTGGATGAGGTGGCTAAGGTCCAGGCCCGAGCCTTCGCCATTGGCGCCTCGGTGCGGGGCGAGGTCCCCGCCGAAGTCGTGGATGCCCTGGCCGCGACAGGGGCGATGGTAGCGCTAGACGTGCAGGGATTCATCCGCGTCGTCCGGGATGGAAGGCTGACCTTCGACGACTGGCCGGGCAAGGAATCCGTTTTGAGGCATGCGACGGTCCTCAAGACGGACGCTGTGGAGGCCGGGCTGATCACCGGAGAGTCCGATCGCTATGTCGCCGCCAGGCGGCTGGCGGCCCTCGGCCCGCCCGAGGTTCTCCTCACGCACGGTGGGGGGGTGCTGGTCCTCCATGCAGGGACCATCCACGAGGCCCCCTTCGTGCCGGATGAGATCCGGGGGCGTAGCGGGCGGGGGGACACGTGCACGTCCGCCTACCTGTCCCGACGGCTGGCGGCGCCTCCGGCCGACGCCGTGGTCTGGGCAGCCGCCGTCACCAGCCTGAAACTGGAAGCGGAAGGACCTTTTCGCCGAGAGATCGGCGAGGTCGAGGCATTGTACAAGCGGTTGCGTCGGGACCGCTGACCTCCGCGGCTCCTTGCGAGCCTCAGCCCTTGCCCCGTCGCAGGAGCCGAGTGAGGGCGAAGCCCAGGGCCAGGCTCCCCAGGCCGACGCCCCCGGCGGACAGAAGGGCCAGGACAGGCGTAACCAGGGCCAGGCGTGTCCACCACACGATCGGCAGCAAGGTGCCTCGACTGACTGTTCGCAAGGTGTCGCTGGCTGCGATGGCGCGAGCCAAAGGCGGGCTCAGGCGATAGTAGGTCGTGACGAGTAGCCGCCCCGGGGCATAGGGCAGAAGGTAGCGCTCGCGGAACTGCCGCAGGACGAGCACCTCTTCCGCCAGAGGCGAGCCGTAGGCCGCCGTGGCGATGGCGCAGCCGCCGCCCCCGCCGTTATTCTCGCTGGTCGCTTCCGTTGTGCCGGTTTCGCCGGTCAGGCGATGGACCGCTCCGTTGAGGTCCACCACGTAGATCTCCCCCGACTCATCCTCGCCGAATGAGGAGATGCTCAGCGAGGTGTCCAGCAGCAGGGTTTGCGCACCGCTGCTTGTGGCTGGGAGGAGCTGGAAGACCTCGCCTGTACAGAAATCCCCGAACACGTAGGCGCCCATGGGCAGCGTGGATCGTGTCCCGCGGTAGACATATCCCCCGATGATGGAACAGCGGCCGCCGGTATGCGCATATTCGACGATGGGAAGGGTGAACCCACCCGCGGCGCACAGCGCCGGGTCTAGGTTGGTACATAGGGTCCCTTCGAACACCCGCCAGCCAAAGTTTCCCCCAAGGGTGATGATGTCGATTTCCTCCCGCGCACCCTGGCCCACGTCCCCCGCGAATAGGCTGTGCGGCGAAGCGCGATCAAAGGAGAACCGGAATGGGTTCCGCAAGCCCACGGTGTAGATCTCGTCCCGTCCGGGGGTCGCGCCGACAAAGGGATTATCCGGCGGTGACGAGTAGGGCACGCCGGGGGCGTCAATGTCTATCCGGAGCATCTTTCCCAATAGGTCATTGAGGTTCTGGGCGCGGTTGCCCGGATCGTTTCCGGAGCCCCCGTCGCCCATGCCGATGTAGAGAAAGCCATCCGGGCCGAACTCGATCATTCCCCCGTTGTGGTTGGTGAAGGGCTGCGGGATGACGAGGGTCGTGGTCTCTGCGGTGTCGGCGATGTTGGGATCGGCGACGGAGGCACGGTACTCGGCAATCACTGTGTCGCCGTCCGGCTTGCTGGTGTAGTTCACGAAGAAGCGCCGGTTCGTGGCGTACTGGGGATGAAACGCGAGACCCAGCAGGCCCTGTTCGCCGCCGAACAGGACCTTCGCGGTGATGTCCAGGAAGACCGTCGCCGTTCCAGCTCCCGGCTGCAGTACAAGGATCCGGCCCGGCTGTTCCACGATGAACAGCCGGTTGGTGCCGTCGTGGGCATGGGTCACATAGACCGGGCTGGAGAGCCCCGTCAGGACCGGTTGGAGCTGGACCGCGGCCAGGGCAGGAGAGAAGGTGACCACGAGGATCAGCGGGATGATGGCACCCAGGTATCTGCCGAACACGGTATGGGCGCCTTGGGCGAGGATCTGGTTTGCCTTGGGGCGGAGTGTCCCGCGTTCCAAGGTCTTGCGTTCCTCTACAGCCAGCGTCAACGGCGGTCTTGAGCGTCCGCAGGACATCGGCATCCTCCCTTCAGGAGACAGAACACCGATCCCCACATGTTGGTTCCACGCATTTCTGACTCAGGAGGCTCGCGTGGCGGGCCGGCGCTGGCGCTCAATCCCGTGAGACGCACAGACCCTTACGGGACTCGAAGAGCACTTCCCCGTCCACCATGGTCATCTCCACCGGCACCGAAAACACCTGTCCTGGCGGCTTACGGAACAGGTCCTCGGCGAACACCACAAGATCGGCCTTCCGGCCTGGACTGAGCCTTCCGAGGTCGTTTTCCCTCCGGGAGACCCAGGCCGGAACACAGGTGAAGGCGTGGATGATCTCTTCCAGGCCCAGTCGTTCGTCGGGGAACCACCCCTCGCTTGGTTCCCCGGAGAGGTCCTGCCGTGTCAGGGCCGCATGAAAACCCAAGAGCGGATTGATGGATTCTACGGGGGCATCAGACCCGAACTGGAGGCGAATGCCGGATCGCAGGAGCGACCGCCAGGCGTAGGCATACCGGCAGCGGGTCAGGCCCCATCGCTTCTCCGCCACGGGCCGATCGGTGAGCAGGTGGACCGGCTGGACCGAGGCCACCACGCCGAGCTCGCGGAACCGCGGCAGATCGTTCGGACGGAAAAGCTGGATGTGCTCGATGCGATCACGCCGGGGGCCGGGGAAGCGGCCGCGGGCCGCCGCGATGGCGTTCAGCACGTGGGTCACGGCCAGATCGCCGATGGCGTGGACGCCGACGTCTCCACCATACCGGTATGCCAGCTCGACCCGCTCACGCAATTCCTCCGGCGAGAGGCACGCGATTCCCCCGTGGGAAGGATCATCCGTGTACGGCTCGTGCAGGAGGGCTGTGCCAGATCCGAGGCTCCCATCGGCAAAGAACTTCACCTGGCCGAACCAGAGGTGCTCGCTGCCTTGGCCCAGGGCGATGCCGCGCGATCGGGCGGCCTCGACCTCCTCCGGTGGCAGCAGATGATGGACGCGGACCTTGAGTTTCTTCTCCGCCTCCAACTCGGCCAGGGCCTCCCACTCCTCCAAGGTCTCGCAGGAATGAACGCCGGTGACCCCACGCCGCAGGGCCTCGGCCTGGGCCAGCAGGGCCGCCCGCTTCCGCTCCTCACGGGAGGGCGGGGGGATGTCTTGCTCGAGGATCCTCCGGTACTCCCGGAGGAGCCCAGTGGGCTCCCGGGTGCGGGGATCGCGCTCGATCCGCGTCCCCGGCGCGTCTCCCGTGTCTTTGGTGATGCCCGCCCTGGCCAGGGCCAGGGAGTTGACCCAGACGGTATGGCCGCAGTGCCGGACGAGCATGACTGGATTTTGGGGAGCGATGTCGTCGAGGTCGCGGGCCGCGGGTTCCCGCCCCTCTTGCCAGCGGTGCTCGCTCCACCCGCGACCGATGATCCATTCTCCGGGCGTCCGCTTCGCGACGGTCTCGCGCACCCGCTGGCGGCAGGCCTCGATGGACGGGAGGTCTCGCAGGTCCAGTCGCTGCAGGGACAACCCCAGGCCCACGAAGTGGAGGTGGGCATCCACTAGGCCCGGGGTGACCAGTCGGCCCGGAAGCTCGAAGACCTGGGCGGCGCGGCTCTGCGCCGTCCTGATCTCGTCGTTGCTTCCCACGGCGACAACCCGGTCGTCCCTGACCAACAGGGCCTCGGCCCAGGGTCGGCTGGGATTCCCGGTCAGGATCCGGGTGGAGCAAATGGCGATCTCCATAGGGACTCCTGTGCCGCCGCCTCGGTGCCGGATCGGACCCGTACGGTGACGTCGCGGGGTGCCCACGGCTGGGGGGATCCATTCGCGGGGTGCGTCTTGCGGGAGGACCCAGGACCCGCAGGGGGCGCTCCCGAGGGCGAGGCGGACTCCGATCAGCCGGCCCCCAGAGGCCGCCCGAGCATCACGCAGGGCCAAAACGGTGTCAAGAAGGAATGCCGGTTACTCCACCGTCACGCTCTTGGCGAGGTTCCGGGGCTGGTCCACGTCGCAGCCCTTGCGGACGGCCATGTGGTAGGCCAGCAGCTGCATCGGGATGGCGAGCAGAGCGGGGGTGAGCAGGGGAGAGGTCTGGGGCACGGCAAGGAAATGGTCCACCTTCCTGGGCAGCTCGTGATCACCCTCGGAGCCCACGGCGATCACGATCCCGTCCCGGGCCTTGACCTCTTGGATGTTGCTGAGGATCTTCTCGTACACCTTGTCCCTGGGGGCCAGGATCACCACCGGCATCTCCTCGGTGATCAGGGCGATGGGCCCGTGCTTCATCTCGCCGGCCGGGTACCCCTCGGCGTGGATGTAGGAGATCTCTTTGAGCTTGAGGGCGCCCTCCAGGGCGATGGGGTAATTGATGCCCCGCCCCAGATACAGGAAATCCGACTTGGTGTGGTACAGGTGGGCCAACCGCTCCAGCTCGCCGTCCAGGTGCAGGACGGTCTCGATCTGCTGGGGTAGGCGCACGACATCGGCCAGCAGATCCCGCACCCGGGCCGCGTCCAACGCCCCGCGCTGCTTCCCGAAGTACAGGGCGAAGAGATACAGGGCGGCGATCTGCGCCGTGAAGGTCTTGCTGGCGGCCACGCCGATCTCGGGCCCGGCGTGGGTGTAGAGGACCCCGTCCACCTCGCGGGTGATGGAGCTGCCCACGACGTTGCAGACGGCAAAGGTGGGGCAGCCGCGCCCCCGCGCCTCCTTGATGCCGGCCAGGGTGTCCAGGGTCTCGCCGGACTGGCTCACCGCCAGGACCAACGTCCGGTCCCCCACCACGGGGTCGCGGTAGCGAAACTCGGAGCTGTAGTCCACCTCCACCGGGATCCGGCACAGCCCCTCGAGCATGAACTTGCCCACCAGGGCGGCGTGCCACGCCGTCCCGCAGGCGATGAGGACCATCTTCTCGACGCGCGGCAGGGTCTCGTCCAGCGCCTCCATCCCCTCGAAGAAGATCTGGCCCGACTCTTCCGAGAAGCGGCCGCGGATCGTGTCCCGGACCGCCCGGGGCTGCTCGTAGATCTCCTTCAGCATGAAATGCTTGTAGCCCCCCTTCTCCGCCAGGATAGGGCTCCACAGGACCTTCTCCACCGCGCGCTGCACCGGCTCCCCCTGGAGGGTCGTGACCTGGACCCCGTCCCGGGAGAGGACGACCATCTCCTCGTCGTTGAGGAAGAGCACGTTGCGAGTGTGATTCAGGATGGCCGGGACGTCGGAGGCGAAGAAGAAGTCTCCCTGGCCCAGGCCCACGACCAGCGGGCTGGCGCACTTGGCGCCCACGATCCGGCCGGGGTCCCCCTTCCAGAGGACGCCGATGGCGTAGGCCCCGGTGACGTCGTTCAGGGCGCGGCGAGTCGCCACCTCGATGTCCCGGTCCTGCCGCAGGTACTTCTCGATGAGGTGGGCGATGACCTCGGTATCGGTCTCGGAGCGGAAGAGATGCCCCTCGGCCAGCAGCTTCTCCTTCAGGGCCAGGTAATTCTCGATGATCCCGTTATGCACCACCACCAGGTCGCCGGTGCAATCGGTGTGGGGGTGGGCGTTCTCCTCGGTCGGCCGGCCATGGGTGGCCCACCGGGTGTGTCCCAGGCCGATCGTCCCGGTGAGGTTCGAGCCCCAGAGGGCGTTCTCCAGCTCCTTGATCTTGCCGACCGACCGGTGGATCACCATCCGGCCCTGGTCCACCACGGCCAGGCCGGCCGAGTCGTACCCCCGGTACTCCAGCCGCTTGAGTCCCTCGATCAGGATCGGGACGACCTTCTTGTCCCCGATGTACCCGACGATCCCGCACATGGCTTGTCCCTCGTCGCCTGGGAAATTACCCCCAATCCGAAATTCTCAACTACTCGGCACTCCAAACTGCCTGATTGCCAAATTGCCATGTAAACGTCATGACAGTTCAAAGCTGTGTTCGAATCAGGGTTGCATGGCCCCGGCCGGCTGCAGGTCGAAGTTCCGCGCATACAGCTCGTTCACCATCCGGACCTCCTCCGGGGTGAGATCCGGGACGTGGGCCGCGGAGGCGAACTCCTTGAGTTGCTCCTCGTTGTAGATATTGGGCAGGACACAGGCGAAGCACGGCTCGGCCAGGATCCACCGGATGGCCGCCTGGGCGATCGTCCGGCCTTTCCCGTCGATCAGGAAGCTCAGTTTCTCCACCTTCTTGAGGCCATCGTCCAGCCAAGCCTTCTTTCGGTCGTCGGTGCTGACCCGGAAGTGGCGATGGTCACTCTCGCCGAATGTCGTCTCCCGCGTGTAGCGGCCTTCCAGCAGGCCGGAGGAGTGGGGCACGCGGACCATGAGACCGACGCCGTGCTGCGTGGCCAGCGGGACGAGGGGCTGGCCCACCTGCTGTTCCAGCAGGTTGTAGATGATCTGGGTGATCATCTGTCGTTGGGTCACGCAGTGCCGACCCTCCTCGGCCTGGCGGGGGTCAATGGCCGGGCCCAGGGTCGCCCCGTAGGCGCGGATCTTCCCTGCATCCTTCAGCCGCTCCAGCTCGGCGAACAGGTCGTCGCGCCGGAGGGTGTCGATCCGGGGATTGTGCAGCTGGTACAGGTCGATCCGATCCGTGTCCAGTCGCCGGAGGCTCTCCTCGCAGGCCTGGCGGACGTATTCCGGGCGCCAGTCCTGGGGGCGCTCGCGCTGCCCGGGCTGCACCCCCGGATGGGTGTAGAAGTCGTAGCCGAACTTGGTCGAATAGACCAGCCGATCCCGCCTCCCCTGGAAGGCCTTGGCCAGGATCCGCTCCCCCAGACCGTCCCCGTAGACGTCGGCCGTATCATAGAATGTGATGCCCAGGTCGAAGGCCTGCTGCAGCAGCCGGATGCCGACCGACTCGTCCTTGATCCCCCACATCGTCGTGCCGACCGTCCAGACGCCGAAACCCACCTCGGACGCCTGCACATCCGTCTTCCCGAAGCTGCGGTATCGCATTGGGTCCCCCTCGCCGCCGTTCACATCCCCTCGGAGCCGTCGGGTGCTGCCGTTCTGCGTCCCACCGCATCGCTCGTCGGACCGTCACGCCGCCGGGATCCGCGCCTGGCTACCCGCCAGCAGGGATTGCAACGCGGTGGCGACCTTGTGCGGGTCGTGACGGATCGTGTCCAGCTTGTGCAGCACGCGCTTCCCCCGCCAGTCCTGCTCCACGAAATTGCCCACGATCGGGGTGGCGCCGAGCGCCTTGATGCCTCGGATCTCCTCGGGCGTGACCGGCATGAAGTGGACCTCGTCCTGCCGGTAGGCTGCGATCATCTCGTCCGTCGGCGCCTGCGTGTTCAGCAGGACGTAGTCCAGGTGGCCCTCGCCGAGGTATCGGACCATCTCCCGGACGTGGGCCACGCTGTCCAATCCATCCGTCTGCCCCGGCTGGGTCGTGGTGTTGCAGAGGTACACCGTGTGTGCCCGGGACTCCTGAACCGCCTGACGCATCGGCCCGGGCAGGACGCCGGGGAGGACGCTGCAGTACAGGCCGCCTGGGCCAAACACGATCAGGTCCGCCTCTTGGATGGCGCGGATGCATGCGTCTGGCACCCGGACCACGGCCGGCTCCAGGAACACCTCGACGATCGGGGGCTTCCCGGTCGCCCGGACGTTGAGTTCCTCGCGGACGACCGAGCCGTCGGCCAATCGCGCGCACAAGGTGGCGGGGGAGGACGGGACGGGCAGCACGACCGCCCAGCAGTCCAGAAGCCTGGCCACCGCCTCCACGGCCTGCTCGAAATCCCCCAGTGCCTCGCTGAAGGCGGCGAGGATCAGGTTCCCCAGGGCCATCTGCCGGAGGGTCGGGTCGTGGGCGGGGCGGAGGCGGTGCTCGAACAGGTCGGCCAGGGGCCTGAGGTCCGGTCGCGGATTCGCGGCGGCCGCCAGGACGCTGCGGATGTCCCCGGGCGCCGGGATGCCGAACTGGTCCCGGATAACGCCGCTGCTGCTGCCAGAGTCCGTCGTGGTCACGATGGCCGTGACGGCCCAGCCGTATCCCCGGAACCCCTGCACGATCAGGGACGGTCCCGATCGCCCCCCAATCGTCACAAGCCTCGGCACATCCTCCGGCCCCTTCATGCTCACGCTTGGGCGTTCACCCTTGCCGAGAATCGAATATCGAATGTCGAAGGCTGAATGTCGAAGGCTCAAGGGGAATTCGAAATTCGATGTTCATCATTCGACATTCGATATTGCGCTGTTACTTCTTCCCCCGGGCCTTTCGGATCTCGGCGGCTCGACCTTCCTTGTTGACCTGTTGTGCTCTCCCGAACGCCAGGGCGTCTGGCGGCACCTCCTGGGTGATGGCCGAGCCGGCGGCGACGATGGCGCCCCGTCCGATCTTGAGGGGGGCCACCAGGGACGTGTTGGACCCGACGAAGACCTCGTCCTCGATGATGGTCTGGTGCTTGGCGAAGCCATCGTAGTTGCAGGTGATGGTCCCGGCCCCGATGTTCACCCGCTCCCCCAGGGTGGCATCCCCCACGTAGGTCAGGTGGGGGACCTTACTCCCTTCCCCGATGACCGACTTCTTGACCTCCACGAAGTTGCCGATCTTGACCTTGCGACTGAGCTTATTGCCCGGGCGCAAGTGGGCGTAGGGGCCGAGCGTGCAGTCACTGGCGATGTCGCTGTTCTGGATCACGCATCCGTCCAGGACCGTCACCCGGTTCCCCAGGTGCGCGTCCCGGAGTCGGCAGCCCGCGTGGATCGTGCAACCCTCGCCGATCCCGGTAAGACCCTCGAGGTGCACGTTGGGATAGAGGGTGGTATCCCGGCCCACCGTGGTGAGGTTCGAGACATACACGCTCCCGGGATCCAGGCACGTGACCCCCTCGGCCATCAGTCGGTCCACAACCCTTCGGCGCAGGACGCCCGCGGCCGCGGCCAACTCGGATCGAGTGTTGATGCCCAGGGCCTCCTGGGGGTCCTCCGCAAGGACCGTGGCGATTCGCCCCTTGGCCTTCTGGAGGAGCGGGAGCACCTCGGGGAGGTACAACTCCTTCTTCACGACCGAGGGCTTTACCCGGTGGAGGGCCGTGAAGATCTGGGGAGCCCGGAAGCAGAAGATCCCCGCGCTGATCTCCTTGGCTCGCCGCTGGGCAGGTGTCGCTTCCACCTCCTCGACGATGGCCCGGAAGGCGCCGCGGCTATCCCGCAGGACCCGGCCATACCCGGTGGGGTCCGCGAGGCGGGCCGTGACGACCGTGGCCACCGCCCGGGACGCGCGGTGGGTGGCCACCAGGCGCCGCACGAGGGCCTCCGAGAGGAGCGGGACATCGCCGGAGAGGACCAGCACCTCCCCGGCATGCCCCTGGAGGGCTGCCTCGGTCTGCAGGACCGCGTGAGCGGTGCCGCGCTGTTCGGCCTGAAGGACGAACTCTACACCCTCCGCCCACGGGGCCAGGGCCTCCCGCACCCGGTCGGCCTGGTGGCCGATGACCAAAAGGATGCGCTTGAGGCCAAGACGCCGGCAGAGTTCCAGGACGTGGGCCGCCATAGGCAGGCCGTTCAGGGGATGGAGGACCTTGACCAAGTCGGAACGCATCCGAGTTCCCTGGCCGGCGGCCATGATGATGGCGCACAGGTCTCGCATCGAGGGTTCGTTAGTCGTCTTCTTCGCTGCTGACATGACCAATACTCCCGAACCGGCTGTGCGTGCGGTCGGTAGGGGGGAACTCCCTCTGCCGGGGGTCGGATGATAGCATACGGGAATCGTCTGCAAAAGGGGATTTCCAGGGCGGAACACCTCAACACCGTTCGGGGCACCCACGTCACGGCGGTGGGCATTCACCGCGGTGCCGTGGGTCCCGAGCGTTTGGTGGTTCGGTTGTTCCCGGATTTGAAGAACCACCGAACAGCCGAACTCTCGAACACTCGAACGCCTTTCCAGTCGGGGGAGGAATCAGTCTGCGAAGCTTCGACGGAGGCCTGGAGGGGGAATTTACGTGACGGGGACGCCGAGGGCGCGGAGAGCGGCGGCGACGGTGTACAGCGAGCCGGTGACCAGGATGGTGTCCTCTGGGTGAGCCAAGGAGCGGGCCAGGGCGACTCCCTCCCCGGGGTCGGTCGCGATCTCGACCTTCGGACAGTAGCGATCGGCGGCGACCAGGTCGTGCGGATCGGCCCCCCGGTCCGCCGGCGGATGGGTGAGGATCACCTGATCGGCCAGCCGCCCGAGGGGGGCCAGCATGGCTTCCCAGTCTTTGTCGCGCAGGACGCCAAAGACCAGGATCAGGCGGTTGAGCCCGGACCGGTGCTCCGCCACGAAGGCGGCCAGGGCCTGCGCCCCGGCCGGATTATGGGCACCGTCCAAGAGGATCTGGGGCCGGTCCGAGACGCTCTGGAGGCGTCCAGGCCAATTGGCCCGCTCCAGGCCGTGGCGAATTGCCGTCTCGCCTATGCGAAATCCCTGGGCCTCCAGCACCTCGGCCGCAGCGATGGCGGCCACGGCATTCTCGGTCTGGTGGCGTCCGGCCAGCGGAATGCGCAGCCCTGCGTACCGGCGCGCGGGTCCCGCCAGGTCGAAGGTCTGGCCGGCCAATCCCGATTCCTGGATGGTCCACGTGTACGCCTCGTGGATGGAGATCAGGGGCGCCCTCCGGTCGACCGCAGCCTGGCGGATGACCTCGTAGGCATCGCCCCGGGTGGCGGTGACGACGGGAACACCGGGCTTGACGATGCCCGCCTTCTCCCCGGCAATCTCGGCAAGGGTCCGGCCCAGATACTCCTGGTGCTCCAGGGAGACGTTGGTCACCACCGACACCTGCGGGGTGATCACGTTGGTCGCGTCGAACCGGCCGCCGAGGCCGACCTCGACGACAGCAGCCTCCGTCGCCTCCTGGCGGAAGGATTGGAATGCCATGGCGGTCGTCAACTCGAAGAACGTGGGGTGCGGCAGGTGGTCCGAGGGAGCATTCGGCGTCGGAAAGGGGGCGAAGTGCGCGGCGCACAGCGCCATGAACCGTGCCGTGAGAAGCGTGACCTCGACCTCGCCGATGGGACGTCCGTTCACCCGGATTCGCTCGGTAAAATCCAGGAGGTGCGGCGACGTGTACAGGCCCGTGCGACGGCCGCCCGCCTGGAGGATCGCGGCGAGCATTGCGGCGGTGGACCCCTTGCCGTTGGTCCCGCCGATGTGAATGCTCGGCATGCCCTGCTGCGGGTTCCCAAGCAGGTCCAGGAGTCGCTGGATGGTCTCCAGGCCCAGGCGCCAGCCAAAGCGGCGAAGACTGAAGAGGAACTCGGTGGCCTCGGTGTAGGTCATGGGAGCCGGTCCTGTTCGAAATTCGATATTCGAAATTCGAGATTGGGGTGGGGTTTTTCGGCTTTGATCCTCCGGGGCCCCATCCCCGCCCCTACTAGGGGCGGGAGGCCCCGGCCGGCGTCCCGGTGAGGAAGTCGAGGAGCTGAATCAAGGTCTGCCGCAGGTTCTTCCGATCCACGATCATGTCCACGAAGCCGTGGTGGAGGAGGAACTCCGCCCGCTGGAAGCCCGGCGGCAACTCCTGGCGGATGGTATCCTGGATGACCCTCGGTCCGGCGAAGCCGATGAGGGCCCCCGGCTCGGCGATGAGGATGTCCCCCAGCATGGCATAACTGGCGGTGACACCGCCGGTGGTGGGGTCCGCCAGGATCGAGATGTAGGGCAGGCGCGCCCGCGAGAGACGGGCCAGCGCCGCGCTGGTCTTGGCCATCTGCATCAGGGACAGGACGCTCTCCTGCATGCGGGCCCCGCCGGAGCAGGAGATCGCGATGAACGGGGTCCGCTCCGCAATGGCGTCCTCGATGCCACGCGTCACCTTCTCGCCCACCACCGACCCCATGCTCCCGCCCATGAAGGCGAACTCCAGAGAGGAGAGGCTCACGCGGTGCCCGCCGACGGTCGCCATGCCCGCCAGCACCGCATCCTCCATCCCGGTCGCCTTCTTGGCCGCCTTGATCCGATCGGGGTAGTTCTTCTGATCCTTGAAGTGCAGCGGGTCCAGGGAGCGGATGGCCGCGTTCCGCTCCTCGAAGCTGCCCGGGTCCGTCAGCAGATCAATGCGGGGCCGAGCCCCGATGCGGAAATGATGCTGGCACCGCGGGCAGACACTGGCGTTTCGCTCCAGTTCCTGCTTGTAGATGCTCTCCTTGCAGTGGTCGCACTTGATCCAGAGCCCCTCGGGCATCCGGACCTTGGTTTCCTTCACGCTGACCAGCGGTTCTTTCTTGAACCAGGCCACTGCGATCCTCCGATGCAGTTCCGCAGAGCGGAATTACGCTAGCCCAGGCGCCCCCCCCTGTCAACCCCGATCCGGGCCTCGCGTTCCGGGACGGCCTGCATCAACGACGGATGATTCAGTGGATAAGTGGATAAAAAGATGAGCGAGCCCGGATCGGGGTCAAGGCACGGAAGCCGTTCGGATCCGCCGGCCGTCACAGGGCCGCCCGGATCCGCTCGGCCGCGGTCCGGATGCGCGCGGGGTCCCCGGGGACCAGGGTCCAGTCGAAGCCCTTGCCGTCTCCGAGCCACCGCGGGATCAGGTGGATGTGAAAATGCGGGACCGATTGAAAGGCGGCCCTCCCGTTGGCCTGCACGAAATTCAGGCCGTCGGGGGCCAATCCCCGGCGGATGCCGGACGCCACCCGCCAGGCAAGGCGGGCCGCCGCCACCAGGTCCTCCTCGGCAATGTCAAAGAGGTGCTGTGCATGCGCCTTCGTGAGGACGAGGACGTGGCCGTCGTTCAGCGGGTTGATGTCCATGATGGCGAAGGCGCGCTCCGCCTCAGCCACCTTTGTCGAGGGAAGCTCGCCATCCCGGATCCTGCAGAACACACACGCCATGCGGTCCCCCCTGGCATGGCCGTGACCGACGCCGTCCCCGGCGCCTCAACCGGCAACCCGACCGGACCCATCCCATCGCAGGGAGAGCGAGGAGGAGAGAAGAGGCGAGACGAAACGTTGCGCCTGCCCTCGGGCGGCAGGAGGCCCAATGGACGTCGGGGCCTGGCAGGAAACTTAGTACCTGTCCCGGCCGCGCCGGGCGCCGCCACCGCCGAACCCACCACCGCCACCACCACCACCACCACTGCGGCGGGGCGCCTGCTCCCGCGCCTCGTTGACGGTCAGGGCCCGGCCGCCAAATTCCCGGCCGTTCAGCGCGTTGATGGCCGCTTGGGCGTCCGTCTGGCTTGCCATCTCGACGAAGGCAAACCCGCGGGGGCGACCCGTGTCCCGGTCGGTGATGATCTTTACATCAGAGACCTGCCAGCCACCCCCCTGGAACAGTTCGCGGAGCTGTGACTCGTTCGTGTCAAACGGGAGATTGCCGACGTACAACCTCGTTCCCATCGTCCTCGACCTCCTTCTTTGCCCCGCGGCTGCGGGGCGCGTTCCCACCAGCACCGGACCTTCCTGAATCATAACCCGGATCGTCGGCCCGCCCGACCACGTCCGGTCCCGGGGAGGGGTGGTTCCGGCGGCTATTCGAGCCGTTCCCCCCGGGCCAGGGCGCGCACTCGCTGCTTCCGAAGGCGCCGTGCCGCCTCCCGCGACTTCCGCCGGCGACGGTCGCCGGGCTTCTCAAAGTGGGCGCGTCGCTTCAGGTCCCGCAGGATCCCGTCGCGGAGGACCAACTTCTTGAAGAGGCGGATGGCACCTTCCACGCCGCGTTCTCCGACGGTCACCTCCAAGGGGCGGTGGCGCGACGGACCTTGGCCGGCCGGTGGGCCGCCGTCTGCATCCTGTCCACTGCGGAAGGACATGAATCCTCCCCGGCGAGGTCTCGCCCGGGTCCGAAAGGCCTGCAGCCTGGGAAAGAAAAACGCCGCAAGGCTCGGGTCCTCGCGGCGTTACGACACATGGAGAAACCGTCTGAACCGTCGGCGAAACGGACTCTACGGGGATTCGCCCGGGATGTCAAGCAGAATCCCCCGGGCGCCTTCCCCCCACTCCTGGACAGACAATCCAGGCACCATTCGCACCAATGCTTGACCCGGGGAAAGATTGTCGCTAGGCTCACGGGGCCTGGGGTCCCCCCCAGGGATGGAGGCTTCGGTTGTCTCTCCCGGTATCAGGAGGAAGCGTTGCCAGCCGTCGCCGCAGCGACCTGTAAGATCCTCATCGTGGACGACGAAGTGGACATGGCCCAGTGCCTGGCGGAGCTGCTGGGGCACGCGGGGTACACCTGTGCCGTCTGCACCGACGGGGCGCGGGCGTTCGAGGCGGTGCTGGCGGAATCGCCGGATCTGATCCTGACGGACCTGCGGATGCCGGGGGGTAGCGGCATGGACCTTCTGAAAAAGGTCCGGAGCCAGAAACCCACCCTGCCGGTGATTCTCCTCACGGCTTTTGCCTCGGTGGACGGGGCCGTGGAGGCCATGCGGGAGGGGGCCACCGACTTCCTCCCCAAGCCCTTCTTCCCCGAAGAGCTGCTGGCCAAGATCCGGAGTGGGGTCGAGCGGACGCGGACTCGGGAGGAGGGCCGTACGCGCATCTTCCGCGGACAGCACGCCCTCTGGGAGGTGGTGGCGGCCAGCCAGAATCCCCAGATGCGGGAGCTCTTGACGCTGGCCGAGAAGGCCGCCGTGACCGAAAGCAAGGTCCTGATGACCGGGGAGAGCGGCACCGGGAAAGAGCTGGTTGCCCGGATGATCCACCGGCTGAGCCTTCGCCGCGATCGCGGCTTCTTCCCCGTCAACTGTGCGGCCCTGACAGAAACCCTGCTGGAGAGCGAGCTGTTCGGCCATGAACGCGGGGCCTTCACCGGGGCGGTCTCCACCCGGAGAGGGATCTTCGAGGTGGCGAGCGAGGGCACGCTTTTCCTGGACGAGATCGCCAGTACCAGCGGCCCATTCCAGGCCAAGCTCCTCCGGGCGGTGGAGACCGGTGAGTTCGTCCGGGTGGGCGGGACGAAGCCCATGCGCAGCGAGACCCGGATCATCGCGGCCACGAATGCGGATCTGGACAAAACGGTGGAGGCGGGGACCTTCCGGGGCGACCTCCTATACCGCCTGCGCGTAGTCCACCTGCATCTGCCTCCTCTGCGGGACCGGCCGGAGGACATCCCGATTCTCGCGGACCACCTTTTGCGCAAGCATGCCACGCGGTTGAACAAGGCGGTGACCGGCATCGCCGATGATGCCCTGCGGGCGCTGGTCGCCTACCGGTGGTCGGGGAACATCCGGGAATTGGACAACGTTTTGGAGCGGTCGGTGATCGTCATGGGGGGCGATTCGCTGACGCTGCAGGACCTCCCGCGCGACTTGAGAGAAATCGGTTCCTTCGAGCGACCGGGCGCCGGCGTGATGGAGGCCATGGAACGGACCCTCATTGAGAAGGTGCTGGCCGAGTGCGGGTGGAACAAGAGCCTGGCCGCCCGCCGGCTCGGGATCGGCCGCCGAACGCTCTACTCCAAGGCCGCAAGATACGGCATCTCGCTTGACCCAGAAGCTGGTCATAAACTCCCCTCTTCATAAACTCCCCTCTATAAGATTCCTGACCGTTGTGCCGGACCGGCACAAGATCTCCTTGCACTTGGGTCTGTGAATGTGTCGGTCAGGAACACTGGGCGCCGTCCTGCTGGGTATGCCTCGAGGAATTCCAAGATTTTCCTGCCATCCCACATCGCCACACGGTCGATAACCTATTGATTTTCCAAGATTTCCTCAATACTCGGCTGGGCATTACTCTCGGCGTTACTTCTGACCGAGCTTCGGGCATAAGAGTCGCACCGCTCGCCATTCCCGAGGCGGCAGGCCCGGTTGACCGCGGGCCGCGCCCAGGAAGAGGAAGAGGAGGAGCTTGTGCGACGGAAGTGCGCGTGGTGCGGAAGAGACCTCGGTGTGAAGGAAGGGAATGCGAACCGCGAGGCCGAGACGGCGGCGGCTCCCGCAGACGATCCACCGAACGGAGACAAGGGCGCCGAGGATACGGAAGTGACCTCGACGATCTGTCCCCGATGCGCCGGGGCGCTGGCCGCCTACCGGAAACCGGTCCTGGTGGTGAGCCGGGAATGGGCCCGGATGTACGAGGATCTGGTCGAGATGCTGAAGGAGCGGCCAGACATTCAGATCGTGATTGACCGGCGGCAGTCGGAGAACGAGGGGACCGAGGAGAACGGTTGGAAAGGACCGGAGCGCCGGCGGAAGAAGGACCCGTTCAGCCTCAAGTAGCGATGCCTTCGACACCCTCTTCGACAGCAGCCTTCCCCCCGGGACGCCCCGGGTCACCGTCATCGTGAAGGGCGAGTGGCAAGGCCAGCGGTAAGGATAGATACGCCGTGGAAAAACCTGGAAAGCCTCTGACGCTCTGGCCCGCCATCGTACGCGCCGAGGTGTGGCTCTTCGCGGCCATCGCCGCCGCCGGCCTGTTGGGCTTCATGAGCACCCTGTCCTCCAGCGACGTCCGGGGCGAGGCGAGCGGCGACGAGCTCGTGGCCTCCCTGCTTGCCCAGGAAAAGCTGGAGGAATTGATGCGGCAACCCCTGACCCTGAGCACCGTGGCGGGGGCGCTCACGGGTCTCGAGCCCGGATTCAGCGGGACGTTTCGCATCACCCCGGGGGATGGGGGCGCCCGACCCCGCCAGGCCCGGATCGCCGTTTCGATCCGCTGGGGGTTGGATGAGGGCCCACCTCGAACCGTGACGGTCGAAACAACGCGCACGGACTAATCCCCCGGACGGGTAAGCCGCGGGTTGCCATCGCGCCGGCGCGGAGGCCTTCAGAGACATTGACGACGCCGCAGGGATATGCCCCTGCGGCGTCGTTGTCTTTGGCGCAGACGAGGGCTCCAGTCCCCCTGTGCTTCGGGCGACCTTTCGGACCTTCAGGGGAGATCTTCCTGGTCCGCCTCTCCGGACCGCACCCGGTCCCTCTCTCCTGCCTCGCCTCATGAAAAGGTAGCTACCAATCAGGGCCGAACCGCGACCCCGATCCTGGATGGCTAGCCCTGTCCGCCCGAACTTCGAGTGATCTGCGAGGGGATAGCTCTCCCTTGACACCGAAGACCGGGCAGGGCTATCGTCATCGGAGCGTGGTTCGCTGCAAGGCGTGGCTTGCGTATCCGTCCTGCCGGTCCCGCGGCGAGGATCCTGTGGGCTCAGCCCCACCTACGCCCTGAAGGACCCGAGAAGCACTTCGAGCCGAAACCGGTTCTACGCGGGCCCGGCCCACCTGGAGATGATCAACCGCATCTCGATCTCCCTGGACCAAGCGGGCGAGGCCCTCGGCAAGAAGCCCTCGGCGGCGGCCAACGATTTCATCACCGGATACTCCATTAACTGGGGGCCGGTCTTCGCCTCGGGCGTGGTCATCGTGCTGCCGGTGGCGCTGGCCGCCCTGTTGCTGCAGCGCTACATCGTCCGGGGGATCACCCTGGGGGCGTTCAAGTAGCAGGGCTCCGCCTCGAGCGGAGAGGTGGAAGCGATCGCCCGCGAAGAAAGGACACCGCATGACTCCACGGCTGGCCTTGTGCCATCTCGCCATCGGCAAGGATCCCGCTGCGGTTCGGGGGTACGTGACCGCCCACCGGTACGATGGGGTCGAGTGGGGGCTGGACGGCCAGCGGCTGGCCGTGGCCCGCGGACGCCGGTCGTATATCCTGGACGGATTCCGCAGCGTCGGCGTTCCGTGCTCCCTGCATGCCCCGTACACCGACCTGGAGATCGGACACCGCGACGCGGAGTATGCGGCGGCCGCGCTCCGAATCCTCCGGGAGTACGTGGACGCCGCGGCGGAGGTGGGGGCCCGGCACCTCAACCTGCATGTGGGGTCGCATGCCCTGGAATCGGACGAGCGATCGTGGGAGAATCTTGTGCGCAATCTCACCGCCCTGATGGACTATGCTGCCCGGCGCGGGACGGTGGTGACGGTGGAGAACCTGCGGCGGGGACTCGCCAGCGATCCGGAGACCTTCGTCGCGCTCCTCCGTGCGACCGGGGCGCCCGTGACCTTCGACCTGGGGCATGCCCACGGCAGTGCGTGGGTGCAGGAGGGGCGGGGGTCCGTTGTGGACTTCCTGCGGAGCATCCCCACCCGGATCGTGGCCGCCCACCTGTATTTGACGGAGACCGGGGATTCCCACGTGCCGCCGGCGGGGATCAGCGATGTCGCCGAAGCCCTAGACGGCCTCTGGTCGGCCGGCTGTGACTGGTGGGTGCTGGAACTCCACACGCGAGAGACCCTGGAGCAAACGCGTGGGGTCGTGGATCAATACCTGGCCTCCCGGCCGGACCGAATGCCCGGAGGCCGATAGCGGGCGGAGGACATGCCCAGAACAGGAGGCGCGTATGTTTCAGCGTGATCATTCTCGGCGGTGGCTGGTTGTGGTGGTCGGGCTGGGACTTGCGGCGAGCCTCTGGCCTGCACCTGCCCGGGCTCAGGCGAAACCCGTGATGGTGTACGGCGTGATTCACGAGTACACGCTCGCCCGCCTGATGCAGAAGTTCGAGCGCGACACCGGGACCAAGGCGGACTTCATCCGGCTGTCGGCCGGCGAGGTGGCCACCCGGGTGCTGGCCGAACGGCAGTCGCCCAAAGGTGACGTGATCTTCGGCATCTCCCGGGCCATCCAGGAGTCCATGAAGGCCCAGGGCCTCCTGGAGGCGTACAAGTCGCCGCGAAGGGCCGAGGTGCCCGGCAAGTACATGGACCCCGACGGCTACTGGACCGGCAGTTCGCTCACCGTCCAGGGAATCGCCATCAATGCCGAGCGCTGGAAGAAGGAATTCGGCAGCGCCCCGATGCCCAAGACATGGGAGGACCTTCTGGACCCCAAGTACAAGGACCTCATCGTGGCGCCGAGTCCGCTCAGCTCCGGTACCGGGTTCACGTTCATCGTCGGGCAGTTCTTCCGCTTGGGGGAGGAGAAGGGCTGGGAGTACTTGAAGGCCCTGGACCGGAACATCCGTTTCTACACCCCGAGCGGGATCGCTCCCACCCGGATGGTGGCGGCGGGCGAATTCCTGATCGCCATCACCTTTGCCCACGACGCCCTGAAGGCGATCTCGGCCGGATATCCTATCGCCCTCGTTCACCCCACAGGGGTGAGCTGGGACGTCGGGTCTGTCTCCCTGATCAAGAATGGCCCCAATGCCGCGGGCGGCGGGAAATTCATTGATTGGGTGCTCGGCCGGGATCCGATCCAACTCATCGTGGATCTGAACTTCGAGGGGTCCCTGCGCTCCGACGTCAGCCTCCCCCTGGGTGCCACGCCGCTGGAGAAGCTCGACCTCGTGGACTACAAGCTGGACTGGGCGGCCCAGAATCGCCAGCGGATTCTGAAGCAGTGGGGGGACCTGTTCAAGAAGTAGGCGGGGCGGGCCGGACCCCGTCTCCGACCGGGACAGGGCGCATGGATGGAGCACCGGATGCGGAGAACCATTGGGGCGCGCCGGTTGGCGGTGGATCCCGTCGGGTCCGGGGTGACCGGCCTGGTGATCCTGCTGCTCGGCCTGTTTGTTCTCCTGCCCGTCGCCAGGGTCCTGGCCCAGCCGGGGCAGGCGGAGTGGGTACGCCTGCTCACCACCTCCCGCTGGCTCCGGCTGGGCGGCAACACGCTCCTGATCGCCGTCCTGTCTACCGCGTCGGCCGTGGCCCTGGGATTCCTCTTCGCCTATGCCACCTCGCGGCCGGACGTCCCGCTGCGCACCCTGTTCAAGCTGATCGCCATCCTGCCGCTGGTCTCGCCCCCCTTCGTGGGCGGCCTGGCCTTCATCCTGCTCTTCGGACGGCGGGGACTCGTGACGTATTCCCTGCTCGGGCTGAGCGGCGACATCTACGGCTGGCACGGGCTGTGGATGGTCCAGACATTGGCCTTCTTCCCCATCGCCTATCTCGCGCTGGCGGGGGTCCTTCGACGAATCAACCCCACGCTGGAATTCGCGGCACAGGATCTCGGCGCCCGCGGGTTCCGTTTGTTCCGCACAGTCACGCTCCCCCTGGCGATCCCCGGCCTGGCGAGCGCGGCGCTGCTGGTGGGGATCTATGCCCTGAGCGATTTCGGCAATCCCATGCTGGTCGGGGGGGCGTTCAAGGTGCTGGCGACCGAGACCTATACCCAGGTCACGGGGTGGGGGGATCTCGGCATGGCGGCGGCGCTCAGCGGCGCGCTCCTCGTCCCAAGCCTCGCGCTCTTCATGCTCCAACGCTACTGGGTCGAGGGCCGGTCCTACGTGACCATCACCGGGAAGGGAAGCTTTGCGGATCCAGTACCGACACCCGTGCCCTTGCGGTGGGCGCTCTTCGCCGGCTGCGCCCTGGTGGCCCTGGTGCTCCTGGCGACCTATGCCGTCATTTTCGTCGGGGCCTTCGCCCGAACCTGGGGCGTGAACTGGCGGCCGACGCTCGCCAACTTCGAGTACACCGTCTTCCGTGGGGGGCAGCTCTGGAACAGCATCCGGTTCGCCGCGATAGCGGCCGTGGGAGGATCGGCGTTTTCCGTGCTGGCGGCGTACCTGGTGCACCGCAAACGGTTTCCGGGCCGGGGAGCGATGGACTTCACCGCCGTGCTGCCGGCGGCGCTTCCGGGGACCCTCATCGGGGTCGGCTATATCCTGGCCTTCAACACGCCACCGCTCGCCCTCACCGGGACGGGGACGATCGTCGTGGCGGCCATGCTTTTCCGGACGATCCCCGTGGGTTACCGGGCGGCGGTCGCCGGGCTCGCCCAGATCGCACCCAGCATCGAAGAGGGCGCAGCAGATCTGGGCGCGCGCCCCTTGCGGACCCTCTGGGACGTGACCCTGCCCCTGATCCGATCGGCCTTCACCAGCGCCCTGGTCTTCACCTTTATCCGGTCCATGAACACCCTCAGCGCCGTCGTCTTCCTGATCTCACCGGGCACCGTGGTGGCCTCGGCCTCAATCCTGGCCCTGGCGGAGCACGGGGATTGGGGACAGGCCAGCGCCATGGCCGCGAGTCTGATGTCGGCCGTGTTCCTTGTCCTGTTGGCGTTCCGTCTCCTCACCGGCGGTCGCGTGCGGCTGTTTGAGCTCTGACCATGGCGACGGCGTCCGCGCACGTCCGGCTGGAAGGGATGGTGAAGCGCTTCGGCCCGGTGGTGGCCGTGGCGGGGGTGTCGCTGGACATCGCGCGGGGAAGCCTCACCACCATCCTCGGACCCAGTGGGTGCGGGAAGACGACCATTCTGCGTCTCATTGCCGGCTTCCTGGAACCCGATGCTGGGGACATCTTGATTGACGGAGTCTCGCAGCGCGGCCTCCCCCCGTACCTGCGCAAGACCTCCACCGTGTTCCAGGAATACGCCCTGTTCCCTCACATGACCGTCTTTGACAACGTGGCCTACGGGCTGCGCTTGCGTCGGTTGCCGCGTGCCGCCCTGGCGGAGAAGGTGCGGCAGACGCTCTCGCTCCTTCGGCTGGAGGGGTTGGAGGGCCGGTACCCTCGGGAGCTGTCCGGAGGGCAACAGCAGCGGGTAGCCCTGGCGCGCTCGCTGATTGTGGAGCCCGAGGTCCTCCTGATGGACGAACCACTGAGCAACCTGGATGCGAAGCTGCGGGGGAGTGTCCGGACAGAGATCCGGGAGATCCAGCAGCGGGTGGGCATCACGACGGTGTACGTCACCCACGACCAGGAGGAGGCCCTGGCCATCTCGGACAGCATCGCCGTGATCAATGCCGGCAGGGTCATGCAGGTCGGCACCCCGCGAGACATCTATGAACGGCCGGCCGACCCCTTCGTGGCCGCCTTTGTGGGCCAGGTGAACCTGCTCCGCGCCCGGGTCGAGGCGGGGGGGCTGGCGGTGGGCCCCCTCCGGCTCGCGGCCCCACCGGGCGTCCCCCTGCCGGCGCCAGGCCGAGAGGCCATCCTCGCCCTCCGCCCCGAGGCCATCCGTATTGGGACCGGGCCCGACACGGGAGACGGCTTTCCTGGCCGTGTGGTCTCCAGGACGTACCTGGGGACTATCGTCCGGTACCGAATTGAGCTGGCCGGCCAAACCCTCACCGTGGACGATCACGATCCCGCGGGCAAGCCGCTGCTCGAGGGGCCGGTCAGCGTGTCCTTCGACCCTGCCCGCATCCGCATCTGGCCGGCCGATCCAGAGAGCCTGCGGTCCCTCGAGGAGGGTCCGTGATGCCGGTCCTGGGGGTGGATCCTTCCCACGGGCCAGCGTCCGGCCTTCTCCTTGAATTCCGGGATTCGGTCTGCTAAGAACAAGTTGCCCCACACCAGGGGCGGGAAGACCTTGTGGGCCCCGGTTGGAATGCCGGAGGCGGCGACTTGGAGGATCGGCGTGCTCGGTCGGCGACATCCGGCTGCGGCGGACGGCGTGAGGAGCTGAGCCATGGGCGTCACCTATTTCTGCCCGCACTGCGACTCGAACCAGCCGACCTATGAGTACTGGCAGGCGGGACACCTCAAGATCCGCTGCCAGACCTGCGGCTTCCCCGTGGATGAGGGGGTGGTCGACAAGGACAACGTCGTCTTCGGGAAGCCCAAGGTCCTCTACATCGATGACGACAAGCTCCTCCTCGGCCTCGTCAAGCATACGCTCGAGGGAGCCGAATTCGAGGCCTTGACGGCCGCCGACGGCCCGTTGGGGATCGCGATGGCCAAGCAGGAGCGGCCCGCCCTGATCCTTTTGGACGTCATGATGCCCGAGATGGACGGATTTGAAGTCTGCCGGCGGATGCGAGCCGATCCCATCCTGAAGGACGTCCCCATCATCATCGTGACCGCCATGGTGGACCCCAAGCTGAACGTCAAGGGCTTCCAGGCGGGCGCCACCCTGGCCCTCCAGAAGCCCTACGACCCCAAGAAGCTCATCGCCACCATCAAGACCGCCCTCGCCCTCAAGGCCAAACGCCCCACGAGCTGACCCGGCTCCCCGGGTCCGCCAGCGGAAGTCTGCCGATTCCTCATTGGCCGAGTTTCCCCCTACTGCTCGCGTCGCTCGCCTGGCAACCAAAAGCGGACACGAGTCCCTTACGCAGTCCTGGGTGTCTTATGGCCCGACCCTACCCCCACATGTTTTTTGCGCTCGGGAGAAACATAGGGTACAATTCCGGCATGGCGAAGCAAGTCGCCGGCCCACTTATCCAACTCCTGCGGAGGGATTACGTGCACGCCCAAGATATCGCCGCCGTGCTGGAGTTCCTGCGTCGGCGATTGGCGGAGGAAGGCATCCCCTTTGCCGTAATCGGTGCCCTGGCCCTCCGGCAGTACGGGTTCGTGCGGGCCACAGAGGATATCGACATCTTGACGACGCCTGAAGGGCTCGAGAAGATCCATGCCACGCTCGTCGGCAGGGGCCTGGTTCCTCGAGGCAGGGGGCTGCGGAAGCTGCTGCGCGAAACCGAGCATGAGGTAAACGTTGACATTATGACCTCGGGAGAGCATGCCGGGTCCGACGAAAGCCCCATTGTATATCCCCCGCCGGACTCCGACGCATTCGTAGAAATAGATGGGGTGCGCTTTCCTACGATGGAGGCGCTGGTTGAATTCAAGATCGCCAGTGGGGTCTGGGGCCACCGCCACCAGGACCTAGGCGACGTGCAGAACCTCATCCGCATTCATGGCCTCGACGAGGCGTTCGCCCGCCGGCTGCCAGCAACGCTTCGGGATCGGTTCCTTACGCTCCTCCGAGAAACGCGGGCGCAACGCGAACCGGAGTAGAAGGGACCATCCGCCAGTGTGGGCTTCGCCCACATTTGGGTCCCGCCGCCGTGCCCACCTCGCCACGGCCTTTCTGATCGGTTCCCGTAACGATCCTCGCGCATCCCGTCTCTGGCCGGCCCCGTCGCATGGCCCACCGGCGTCTGGTGCGGCCGCGTAGCTCCGCTTGGGACGTAGCCCGCCTCGCGGCCGCTCCTCGACAAACGGCGAAGACGTCTGCCCCTTCCGCCTCCCCCACCCTCTGTTGCACGATACAAGGTGTGGTGGCAAAGACTCCGGGCGTGATATGCTGCGCGCCTCGCCCGAGGAATAACCAGCCATGATTGTCTTGCATGCGGGTTATCTCGACGACCGACTGCTGCTCTGGGGGGAATCACGCGCCGAGGTGACTGCAGGACCCATCAAGCCGCGGGGCCGCAGGGCAAAGGGCTTCGATCCACAGGTCTCCCCGTTCGATTCCGGGGGAACACGGCTGGTGTCGGCGCTGGAGAGCGCAGGAATACCGACTCCAGGCAAGAGGGTGTGTAGAGATACGGTCATCGCCTGGCTGCCCACGGCAGGCGGGAGGCCGGTCGCATCGAGTCCCCTGATCGCGGAGCCGTCTGACGGGACGGCCCCCACCCCGCTCTTCCCCTGGACCGTGCCGGCGCTGCCGCTCGATCCCGAGCGGACCACCACGCTGCTCTGCACGACCATCGGGAAACAGACCCTCGCGCCTGGCGTGGTCGTCGGCCGCGATCTTGCCTTTTGGGTTCAGGCCATGCGTTTTGCGGGGGCACTGGTGGCCCGTCAGCAATTCCTTCCCGGCCTGGAATCGCGGAACGGACGATATCGGGCGATCTGGGAGCCCGTGGTGGTCGGTGAGGACCGGGGACGAGTCACCGCGCTGGCCAACGACATGCCGGGCATTGCCCGTGCGCTGTCATCTCAGGTGATCACTTCCCCTCCGGTTGCCCCATTCCACTCCGTCTTGGCCCTATTTCTCGCCAGAATGGTGGATCACCTGATCCGCGTCTCAGGCTCAACGCCGCCCCTCGCCTCGGCAGGCCGTCGCCGGGGCCGGGGGAAAGCCGCCGATTGTGCCAGCCTTCACGACCAGTGGCTTCATGCGCTGCGATCGCCGGATGGAATCTTGGAGGGCGAAGCGGCAGCCTTGGCCGAGCCGGCCGCTCAGATCCGTGAATGGCGCCGTCCCATCACCGTGACAGTGTCGTCACCTTTCCGGCTCTGCTTTCGGCTGGAGGAACCAGCGGATGGCGGCAAGGAAAGAGGGGGAGCCCTCGCGGTCTCTCGCGATCCTTGGCATGTCCGTTACCTGATCCAGCCCCAGGATGACCTAAGCCTTCTCATCCCGGCGAAGGACGCGTGGTCCCCCACAAGACGGCCCGTTCCGGCGCTCGGCCGGTGGGAGGGCAACCTCCAGGAGTACCTGCTCTCCGCCCTTGGCCAGGCCGCCGGAGTGTGTCCCAACATCGAGAAGAGCCTCAAGACAGCGCGGCCCGTCGGCTATGGCCTGGATGCAGCCGGCGCCCATGAATTTCTGACCCAAAGGGCCGTCGCGTTGGAACAGGCCGGCTTCGGTGTGCTGCTCCCGGCTTGGTGGACACGCAAGGGCACCAAGGTGCGCCTGGCGGTTCAGGCCCGTGCCGCGAGCCCGAAGATGCAGGGTGGCGGTGGGCCCTCGCTGGGCGACATCGTCCGGTTCAATTGGGAAGTCGCCCTGGGTGATGCGACCCTCACCTTGGACGAGTTGGAGGCCCTGGCCAGGCTAAAGGCTCCGCTGGTCAAAGTGCGGGGCCAGTGGGTGGAAGTAAACGCAGAGGAGATTCGGGGAGCGGTGGAATTCTGGAAGAAAAAATCTTCCGAGATGGCCACCGTGGGACAAGTCATCCAGATGGCCCTGGGGGCCACGGAGGAAGTGCGCGGCTTCGTCTTCAAAGGGGTCAGGGCGACGGGCTGGGTGGGCACACTCCTCGATCAGCTTGAGGGCCGGGTGGCCTTCACGGAGATTCCGGCGCCGCGGCGCTTCAGCGGGACACTCCGGCCCTACCAGGTTCGAGGATACTCCTGGCTGGCCTTCCTCCAGGCCTGGGTGTTGGGGGCGTGTTTGGCCGATGACATGGGTCTGGGCAAGACCGTCCAGACCTTGGCCCTGATCCAGCGGGACTGGGAGGGGAACGGGAAGCGGCCGGTCCTCCTGGTGTGCCCGACCTCTGTGGTGAGCAACTGGCAAAAGGAGGCGGGGCGATGAGAGCTTCGCGGATGCCCTGGAAGCCGTGTACCGTGAGGCCGCCTGGGTGGGTATGGATGTGTTTCTTGGCGAGCGAAAGGTGGGGAGCGCGGCGTGACGGGACTTCGCGCCAGCCCCGAAAAACGCTCTATCGTCGAGTGGATCTTCACCCATAGGGTGCGAGTTCTGCCCTCGTGGCCGGAGCCGTTAAGCGTTTTCGGGGCCAGCGCTGCCTGTTTGTGCTGCAATGCGGGGAGAGCTATGATAGGTTTTCAGGGCAGCAGATCCGTGGAGGGAGCAAGGGGATAAAGGCAAGGAGGGGTCCCATGGGACGCAGAGGGACGATCGGAGCGATCGCGGGAATCATCCTGGGGCTGGCCGCGGGGCTGGCCGCCGCGGGCACGAAGGAGGTCGTCGTCGTGACCTCCTTTCCCAAGGAGCTGTTCGAGAACTACAAGAAGGCCTTCGAGGCCAAACACCCCGGCGTCACGGTGGTGATCAACGTGAAACAGACCAATGCCGGGGTCACCTACCTGCAGGAGACCAAGGCCAGGCCGGCCGCGGACATCTTCTGGGTGAGCGCACCGGATGCCTTCTTGACCCTGAAGACCGACGGCATCCTGGAGAAGTACAGTCCACCAAAGGAGATCCTGGCACGGATGCCGGCGAAGATCGGGGCGTTCCCCATCTCCGACCCGGATGGGACGTACTTCGGGTTCGCGGTCAGCGGCTATGGGCTCATGTGGAACAAGCCCTACATGCAAGCCCACAAGCTGCCCGAGCCGAAGGAGTGGACCGACCTGGCCGATCCGCGCTACCACGGGCACCTGGTCATCAGTGCCCCGTCGCGGAGCGGGACCACGCATCTGACCATCGAGGTGATCCTGCAGGCCTACGGGTGGGAGAAGGGGTGGGCGCTGCTCCTCAACTCCGGCGGGAACATGGGGAGCATCACGGAGCGGTCCTTCGGGGTGCCCGAGGCGGTGAACACCGGGCAGTACGGGGTCGGCGTGGTGATCGACTTCTTCGGCCTGTCCGCCATCGCCAGTGGCTTCCCCGTGGATTTCGTCTACCCCTCCCTGACCTCGGTGGTGCCGGCCAGCGTGGGCATCGTCAAGGGCGGGCCGAATCCGGAGAACGCCCGGGCCTTCGTGAACTACCTCTTGAGCGACGAGGGGCAGGTGGTGCTCTTCTCCAGGGAGATCGCCCGGCTCCCGGTGATTCCCGACCTGTACGCCAAGGCGCCGGCGGGCTA
>CAZNWB010000003.1:31539-59452 GCA_964576535.1 uncultured bacterium | reverse complement strand
AACTACGGCAAGGCGAAGGAGTCGGCCGAGGCGGCGGTCGCCGCCCTTCGGTAAGGAAGGCAATCGGGCGACCTGGCAATCTGGCAATCAGGAGACAGGGGTTTCCCTGCGTCGATATCTCCCAAACTGCCTGATTGCCCAGTTGCCCGATTGCTGGATTGCCCTGCCCGGGAGGCTCAGCGACCGGGAGGCCGGGCGGGGGGACGCGGCTGTTTGGGAGTCCGGGGGGGCGCGGGGAGCTTCAGGACGGCTGAGGCCAGGTTGATGAGTTCCCGCGGGCGGATGGGCTTCTGGATGTAGCCGATGCAGATCCTGCTCATGGTGCGCGCCTGATCGCCCACGATGTCGTACGCCGTCATGGCGACGATGGGGATGTGCTTGGTGGCTGGGTCGCTCTTGAGCGTCCGGGCCACCGAGAGGCCATCCAGATCCGGTAGCTGGATGTCCATCAGGATCAGGTCGGGCCGATGCTCGCTGGCGAGCTGGAGGGCCTGGACGGCGTCAGGGGCCTGGAGCGTGTCGAAGCCTTCGAACCGGAAGGCGTCGGCCAGCGAGTCGGAGATGTCGGGGCTGTCCTCGACGATGAGGATGGTGGGCCTTCCCATGGCGGCGTCCTCTTCGCGTGCGGGGTGACCTGGGCGGTGTGACGGAAGGGGCTGCATCCTAGCCCGGCCTTCCACCGATTTGCAAGCCTTTTTCTGGCCGCTCGTGCCTTGATCCTTTGGGAACCATTTCGGGCGCGGAGGGTTACCCATGGGCATCCTGGATCGGTTTTCCCTGGTGGGAAGGACGGCCGTAGTCACCGGGGCGGGAAAAGGTCTGGGGCAGGGCATGGCGCTGGCGCTGGCGGAGGCGGGCGCCGACGTCGCCATCGTCGAGCTGGACATGCCGTCTGCGGAGGCGTCGGCTGCCGGGATCCGGAAGCTGGGGCGCAGGGCGCTGACGATCAAGGCCGACGTGACGCTTCCGGAAGAGGTCGAGGCCATGGTCGGGACCGTGATCCAGGAATGGGGGCGCCTGGACATCCTGGTCAACAACGCCGGGTACGCCCAGCCGCTCTCGGCGCTGGAGATGCCGGTGCAGGACTGGGATCGCCTGCTGGCGGTGGATCTGAAAGGCGTGTTCCTCTGCTCCAAGGCGGCCGCGCCCCACATGATCCGGCAGGGGCGCGGGAAGATCATCAACATCGCCTCCATGTCCGCCTTCCACGTGAACCGCGACGCCGATTACTGCCACTACAATGCGGCCAAGGCCGGGGTGGTGATGCTGACCAAGTCGTTGGCCGTGGAGTGGGCCCGGTACACGATCCACGTCAACAGCATCAGCCCCGGCTACTTCCGCACGCCGGGAAACGCCGCACGCTCCGACAACCCGGCCATCCGGGCCATCCGGGTGGATCAGGGGGTGGTCAAACGGTACGGCCAGGCCTACGAGGACCTGGGCGGCGCCGTGGTCTATTTCGCCTCGGACGCCTCCGACTTCACCACCGGGTGCAACCTGGTGGTGGACGGCGGCTACAGCCTCTAGATGCAACTGCAAATGAACGCAAATACACGCAACTGTCCTGAAGTCTTCGCGCTCCAGCACAGTCTCTGCATTCCAGCACTCGTCCGCCCGTGACCAGGCCGCAACAAACCTCGGCAATCGCTCTTCCCCTAGGTGCGAACCGGCGGCGGTGGGAGTGGGGGCAGGCCATCGTCCTGGCGGGCCTGCTCATCCTGCTGACCCTCTTCATCCTGTACCCGCTCCTGCGGGTGCTTTTCGTGGCGGTCAGCGACGGACAGGGGTTCACGCTCCGCCACCTGCTCAACTTCTTCGACCGGCCGCTCTTCCGCGAGGCCTTGCTGAACAGCCTGGCATCCGGGGGACTGGCGGTCCTGTTCGGCAGCCTGCTCGGGGTGCCCCTCGCCTACTTCAGCGTGCGGTATCAATTCCGCGGGAAGCTCCTCCTGCAGACCCTGGGGGTGTTGCCCCTCGTCATCCCGCCCTTCGTCGGCGCCGTGGCCCTGCAGCTCATCCTGGGTCGCAGCGGCATGGTGAACCTGCTCCTGCTCCGGTGGATCGGCACCAGCGTGCCCTTCATGGAGGGATTGGCCGGTGTGATCCTGGTGCAGACCCTCCACTATTTCCCGTTCATCATGCTGAACACCGCCGTCTCGTTAGCCAACATCGATCCGTCCCTGGAGGAGATGGCGCAGAACCTGGGAAGTCACGGGTGGCGGCTGTTCCGTCGGGTGACGCTCCCCCTCATGCTGCCGGGCTATGTGGCCGGGTGCCTCCTCACGTTCATCCGGGTCATCGACGATCTCGGCACGCCGCTGATGCTGAACTACACGAAGCTGCTCGCGCCCCAGGCCTATCTCCGCATCACGACCATCGGCATCGACGACGTGGACGGCTACGTGGTGTGCGTCATCCTGGTGGTGCTGTCGCTCCTCTCGCTGTGGGCCGCGCGCAAGTACCTCGGGTTGTCGGAGTATGCGACGGTCCAGCGGGGCACGACGGGGGCGGAGATCGGCCGGCCGATCCGCGGGGTCAAGCTGGCGGTGGTCCTGGGCGTCAGCGCGGCCATGCTGGGGGTGAGTCTCCTGCCGCACCTGGGGATCCTGATGCTCTCCCTGTCGAGGATCTGGAGCTTTTCCCTGCTCCCGACGGTGTACACGTTGGGGAACTACGAGGAGATCCTGTTCCGCACGCCCCACTTCGTGAAAAACACGCTCCTTTACGCCCTGCTGGCGGCCGGGGTGGACGTCGTCTTGGGCGCCGCCATCGCCTGGCTGCTCCTGCGCGGCCGGGTCTTCGGGAGGAACCTGCTGGATGCGATCGCCACGATGCCGCTGGCGATTCCCGGGGTGGTGCTGGCGGTGGGGTATCTCAGGATCTTCCATGGCTGGGATTTCCCGGGCTTGGGCGGGCCCCTCACGGGATCCTGGGTCATCCTGGTCATTGCCTATTCGATGCGGCGCCTGCCGTACACGGTGCGGGCCTGCTTTGCCGCGCTGCAGCAGATCCACGTGTCGCTGGAGGAGGCGGCGCAGAACCTGGGGGCCAATCAGGTGCGGACGTTCCGGAAGGTGACCTTTCCCCTGATGCTGGGGGGCCTGGTGGCCGGAGGGCTCATCAGCTTCATGACCTCGGCCGTGGAGCTCAGCTCCACCATCATGCTGGTGCCGAGGATCGAGATGGGCCCCATCGCCTACGGGATCTACGTGTACATGCAAAGTGCCATCGGCCGGGGTCCCGGGGCGGCCCTGGGTGTCGTGGCCATCCTGCTGGTCGCCCTGTGCACGTACGTGACCAATCGGATCTTCGCCGGCCGGTCGGGGACGGCATTTCGCATCTGAACGGTGGAAGCAACTAGGACGCTTTCGACTGCAGAGGAGCGTACGAGAGTACGAATGTACGAAGGTACGCGAGCGCAAGGAAGACCGAATTTCCATCGCGCTCGTACATTCGTACTGTCGTACCTGCGTACGCCTTTCAGATATTGAGGGTTCCAGCGCGAGTGATCGAGAGAGCGCGAGTGACAGCCAAAGCGTCAGAGGTTCGACTGGAGGGCATCGGCAAGCGGTTCGGGGAGACCTGGGCCGTCCGCGGCGTGAGCCTGCACGTTCGGGCGGGGGAGTTCTACACCTTCTTGGGCCCCAGCGGGTGTGGCAAGACGACCCTACTCCGGATCATCGCGGGCTTCGCCTTCCCCGACGAGGGAACCGTCTGGCTTGACGACGAGATGGTGAACGCCTTGCCGCCGTGGCGGCGGGATGTGGGGATGGTGTTCCAGAGCTACGCCATCTGGCCCCACATGACGGTCTTCGAGAACGTCGCCTTTGGCCTCCGGGAACGCGGGGTCCCGAGGGCCGAGATCGGGGCGCGGGTAGCGGAGGCGCTCTGCATGGTGACCCTCGAGGGGCTGGAAGGGCGGCGACCGTCCCAGCTCTCCGGGGGGCAGCAGCAGCGGGTGGCGTTGGCCCGCACGCTGGTGGTCCAGCCGCGCGTGCTCCTGCTGGACGAGCCACTGTCGAACCTGGATGCGCGGCTGCGGGCCCAGATGCGCCTCGAGCTCCTGAAGCTGCAGCGCGACCTGGGGATCACGACCATCTACGTCACCCACGACCAGGAGGAAGCCCTGGCCCTGTCCACCCGGATCGCGGTCATGTCGGTGGGCACGGTGGTGCAGGAAGGGACGCCCCGGGAGATCTACGAGGCGCCGCGGGAGCGGTTCGTGGCAGAGTTCGTCGGCGCGGCAAATCTGCTGGGGGGGCAGGTCCGGCAGGCAACCGGGGACGCCGTTGCCGTCATCACCGATCTGGGGGTGGAGGTGCAGGTAGCGCGGCCCGTCCAGGATGCCCCCGCGTCTGGCCGCATCCTGCTCACCATCCGGCCGGAGGCCATGGACCTCCTCCCACCGGGGAGCGGATCCGAGGGCCGCAACCGGCTGGAGGGGAAGGTCGTGGCCTCCGCCTTCCAGGGCGCCGCCATCCAGTACGAGGTCGAGGTCGGCAGAACGCTGCTCCGGGCCAGCGTAACCAATCCGAAGGGCAAGCGCCTCTTCCAGCGGGGCGACCCCGTGGTCGTGGTCTTCGCGCCGGAGGACGTCGGCATCGTCTGCGGCTGACTATGAACCGCCAAGGTCGCCAAGAAAATAATGTTCCTGTCCCTCTGAGGGGGACCAGATTCAAAAGTAACTTCTGGACAGACAGGCCAGAACGGTTGAGTTGAGGCCATGCCGCGGCAGGGGTAGAGCTCGCGAGGATCCGCGGCCGGGATCGGAACGGCATGCGGTGCGGGCACGAAAGATTCTTTGCCAGGTGGCCGTGAAGCGACTAGGATACTTGGGCGCGGTGGTCGCCCGGTTCCTGGGGGGGGGAGGGGGGGGTACGACCTTCCTGGCGAACCGGCTGGCGAGCGCTGAGGAGGTCGCAGGGGTGGACCGATACCTCCGGTGAGGAAAAGTTGCGTTTGAACCAACGTCCCCTTCTTTAAACGTCCCCTTCTTTACATCGGCACGGGGCTAGGGAGTGCACTGGCCTGACGTTGATGAGGACCTGAGTGTTGAGGGTATGCTTCACGGGGTCCCAGCGCGCCGCCCGAAAACCCGAGCGGCAGTGGCCACGCCCCGCAAAGTGCGCCATGGTGAGGTGAACGATCGGGGACATGGGGAACAGCCCGCTGCAGCGGACCGACTCCGCCGGCCGCTGACCGCGAGCGTTCGCCGAAAGGATATCCATGAAGAACGTTACCTCCTTGCCGGACTTGATCATAGGCGATCTGCGAATAAACCCGCCAATCATCCAAGGCGGCATGGGCGTGCGCGTCTCGGCGTCGCGTCTCGCTTCCGCTGTCTCGAATGAGGGCGCCCTCGGCGTTGTCGCATCCGTGGGCACCGGTGAGGAATGGCCAGATCGCACCCTCAACTATGCCGCCCGGTCGTACATCAGCCTGCGAGACATGTTGCAGAAAACCAAGTCGCTGACGCCAAACCCGATCGCGGTCAACATCATGTGCGCCTTGACCAACTATGAAGACCTCGTAAAGGCTGCTGACGAAGAGGAGGTCGCCGCCATCATATCGGGCGCAGGCCTGCCTCTGAAATTGCCCGCACTGGTAAAGCGCAGGAGCATCAAACTCATTCCTATTGTTTCCTCGGCACGAGCCGCCGACCTGATATGCCGGACGTGGTTGAGAAAACACCACAGGCTTCCCGATGCCCTCGTTGTGGAGGGGTCCTTAGCCGGGGGGCATCTTGGATTCTCAGTGGACGACGTCGTTTCTTCACACGTTCCCCTGGAATCTATTGTGCAGGATGTCTTGTCGGTCGCGGCGCGCTACACGAAAGAGCATGGCATTTCGATTCCCGTGATACCGGCGGGCGGTATTTTCGACGGAAGGGATATCGCTCGCTTTCTCAACCTGGGAGCGAGCGGGGTCCAACTGGGCACGCGATTCGTCTGCACACACGAATGCGACGCGTCCTTGCAGTATAAGGAGGCTTACCTCAACTGTCGGAAGGAAGACATCCTGATCATTCAGAGTCCGCTCAAACTCCCTCTTCGAGTCATCCGAAATAGCTTCGTCGATCGCATACTGAGCGGCGAAAAGGTGAAGTTCCATTGCTCATATCGGTGCCTTGCCACCTGCGAGCCCCACAAGGCACCGTATTGCATAGCCCAGGCTCTCGTGAACGCGTATCGGGGCAACATGAGCGCTGGTTTCGCCACATGCGGCGCCAATGCCTATCGTATCGATCGCATCGTATCTGTGCGAGAACTGATCCAGGAGCTTGTTCATGAATGCCGACTGCATCTCGCGTCACCTGCAATACAACCGTCCGCAGCTCCTACAGCGGAGCCACAGCGGGAAATTGGCTGTGAGCAACGCCCTTGACCAGATGAAATCGGTCACGACGGGGAATCCGCCTGCTTGGGACTGAAGAGAACCAACGGCGAACACGCGGATGGAGGCGACGCTTTACAGCGCGCCGTCGCATGCATTGAGGTAAACGGAAGAATTCCAGAGTCAACGGTCGAGGCGGGGAATGACGGATGCCCAAGGTCATCCTGGTGCGGCACGGGGAATCGGTCTGGAACAGCCAGCGGCGGATCCAGGGTAGCCTGGATCCCGAGCTGAGCCCGCGCGGCCGGCGGCAGACCGATCTTTTGGTTTCCCATCTCCGGGCCCACCTCACACCCGCGGTGGCGGCGATTTACTCCAGCCCGCTCCGGCGGGCCGCCCAGACGGCCGACCAGATCGCTGTGGCGTATCAGATCCCGGTGGTCCACGAGCCCGATCTTCGAGAGATGTCCCTGGGGAGGTGGGAGGGGAAGACCGTCGTGGAGATCCAGGCGACGTATCCCGGCTGCTACGAGCAGTGGCTGGAGGACCCGCTCGCCTTCCCTGCGCCGGGCGGGGAGGATCTCCGGTCCTTCGAGCGTCGCGTCGTCGGGGTCCTGGAACGGATGCAAAACACCCAGCCCAAGGCCGACCTGATCGTGGTCTCTCACGGCGGGGTGATCAAGGCGCTCCTCTGTTTCGCGCTCGGGCTGGATGTCCGGTACCTGTTCCGCCTCAAGCAGGACAACACGGCCATCAACCAGATCGAGCTGGACCGCCGGGTCCGCCGGGTTCTCCTGTTGAATGACACCTGTCACCTCAGCCAGGGCGGGGAGGGTCTCTTGGCGCGGGACGTCCTGACCGACGGCGCCGAAAGCGTGGAGCCCGCATTCTGACCCGGGCACGTTGCACCGGAGCGACCGGCCCCCATGGATCTTGGCACCGTCCGTGGCTTCATATTTGACCTGGACGGGTGCGTCTATACGGGCAACCGGTTGGTCCCCGGCGTCCAGACGGTCCTCCAGGAGCTGCGAGCGACGGGGCGCCGGATCCTCTACCTGACCAACAACTCGCGGGAGGACGGGGGCCAACTCCAGGCCAAATTGGTCCGATTGGGGGTCTCGGCCTCGCGAGAAGAGGTCCTGTCGGCGGTGGAGATCACCGGAGCCTTCGTGCGAGACAGGTTCGGGCCGTCCCGCGTCCTGGCGATTGGGTCCGAGACCCTTCGGGGCCAGCTCACCAAGGCCGGGCACCGGGTGGTACCATACGAGGCGTATGGTGATGCTCAAGTGGTTGTGATGGGCCACGACTTTGAGTTCGACTATGCAAGACTGACGGCGGCCTCCCGGGCGGTGGCCGGCGGGGCTGGCTTCGTGGCGGTGAACCTGGATCCCCGGCTGCCCGTGGAAGGTGGCGAGTTCTATCCCGGATGCGGCACCATCGTCGAGGCGGTGGCCACGGCCGCCGGTATTCGGCCCGAGGTCGTGGGCAAGCCGATGCCCCACATCTTCCGGGTGGCGCTCACCCGGCTGGGCCTGCCACCGGAGGAGATAGCCATGGTCGGGGACAGCCTCATCTCGGATGTCCGCGGTGCTCAGGCCGTGGACCTGCGGACGATCTGGCTGGCGCCACCGGGCACCGTCGCCTCCGAGATACAACCGGACCTCACGATCCATGCCTTCGCCGAGCTTTCCGGTCGCCTCTGACAGCGGGGATCTTGGTGGTGAAAAAATCGGAGTACCGGACCGATGAGACAGGGGAGGACGTCAGCCAGAAAGGAGGATGAGATGCGGAAGGTGCTAGGACTTGTGCTGAGTGTCGCCCTGCTGACCACGAGCTGCTACACGCTGAACTACAGTAGCTCGGCCTCCTCCAAGCCGGTCTCGTTCACCGGGGAGGTCAAGGGGCAGCGCACGCACTTCACCGAGGAGAAGTGGATCTGGTACGCTCTCTGGGGGCTGGTTCCCATCTCGGACAACGACATCGAGAAGAGCCTGATCGAGCCCCGGACCGCGGGTGGCGCCGTCCAGAGCCTCTCGATCAAGAGCGAGACGAGTGCGCTGAACGTGCTCACCAACATCTTCACCTGCCTCCTCACCATCTGCTCCCAGACCGTCACGGTCGAGGGGGACGTGGTCCGCTAGCCAACAACTGCAAAGAACGACGCCCGGGTTGCCCCGCTGGGGTGGCCCGGGCGTCTTGTTCCCTTGGCAGCGGCTGCCAGCAATCAGCCATCAGCGGTCAGCAGAAAAAAGGACCGGGCTTTCGACGGATAGGGTGTGCCTTGATGCTGAAAGCTGATCGCTGAGCGCTGACAGCTTGTCAGTACATGAACCGCCGCATATGGATATTCAGGAGCAGGCCCATGCCCAGCATGGTGACCAATAGCGAGGAGCCGCCGTAGCTCAGCAGGGGGAGCGGGATGCCCACCACGGGCATCAGGCCCAGCACCATGGTGGTGTTGATGAGGACCTGAATGGCCAGCATGGTGGAGATCCCAGACGCCAGAAGGGCCGCGAACAGATCCGTGCAGTCCCGGGCGATCTGAAAGCCCTTGGTGATGAGATAGAAGTAGGTCAGGAGGACCAGCAGGCATCCCAGGAACCCCCACTGCTCGGCCAGGACGGCGAAGATAAAGTCGGTGTGATTCAAGGGCAGGAAGTTCAGCTGGCTCTGGCTGGCGGCCAGCCATCCCTTGCCGAAGGCGCCGCCGGACCCCACGGCGATCTTCGATTGCGCAATATGGTAGCCGGCGCCCAGGGGATCCAGGTCCGGGTTCAGGAAGGTCAGGATGCGCCGGCGCTGGTAGTCCTTGAGCGCCACCCACAGGATCGGGGCCAGGGCGCCGCCCCCGATGATGACGGGCAAGAGGCGACGCCAGTGCAGGCCGAGCAGGAGCAGCATGCTGAGGGTGATGAACCCGAGGAGCAGCGCCGTCCCCAAGTCGGGCTGCTTGAGGACCATGAGCATGCAGACGGCCGAGAGGCCGACGGGCAACAACAGGCCCCGGACGTCACGGATGGCGTTCCGTTGGTCGTCGAAGTACCGGGCGAGAAACAGGACCAGGCCCAGTTTAGCGAACTCGGACGGCTGGAAGGCGAAGCCCCCGATGCGGATCCAGCGTTGCGCGCCCAACCCGGTCTTGCCCATCACCAGGACCAGGACGAGCAGGGCCGCGCTCACTCCGAAGATCACGTAGGCGAATCGCCCCAGGGTCCGGTAGCTGACCAGGCAGGCCCCGATCAGCCCGACCATTCCCACCCCCGCCCAGAGCATCTGACGCAGGTACAGGCTCTTCCGAAAGGCGGAGGTCGCCATCGTGTTGGCGCTGTAGATGGTCAGGATCCCGAGGGCCGCCATCCCCAGGATCGCTGCGACGAAGCTCCAGTCAAAATGGGTAACTAATCGCCGATCGAACATCCCAGCTTTCAGCCATCAGCTATCAGCGGTTCGGTGAGAGGCTGCCCGCTGCCAGCTGCCCGCTGCCAACTGCTCCTTCAGTCGCCGATGTCCGGCTCCTTGGTGTCGGCCGGCTCCAGACGGGCAAAGGGCGAACGCGCCCCGAAGGCGGCCTCGTACACCGCCTTCGCCACGGGAGCGGCCACCAGTCCGCCGAATCCCCCGTTCTCCACGAGGATCACCACGGCGATCTGGGGATTATCCACGGGGGCGAAGGACACGAACCAGCCATGGTCCTTGAGCTCGGCGACCCCCTTGCCCTCCCCCTTCCGCACGACCTGGGCCGTGCCGGTCTTGCCCCCAATGGAAATCCCGGGCACCTTCGCCCGGGCACCCGTGCCCTCGTTCACCACGCCCAGCATGGCCTGGCGGATGAAGGCCAGGGTTTCGGGTTTGATGGAAAGACGACGCAACGATTCCGGCTCGTACTCGTCCAGGACCTCGCCGGAGAGGGCCGCGATCTTCTTCACCACGAAGGGGCGATAGATCGTCCCCCCGTTGGCGATGGCCGAGACCATGTTGAGCAGCTGCATGGGGGAGGCGACCACCAGCCCCTGGCCGATGCTGGCGACGACGGTGTTTCCCGCGGACCATCCGGGTTGGCCACGACGCCGGGGCTGGGGGTTGGGCAGGGACCCGGTGGCCTCATCCCCCAGGCCGAGGCCGGGCGGATCCCCCAGGCCGAAGGCGCGGGCGACGCGCGTCATCTCCTCGATGCCGACCTTCAAGCCCGCCTGGTAGAAGTACACGTTGCAGGAGTTCACGATGGCGGATCGGAGATTCAGCGTCCCGTGGCCGCCTTTCTTCCAGTCGTCGAACTTGACGTTCCCCAGGTAGAAGTAGCCCGGGCAACCGAACTTCGTCTCGGGCGTCAAGGCCCCGCTCTCCAGGCCGGCGATGGCCACGATGAGCTTGAACACGGATCCGGGGGGGTATTGGGCCTGGAACGCCCGGTTCTGGAGGGGATGCGTGGCGTCGTCCGCGATGCGCTGCCATTCCTCGGCGGTCAGACGCTGGGCGAACATGTTCGGGTCGTAGGACGGGCGGCTCACCATGGCCAGGATCTCGCCCGTGGTGGGGTTCATGGCGACCACGGTTCCCTTCTTCCCGACGAAGGCCGCTTCGGCCGCCTCCTGGATCCGCTTGTCGATGGTGAGATAAATGTTGGACCCGGACTGCGGCTCGAGCCGGCTGACCAGCCGTAAGGCGCGACCCCGGGCGTCCACCTCGATCTGCTCGCCGCCGTCAATGCCCCGAATGAAGGCGTCGAACCGGCGCTCCACCCCCGCCTGGCCCAGGTTCTCTCCGGGGCGGAAGTCTTGGAACTCCTCCCGCTGCAGTTGCGCCTGGTTCACCTCGCTCACGTACCCCAGGAGGTTGGCCGCTATCCCTCCGCTGGGGTACGCGCGGGTGGGGCGGATGCGCAGGCTGATGCCGGGCAGGTCGAGCCGCCGCTCTTCGACGGCCACCATCATCTGCTCGTCCAGGTCCTTGCGGATGAGCAGCGGCTGGTAAGGCCGCTCGCGCCCATCGGCCAGGCGAGCCTGGATCTCCGCCACCGGCGCCCCGAGGATCCCGGCCAGGGTGGCCGCCACCTCGTCCGGATTGACGACGTCCTCGGGCGTGGCGAACAGGTCGAAGGTGGGCCGGTTCTCCACCAGGATCTCCCCGTGGCGATCCAGGATGAAGCCCCGCGGCGCCTCGACCGGTCGCACACGTAACCGGTTGCTGGTGGACAGGGCGAAGAATCGATCCCCCTCGAGGATCTGGAGGTACCACAGCCGGAGCAGGAGACACAGGAAGGCGATCCCGACGCAGAGGACTGCCGTCTGGATGCGGGGGGTCAGGGTCTGGGACGGCGTGGGGAGCACAGGATCAACGCTCATCTGGGGCCTAGGCGGATCGGGCGAGGGCGGCCCGGACCTGCGGCAGCCAGAAGATCAGCAGGCCAACGGCCGCCGTGTAGAGCGCTTCGGGCACGATCACGAAGACGAGGGCCGGCACCAGGGGCGGGGGTCCCAGGAAGAAGATCAGCAGGGCCAGGGTGATGCACCCGGCACCGGCGCTGCCCCCGAGGAGCAGCCAGAAAACCGCGCGGGGTCTGTCCGTGTATATGTGGTGAGACAGCCTGGCGGCCAGAAATCCCATGAGGCTGTACGTAAAGGCGCGGAGTCCCAGGGGGCCTCCGGACAGGCCGTCCTGCCAGAGCCCGATCATGAATGCCAGGACGGTCGTCGCCTCCGGGCTGACGCGCTGGCTGACGAAGAACACCAGGAGCAGGTAGAGGTCGGGCCGGATGCCGCCCAAGCTGAACGGCGCGAGCAGCACCGCCTGGGCCAGGACGCAGAACAGGAGGCCCAGGAGGAACCAGTTCATGGCCGCCTCGCGCCGGCGGCCTCGAAACCGGTGCCACCCTCACGGGTGGCACCAGCTCCGAAGCTGGTTCCGCCGTCCAGCGCTGTCAGGATCATGACCTCCTCCAGCCGGCCCAGGTCCGCGAGTGGCTGTAGACTCGCCTCCTGGAACAGGGCCCCGCTCCGCCGCTCCACCGCCGTGATCCGGCCGACGGGGATCCCCTTGGGGAAGACGCCACCCATGCCCGAGGTCACCACCTCGTCCCCCACCACCACGTCGGCCAGGAGCGGCAGGTACCGCACGCGGGCGCCCGCGCCCAGATTCCCCGAGACGATGCCGGTGACGCGCGTCCGCTGGACCAGGCCGCCGACGGCGCTCACCGGATCGGTGAGCAGCTGGACCTTGGCGGACGTGGGCGTGACCTCCACCACGCGACCCACGAGGCCATCCGGGGCCAGGACCGGCTGGTTGCGCCGGACGCCCTCCTGACTCCCGCGGTCCAGGAGGATGGTCTTGAACCAGTTGGTGGCGTCCTTGCCCACGACCCGGGCGGTGAGGAATCCCGCCCGGGGGCTCTCGCGCATGGCCAGCAGGCGCTGCAGTCGCTGGGTCTCCAGGGACTGCTCCTTCAGCTGATCGACGCGCCGCTGGAGCACGGCCACCTCACCCTGCAGGTGCTTGTTCTCCTCGCGGAGGTGGCGCAGGTCCACGTAGTCGCGCCAGAGGTTCCGGGTGCCCCGGAAGAGGGCAGCCGTGACCTTGATGAAGGGGGAGACGCTGAAGAGGACGACCTGTCGCGTGAAGGTCACCACCGCGGCCTCGTGGCGGACCTGCAGCGTCATGAGGAGAAAGGACAGGACGAGGGCGACGGTGAGGATCACCGCCCGCCTATGGCGGGCCAGGAGCCGCAGGAGACCGCTCACGAGCACGCCTCCGGTGTCCAGGCCGACGCAGCCCGAGGAAGGGGTCGGGGACTGGTTACGATTCCAGGCAGACGGTCTTCAGCAGGTCCAATTCGTCCAGGACCTTGCCGGTGCCCAGGACGACGCACGACAGCGGGTCGTCGGCCACCCGCACCTTGAGGTGCGTCTCCAGGGCGATCAGGGTGTCCAGGCCGTGCAGCAGGGAGCCACCGCCTGCCAGGACGATCCCCTTCTCGGCGATGTCGGCGGCGAGCTCCGGCGGGGTCCGCTCCAGGGCCGTCTTCACCGCGTCCACGATGGCGTAGATGGGGTCGTGCAGCGCCTCGCGGATGTCGCTGTCGCTGATGGTGAGGGTCTTGGGGATGCCGTCCACCAGGTCGCGGCCCTTGATGTCCATCTTGCGGGGCTCGTCGAAGGGGTAGGCGGAGCCGATCTGGATCTTGATATTCTCCGACGTGCGCTCGCCCACCAGGAGGTTGTACTTCCGCTTCAGGTACTGGGTGATGGCCTCGTCCATCTCGTCCCCGGCGATCCGGACCGACTGGCTGTAGACGATGCCGGAGAGGGAGATCACCGCCACCTCGGTGGTGCCCCCGCCGATGTCCACGATCATGCTGCCGATGGGCTCCTGCACGGGCAGGCCCGCGCCGATGGCGGCGGCCATGGGTTCTTCGATCAGGTAGACCTCGCGGGCGCCGGCCTGCTCGGCCGAATCCCGGATGGCGCGCTTCTCGACCTGGGTGATCCCGGAGGGAACGCCGATGATGATCCGCGGGCGCACCATCGCCTTGCGGTTGTGGATCTTCACGATGAAGGCGCGTATCATCTGCTCCGTCACGTCGAAGTCGGCGATGACCCCGTCCTTCAGCGGGCGGATGGCCACGATGCTGCCGGGCGTGCGACCCAGCATCTCCTTGGCCTCCCTCCCGACCTTGAGGACCTGGTTGGTGCCTCGCTTGATGGCGACGACCGACGGCTCGCTGAGGATGATCCCCTTGCCCTTGACGTAGATCAGCGTGTTGGCCGTACCCAGGTCAATGGCCAGATCATTGGAGAACATCCCGAACAGCCAATCGAAGAGCATCGTCTCTCCTTTCTGGCCCTCGCGCGAGGCAGTCGCAGGCCACACGACCAAATGCCGACAATTTGTGTCTTTAACATACCGCTCTAGAAAAGACAAGGAGTTTCGCGATTCCCGGCACCGGAAATGCCTTGCCAACCGTTTGTCCGATGCAGTATCGTGACCGATGGACTTCGGCTCAGACGACGAGGAACCTCGGCATGCTCAAAAAAATGCGGGAAGGCAGCGCGTACTTCATCAAAGGGGTCATGCTGGTCGTGGCGTTCACCTTCATCGGGACGATCTTCGTCGTGTGGGGGGTGAAATCCACCCCGGGCGACTTGACCCGACGGGGCGTGGTGGCCACGGTGGCGGGAACCGACATCACGGTGGAGGACTACCAGCTGGCCCTCCGACAGCAGATTCAGGCGTACCGGCAGATCTTCGGGGACAAGCTGGACGAGAAGCTGTTGGAGTCCCTCAACCTCAAGCAGCAGGTGGTGGAGCAGCTGATCCGGCGGCTCCTGGTCCTGCAGTACGCAGAGCGGATCGGCTTCGCGGTCAGCACGGAGGAGCTGGCGGAGGAGGTCCGCCGCATGCCCGCCTTTGGCGGCAAGGAAAGCTTCAGCCGGCAGCGGTATCTGGACATCCTCAAGGCCAACCGCTTGACACCGGAGCGGTTCGAGGCGGAAATCCGCCGGGCCATGACGGAATGGAAGATGGAGGCACTGATCCGGGGGGCGGTTAAGGTGTCGGAGGCCGAGGCCCGCGAGGCCTTCCGGCAGATCCACCGGCAGGTAACGGTCGAGGTGGTCAACCTCCCTTCTGGCGAGGAGGGCAGGAAGCTTGCCGACAAGGTCACGCTGGCCATGGGACAGGGCAAGTCGTTCGCCGAGGCCGGGCGGGGAGCTGGCGCTCCGGCGAAGCCGTTCGGTCCGTTTCCGCTGGATGCCCCCCCCAAGGAGGTTCCGGATCCCGAGGCCTTCCGGCAGGCCGTCGGCCTGTTGAGGCCGGGGGAGACCAGCCCCCTCGTCACCGGCCAGAGGGCCTCCTACCTGATCCACCTGTTGAGGCAGCAGGACCCGGCGGAGACGGAGTTCGAGAAGCAGAAAGAGACCTTCCGCGCCCGACTGCTCCTCCAGAAGCGGGCGACGGTCTTCTCCGACTGGCTCCACCAGGTGCGCCAGACGGCAAAGATCACCGTGGATCAGGACAATCTCTAACCGGAATGGCGGCCGACGGGTGGGCGGGGGATCGGGAGTCTGGTTGAACCCGCCCCCCCACCCTCCTGGTGTTCAGGGGCAGGGCGGCGGGTAGGCGGCTGGCTCAGTGGTTCGGACGGGGGTAAATCCGGTTCCACGCCTCATATTTGGTGATGACCTTGGAAGGGGGTGTCGGCTCCGCCTCGAGGTGCCGGACCCGCTGAAGGTCCTGGATCCAGGCGACCAGATACACCAAGAGCAGGCCGGTCAGCATCAGCTTCCCGAGGACCCAGCCTTGGCGAAACGCGGCTTGCCGGGTGCGGGTCAGGGCAGGTGTCTGGCCCAGGCCGGCCCCGGTTGCGGTCATCGTGTTTTCGATGAGCATTGCCAATCATCTCCCACCCATCCGGGCTGGCAGCCGGGCCGTAACTATAAGGATCGAAACCGGCTCTCGCCTGGATGGCATTTTTTCTTGCCTGTTTCCCCTGGGCCCTTCCGGGCAACGACAGGGATACCTGGCTGGATTACGCCAGGTCAATCGCACGGTCACCCCTCGCTGTATGAATTAGGATGAATGATTCCGATCCGAACCGGGACCCGTGCGAGGCAGCCGAGCGTGGCAAGTTCCCGAGGTTTGCCCTTCGTAGGTTGGGGGAGGATACCCGCCAACTCCGCCCGAGTCAATCTAAATCTTGTGGGTGGTTTGGAAGAGACCCCAAGGGGTTGATTATCTCCTTGATTTTCCTGGGGTTGATCCAGGGATGCGGGTCAGGCGGGCCGGAGGTCGTGGCTGACCGGTTCATGGATGCTTACTACGCGGCGGCCGACCTTGGGGAGGCCTTGAAACTGGCCGACGGGCTGGCCGTCAAGAAGATCCGGGACCAGCAGCAGCTCACCGGGGGGCAATCCGGACCCCAGGCGAGCCAGGGTCGCCGCGTGAGGTATCACCGGATCGAGCAGGCTACCGTGGAAGGGAAGCTCTTCTTCCGGTACGAGGTCCGGATCGAGGTCCAGGGTGGAGACGCCTTCACCCGGAAGTCGCTCCTCGCCCTGGCCCAAGGGCCAAACGGATGGCGGGTGACGAACTTCTCCGAAACGGACTGATACGCGAGGGGTGCACCGAGACGCCCAGGGCGCTGGAGGCGGCGGGAAGGCCAGACCGGACCGAGCATGAGCGCGGGCAGCGACGGCGAGGGGTATGAGTATCCCCGGCTGCGCGAAGTAGAGGCGTTTCCGGCGGAGCTGCAAGGGCGGCAGGTCCTGTGCCTGCGGGATCCCCAGCAGTATTGCGGGGGGGTCGTATACCTGCCGACCCAGACGGCCTCGATTCTCGGCCTCTTCGATGGTCAACACTCCCTGCTGGACATCCAGGCCGCCTTCGTCCGCCGCTTCGGGACGCTCCTTTTCCGGGAGCAGTTGCTGGACGTGATCCGGTCGCTGGATGAACACTACCTGCTGGACAGCCCCCGCTTCGCCGCGCACCGGACCGCGGTGCAGGAGGGGTTCCGCCGGGCTCGATCCCGGCCTGCGTCCTTGGCCGGAAAAAGCTATCCGGCAGAGCGGGACGCGCTCCGGCGGCAGCTTGACAGTTACTTCGCCGCAGCGGATGGGCCTGGGATGACGCCGCCCACCCCCGCCGCGTCGAGTCTGGCCGGCTTGGTGGTTCCTCACATTGACTTCGCCCGCGGCGGGCCCTGCTATGCCTGGGGCTATCGCGAGATCGAAGGCGCGCCTGCCGTGGACCGGTGGGTGATCCTGGGAACTGTCCACGCCCCCATCACGCGCGCCTTCGCCCTGACCCGCAAGGACTTCGAGACCCCGCTGGGGACGGTCGAGACGGACCGGGAGTTCGTGGACCGCCTTCTGGCGACCGTGGGCGAATCGTACCTCGAGGACGAACCGGCCCACCGGGGAGAACACTCCATCGAATTCCAGGCGGTATTCCTCCGGCACCGGATACCGGAAGACACTCCGGTCCGGATCGTGCCGATCCTGTGCGGGTCGTTTCACCGGTTTGTCGAGGAGCGCCGCTCGCCAATCCAGGACGGGGAGATCGAAGGCTTCGTTGCCGGGCTGCGGGACGCACTGGCGACCCTGGGAGGGCGCAGCATGATCCTGGCCAGCGCCGACCTGGCGCATGTCGGGCCGCGGTTCGGCGATTCCCGCCCGATGACACCGGGGCAGCTGCGCGAGGTCGCCGATGCCGATCGGGAGATGTTGGCCGGAGTCGAGGCAGGAGATGCCGAGGCCCTGTTCCGGGCCGTCGCCCGGGATGGCGATCGGCGGCGGATCTGTGGCCTCCCACCCATCTATGCGATGCTCCGGATCCTCGCCGGCACGCAAGGGCGGCTCCTGCGGTACAGCCTGTGGCCCGATCCACAGGGGACGGTGACATTTGCGGCCGTTGCGCTGTACGCGTAACGGTGGCACCCAGCCCACGCGGCTGACACCCAGCCGGGTGCGCTGGGTACCCGCGCTCGCGCTGTACGCGTGACCGTGTGTGCCCTTTACGTGCAACTGGCTCCTGGATGGTCCTGATCGCGTCATGGCCGAGCGTTCGCCACTCCAGCGGCTCACGCAGGATCTCGACCGCTGGGGGACCCTGTTCATTCGAATCGCTCAGCAGAGAGAGGCTCCCGCCGTGGAGCAGGTCCTCGGGGGCCTGGTCGAGTGGATGGGAAGCGATCTCCTCGATGGATGGCTTCACCTGCCGATCCCCCTTTTCGAGGAGCTGAGCGATCTGTCGGAGGAGTTGTTCCAGGCCTGTGGGGCCTATCTGGCCTGGCTCCGGCAGGCGCCGCGGCCCATCCCCGGGGAGGACCGGCGGATTCGGGAAGAGGCGATCCGAGAGGTGCTGGATCGCGCGCATGCCCTGGCAACGGCGCCGGGCGGAAGCCCGCGCGACGGCTAGGAGGCTGGAAGGCCAGGATGCTGAGAGGCTGGAGTGCGGACCCAGAGCGTTCTAGCCTCCAAGCCTTCCAGCGTTGCAGCGGTTTTTGGGGTAGGTGAACATGGACATTCGTCGGTGGCTTATGAGGCGGATCTGGGGGGGTGGCCGGAGCGTTCGCTACATCTTTATCCACCCGGCGTGCGGGCAGGATGACGTGGAAGCGGGGTATCTCCCGGAATGGGGCCATCCGAAGTTTCTCTGCCGTCGGTGCCGGGTGGCTTTTGACGAGGCCAGCGTTCGCCTGAGCTGGCCGGGCGAACAGCAAGTGCCCGGCCGGTAGGGCAGGGGGGAGGATGGCCGCCACCGTTGTGAACCGGCGATCCGGTCGAGACAGAAGACAGGGGGAGCGGCGCCAGTCGCCTGCGGACCCAGCGAATATTCCGGCCGGGGTCGAGAGGCGGCGTGGAACGGACAGGCGTCGGGGGCTACGCCGGATGGCCGATCAGACCGATGCAGTCCCCGAGCACTTGGATTATCAGTGGCGCAATCGTTGGCCCTGAGGGGAGAGGGGCTGGTCGGAACGAAAAAGCGGAACCCGATGCCGGGTCCCGCTTTCGGTTCTGGTGGAGCTGAGGGGATTCGAACCCCTGGCCTCGTGACTGCCAGTCACGCGCGCTCCCAACTGCGCCACAGCCCCTAAAATGCAGATGAGCTGAAGGTGCTTCGGCGTCGAGGGGGTGCCGTTTTGCGCCCTCAGCTCGCCTCTTTCTTACCAGCGGACGTGCGCAGCGTCAAGAAAAAATTCCCGCTCTCCTCTCCGTTTCTCCGAATCTCCGTTTCCCCGACTCTCTCTTCCCCTCGCCTCCTTGTCTCCGTGTCCGCTCCCCAGCGCCTCTGCCCCTGTGCCTTCACCCAATGGAGTTCATAGCGCTTGACACACTGGCAGGGGCGACGTAAAAAGGTATCGTCAAAGATGCCGGGGTGGTGAAACTGGTAGACGCACGGGACTCAAAATCCCGCGAGGCTTAGCCTCATGAGGGTTCGATTCCCTCCCCCGGCACCATTCATGCCTCCCACGTCCCGGTCCCGTTGGGGGGCATGAAGCGCCTCGATTCCGCAACGTCCGGTCGGCAGGTTCCGGTCGAGGCCCAGGCGGAGAGAAACCGGCCAGAGTCATAGAGAGCTGCCCGCAGCCATTCAGGCCGATCCCCGCTTTCCCTTCCGGTGCAAGGCCTGTCCGGTAAGACTGCGGCAACCGATTCCACAGCACGGGGTGCCTCGGGAAAGGGGTCGAGGCTTTGCGGCTCGTGCACGATTCCATGCTAATCGCTGGATGCCTCTGATGCGAAACTTCACGGACGACGAAAATATTCAGGTCGTACTGGACCGGCGGCAGGGGGAACGACGGCAGCGGGTTCAGCCGGTAGAGCAGGAGAAGCGAACTGCCGACCGCCGCAGTCCGCTCCCCATTGACTTCAGCGAGGTTCGCGGATTCCTGGGGGAAGGGATCCAGTTAAAGGGCGAGCTGAGCTTCAGCGGCGCCGTCCGCGTGGATGGTCACCTGGAGGGGGAAATCGTCCGCGGCGAGGTCCTCATTATTGGCGAGCGCGGGCGGGTGAACGGGGAGATAAAGGTCGGGACCCTGCAGGTCAGCGGTCACGTCCAGGGGAACATTACCGCGACGCAGCGGGTGGAGCTCCTGGGATCGAGCCAGGTCACCGGTACGATCCGGACCCCCTGCTTGGTGATATGGAAAGGTGCCGTCTTCAACGGAAAGTCCGAAATGTCCGGCCCATAGGAGAATGCGGTCGGAGGCCTCTGGCGGCACTGGTCATCGCTGTTCCCCTTCGTGGCCCACCTCCAGGTGTGGGGTGAGCGAGAGGACCCGCTCAAGGCCACTCCGTACTTCCTGAGTTCTCGCGTCCGCGACCTCTTTGAACAACACCAAGTGGCCTTCAGCCGGGACCCAATTGCCCCCGCGCATCCCAGGGGAATGGTGCGCGGCAGAGGTGCGCCGAGAAGAAATAACCGTGATAACCGCGCTACGTCCCGCCAGACGTCTGAAAGGAGGCCAGAATGAGCGCAGAGCGAGTCGCGGCCGAGCCCGGATCACTCACCGCCTATGTCGCCGGTTTCATCGCCTCCACACACTATAAGGATCTCCCGGCGGACGTGGTGCGCCTCGGGAAGAAATCCATCCTCGACGGCTTGGGGCTGGCCCTGGCGGGCTCCGTGGCCAAGAGTGGGAAACTCCTCCGCCGCCATCTCCAAGGCCTGGGGTGTTCCGGTGGGGCGAGCAGCATCATCGGGACTCCCCTGCGCGTTCCGCCGCGGTTCGCGGCCTTTGCCAACGGCACCGCGATCCACGCCGACGATTACGATGACACGCAACTGGCAGTGGCCAAGGATCGGGTCTACGGCCTGCTCACCCATCCGACGGCGCCGGCCCTGCCGGCGGTCCTGGCGGTGGCCGAGCGGGACCGCCGCTCGGGAAAAGACCTGCTCACCGCCTATCACGTCGGCGTGGAGGTGGAGTGCAAGATCGCCGAGGCCATCAACCCGCGGCACTACCAGCACGGGTTCCATTCCACGGCGACCATCGGGACCTTCGGCGCGGCGGCGGGGCTGGCCAACCTGCTCACACTTCCGGCCGAGGGGGCCGGCGTGGCCCTGGGGATTGCCGGCAGCCTCTCCGCCGGCCTCCGGGAGAACTTCGGGACGATGATGAAGCCCTTCCATGCGGGCCGCGCGGCGGAAAGCGGCGTCCTCGCGGCCGAATTCGCCAGCCTGGGCTTCACGGCGACCCCCCACATCCTGGAGGCCCCGCGCGGGTTCTTCCACGCCGCGGGGGGCGGGTACGAGGAGGGGGCGATCCGGGGGAAGCTCGGCAACCCCTGGACCTTCATGCATCCGGGGGTCTCCATCAAGCCGCATCCCTCCGGGTCCCTCACCCATCCCGGCATGACCCGCATGCTCTCCCTGATCAAGCAGCACAACATCCAGCCGGACCTGGTCCAGAGCGTGAAGGTCGGCACCAACCAGAACATGCCCAATGCCCTCATCCACCACCGGCCCCGGACCGAGCTGCAGGCGAAGTTCAGCATGGAGTTCTGCATGGCCATCCTGCTCTTGGAGCGGAAGGCGGGGCTGGCCGAGTTCACCGACGAGGTCGTCAACCGGCCGGACGTGCAGGCGATGATCCAGAAGGTGGATTTCGGCGTCCACCCCGAGGCCGAGGCCGCCGGCTATGACAAGATGACGACCATCCTCGAGATCGCGCTGACGGACGGGCGGAGGATTTCCGGCCGGGCCGATTTTGGCAAGGGCAGCCCGGCGAATCCCATGAGCTACGAGGAAGTGGCGGACAAGTTCCGGGAGTGCGCCGGCTTCAGCCGCTGGCCCAAGGACAAGGCGGAGCGGGTCATCGAGCTGGTGGGGGGACTCGAGGAGCTCCGGGATGTGCGGGAGCTGACCGCGCTGCTGTCACGCGGAACGGCCGGGGGTCGGCCGAGTCGCACCGGCCGGTCCCGGAAAGCGGGTCCTCGAACCCGACAGACACGGGGTAAGGGGAGGAAGTAGCACTCACGGGGTGGGAGCGGGACGGCGTCAGGAAGGCGCCACGAGGCCGGACGCATTCGCGGAGAGTCGGGGGCAACTGACTCCGGTTTTTCCACAGGAGGTGGGCTATGAGAACGTACGGGGTTGGGAGCGTTGGGGTCCTGGTTGCAGTGGGATTGCTCTTAGGGACAGGCGGTACGGGGGAGGCCGCGAAGTTCCCCGAAAAGCCCATCACCTTGGTCGTCCATGCCGGAGCCGGCGGCGGCAGTGACATCTTTGCCCGGACGCTCGCGGCCGCCCTTGAGAAGGAGAAAATCCTGCCCCAACCCATCGTCGTGGAGAACAAGCCAGGCGCCAGCGGCGCCATTGCCTATGCCTACGTTGGGGGCAAGAAGAAAGACCCCTACTTCCTCTTGACTGCCGTGACCAGCTTCCTGACCACGCCGATCCTCCGGAAGTCACAAGTCACCTACAAGGATTTCACCCCAATCGCCAATTTCGCTTTCGATGAGTACATGGTGATCGTCAGGGCCGAGTCGAAATACAAGTCCATGAAGGACATCGTCGAGGATGCCAGGGCCAATCCGAAGAGGATCACCGTGGGGGGAACCCAACTGGGCTCGTCCGACTCCATCTGCGCATATCTCATCGAGAAGGCGGCCGGGGTCGCACTGAACTACATTGTGTTCAACAGTGGTGGGGAGGTCAATGCCGCCCTCCTGGGCGGTCACGTAGATATCGCCGTCGCCAACCCGGGGGAAGCCCTGGAGCTGGCCAAGGCCAATAAGGTGCGGACGCTCGGCGTTTTTGCGGAGAAGCGCCTCGCCGGAGCCCCCGAGGTCCCCACCTTGAAGGAACAGGGGATCAACGCCATCTACGTGCAAAATCGGGGGCTGGTGGGGCCCGAGGGCATCCCCGACGAGGCACGCAAAGTGCTGGAGGAGGCCTTCCTCAAGTACACGAAGACCGACATCTACAAGAAATACATTAAAGAGAATATGCTCTCCGAGGCCTGGATGGATGGCCCGACCTTCGGCAAGTGGCTGGATGGGGAGCATGCCCGCTACCAGGAAGTCCTCAAGGAGATGGGCCTGCTGAAATAGGCCGGGAACGCAGGTCCAGCGATGCGACGGGCCGACCAAGTCACCGGGATTCTCCTCGTGGTCTTTTCGCTCGCCCTCATGGAAGGGTCCCGGCGCCTGCCCCCCAGCGGAACATTCGGGCCGGGCGCCGGGTTCTTGCCCTTCTGGCTCGGCGGGCTCATGGCGATTCTGTCCATCCTGCTCCTGGTCACGGCTCGCCGCCAGCCAGTCGCTGCCGTGGAACGACGTCTGTTCCCGAACCGAAAGGGGTTGATCCCGGTCGGGGCAACCATCGGGGGCCTGGCCGCCTATATCCTCCTGCTGGAACGGCTTGGCTTTCTGCTGGGCACCGGGCTTCTCACCGCCTTCCTGCTGGGCGTCGTGGAGCGGGAGAAGTGGGCCACGGCCGTGCTGGTGGCCGTGCTGAATGCCGTCGGGCTGTATGTTGTCTTCCAGGTATTGCTGGGTGTCAGCCTTCCGAGGAATATATTTGGCTTTTAGACTGGAGGTGCGCCTGTCGCCGGCCTCGGAATCACGTGGGAGCGCCGGGTGACGTCGTGGCGGCGACGTAGGACGGAATGGGCTAGGGACGGAACCCTATGGAGATCTTTCAGAACATCCTGCTGGGCTTTCAGGTTGCCCTATCGCTTCACAATCTCTTTTTCTGCTTCGTCGGTGTGACGTTTGGTACCCTGATCGGCGTGCTGCCGGGTATCGGGCCGGTCACGGGGGTGGCGATCCTCATCCCCATCACCTTCGGCCTGAATGCCACCACGGCGATCATCACCATGGCCGGCGTCTACTACGGGGCCATGTACGGCGGTTCCACCACGTCCATCCTCATCAACGTGCCCGGGGAGTCGTCGTCGGTCATGACTACCCTGGACGGCTACCAGATGGCCAAGAAGGGCCGAGCCGGCCCGGCGCTCGGCATGGCGGCGTTCGGGTCGTTCATCGCGGGGACGCTGGCGGTGGTCCTGCTCACCTTCATCGCCCCGCCCCTGGCCAACGTGGCGATTTCCTTCGGACCGCCGGAGTATTTCGCCTTGACCTTCATGGGGCTCACCCTGGTGACCAGCCTGTCCGGGGAGTCCATGATCAAGGGCATCATGAGCGGCGTGTTCGGCCTGATCGTGGCGTCTGTGGGCGTGGACGCCATCAGCGGCGAGGAGCGATTCACGTTCGGGAACATTTACCTGCTGGATGGGATGGGCTTCATCGGGGTGGCGGTGGGGCTCTTCGCCGTGGCCGAGGTGCTGGTCAACCTGGAAGAGCCGATGGAACAGGTGTTCGTCCGGACCAAGTTGACCCTCCGGAATCTGTTCCCGAACCTGCAGGATTGGAAAGATTCCCTCGGCCCCATCGGTCGAAGCTCTCTCCTGGGCTTCTTCATCGGGGTCCTGCCAGGGGCGGGGGCGACCATCGCCTCCTTCATGGCGTATGCGATGGAGAAGAAGCTCAGCAAACACCCGGAGAAGTTCGGGACGGGGATCATCGAGGGCGTGGCCGCGCCGGAGAGCGCCAACAATGCCGCCGCCGGGGGAGCCATGGTCCCGCTCCTCACCCTGGGGATCCCCGGTTCCGGGACCACGGCCGTCCTCTTGGGCGCACTGCTCATCCACGGCCTGCGGCCGGGCCCGCTGCTCTTCCAGAGCAACCCCGACTTCGTCTGGGGCGTGATCGCCAGCATGTACATCGGGAATGTCATGCTGCTCATCCTGAACCTCCCCCTGGTCGGGATGTGGGCCAGTATGCTGCGTATTCCCTACAAGATTCTCATGCCCCTCATCGTCACGCTCTCGGCCGTGGGGGTGTTCGCCACGGACAACAATGTCTTTGACATGTGGGTCATGTTCGCCTTCGGCGTCATCGGGTACCTCATGCGGAAACTCGAGTTTCCGGCCGCGCCGGCGGTGCTGGGCCTCGTGCTGGGCCCCTTGGTGGAGCGATCGCTTCGCCAGTCGTTGACGATCTCGCACGGGGACCTCTCCATTTTCTTCACCCGACCGATTTCTGCCGTGTTGACGATCTGCGCTCTGCTGTCGCTCTTTGCCCCACTGGCTCGGGCCCTCTGGCGGTTGAGGAGAAAGCCCGCGGTGGCACGACCCTGAGGTCGCTTGGGGGCGACCGGGCGTCCCGGCGTGGGGGATCTTTCGTCCATCCTGATGTCCGAGATAGGAGGAAGAGTCCATGCAGATAGCAGGGATCATAGGCGGCGCGCGCAAGGTCGTCCGCATTCTCGCGCGGGTCAAGGCAGGGGAAAAGGTCCTGATCGTGGCCGACACCGACACCTCCGTGGTCGCGGAGGCGCTGGCGACGGCCGCGCTGGAGATCACCCCGGAGGTGGTCACCACCGTGATGACGCCGGTGTCCGTGGATGGGGATGAGCCGCCCGCCATCGTGGCCGCCGCCCTGCTGGCCGCGGATGTGGCCCTCCTTCCCGTCAGCTATTCGATCAGTCATTCGACGGCGACCCGAAACGCCCTCAAGAAGGGCACGCGGGTGCTGTCGCTGCCCGCGACCACGCCCGACCAACTCGTGCGCGGCGGGGCCGAGGCGGATTTCGAGAAGGCATCGCCCACGGTGAGGAAGATGGGCGAGCTGCTCACCGCCGCATCCAGCGCCCACCTCACGACCCCGGCTGGCACCGACTGCCGCTTCGACCTCAGCGGGCGCTCCGGCAACGCCCACGACTGTATCCTGGACCGGCCGGGCAAATTCTCGGCCTTCCCGAACATCGAGGCGAACATCTCGCCCGTGGACGGGACGGCCGAAGGGATCATCGTCTTCGATGGCAGCATCCCGAACCTTCGGATCGGGCCGCTCCGGGTGCCGGTCCGCTGCACGGTCAAGCAGGGGAGCATCGTCAAGGTGGAAGGCGGCCCCGAGGCCGACATGATCCGAAAGGTGTGGGCGGAGATGGGGGATGCCGCGGTCTATAACATCGCCCAGCTTGCCATCGGCCTGAACCCGGCGATCTACATGCTCACAGGCGTGTGGGCCCAGGACCACGGCGCCTTCGGCACCGTGCACATCGGCATCGGGACCAGCGCCAACCTCGGCGGGACGACGAAGGCCGCCTGCCACTTCGATGGCATGATGTACCATCCGACGCTGACGCTGGACGGTCGGGTGGTCCTGGAGGGCGGCGCGCTGCGGATTTAGCCGAGGAACAGCTCATTGTTCCGTGCAACCCTCTCCGCACCGAGGGCCTCCTAGGTGGAGGCGGTCCGGCCGCCCTTCTTGAACCCAGCCCAGGAGAGGATCGCCGGTCCACCTTCCGGATGATGGAGGACCCCCGCCCCGCCGCTCACTTCCCCTGCCATCCTCATCAGGTCCGGCGGCCTTCGCCGCCGTTTCGCCTGTCTCGCTTCCCAGGATGGGTATCCTCAACTCGCCTGCCCGTCGCGTCTCGAAGGACCTATCAGGGCAGAGGGCAAACGTCTGATTTCCCACCGTCCAGAATCGCTCCAGGCTTGTGCCGATACGTGTCATCGTCCCCGAAGAGTTGACCGCACCGGGGACTGGACCCGATCGCAACTCTCTGAATCCTAAGGTCGTAATTGGCCTATGGAAAAGACAGACGTTGCCTGGTCCCATGTTTGCAAATTCCAAGACGGCACTCCTCGCGTCACGCCCTTAAGGGGGCGGGCAAGGGTGAGTTTCTCTTTTTGGGCAAGCGTCCAGCGACGTTCGAGCCGTCTCCTGCAGGAGGAATGGCAATGGGTCGAATGAGAATCGTGGTCGCCCTAGCGGTGGCGGTGGCTCTGGCCGGTTGCTCGACCCCGCTGACGACCCGGGAGAAGGGGGCCCTGGCCGGTGGGGCCATCGGGGCGGGAGCCGGGGCGGCCATCGGAAGCACCTCGGGCCATACCGGGACCGGCGCCCTCGTCGGCGCGGGCCTCGGCGCGGTGAGCGGCGCCCTGATCGGGGATGCAATGCAGGCCAACGAGCAGCGGCAGGCCGCGCCGGGGCCACAGGCGCCTCCTCCGGCGGCTCCACCCGTGGCCGCCCCCGTGCCTCCGCCAGGACCTGTCGTCGTCGCGCCGCCCGGTCCGCAGACCATGTACGTGAAGGAGATCAAGGCGGACCAGGTCCACGCCCACACGATCTACGCCAACGAGATCAAGGCCGACGCGGTGCAGGGGCAGATCTTTCAAACAGGAAAGTTCGACACCCGCGGCTGGCGAGGCGAGGTCAAAGCCCCGGTCGTTTCCGCCTCCGTGATCTATGCCAAGGAGATCAAGGCACACACCGTGGTGGCTCAGGCCATCTACGTCCACAAGCTGAAGGTGAAATGAACGGGCACCGGGTTGCGCACCGTCCGCGAAGCATCCCGTTGGAGGAGGGAAGGGTGATGGTTCGAAGTCGATGGATGATCCTGCTGGGTCTGGCGATCGCCATGGCCGGCTGCTCGACCCCGCTGTCGACCCGGGAAAAGGGGGCGCTGGCCGGTGGGGCCATCGGGGCGGGTGCCGGAGCAGCCATCGGGAGTGCCTCGGGCCACACCGGGACCGGCGCCCTCGTCGGCGCGGGCCTCGGGGCGGTGAGCGGCGCCCTGATCGGGGATGCCATGCAGGCCAACGAGCAGCGGCAAGCGGCGTCCGCATCTCCGGCGGCCCCACCCGTGGCCGCGCCAGCGCCCCCGCCACCAAAGGTGGCGGTCGTGACGCCTCCACCCGTGGTCGTTCCTCAGCCGCAACTTATCTGGGTGCCGCAGTGGGGCGTGTACGTCCTGGAGGGACACGATATCGTCTATCATGACGCCTACTATTACTACTCGTACGGAGGAGGCTGGTACGTGTCCCGCTCGTACACCGGGCCGTGGGCGATCGTCAGCGTTCCTCCGCCAATGTTGGCAAAGGTTCCTCCAGGCCAGTTCCACAAGAAGCTGCCGCCGGGGCTCCAGAAGAAAGGAATGATCCCTCCCGGTCACATGCGCTAGGGTTCGACCGGATTGGGTCATGAAAGCAAAGGAGGATTGATCATGAGACAGGCCATCGTGGTCGCGAGCATTCTGGGGATAGCCGCGATGGGCGGGCTGTCCGCGGGCT
>CAZNWB010000003.1:8152-31439 GCA_964576535.1 uncultured bacterium | reverse complement strand
ATCGTGGTCGCGAGCATTCTGGGGATAGCCGCGATGGGCGGGCTGTCCGCGGGCTCCGCCATGGCGGACAGCGTCAACATCGGCATCAGGACTGACAACCTGAGCCTCGGCGTCAACATAGGGGAGCCGCCGAAGCTCGTCGTGGTCCCCGGAACGCCCGTCTATTACGCACCAACCGTGGCCCACAACTACTTCTTCTATGGCGGGCGCTACTATCTGTTCCACAGCGGGGGGTGGTACTTCTCGGCGTTCCACAACGGGCCGTGGAGGGTCGTGGCCATGCAGAGCATGCCGCAGCCCGTCCTCACGGTGCCGGTGGAGTACTACCGGGTCCCCCCGGGTCACTGGAAGAACAAGCACGGCCCGCCGCCCTGGGCCGCGGCAAAGGGACACGGCAAGGAGAAGCACAAGAAGAAGAAGTCGAAGGACGACGACTAGAACGACAGGAGACGGTGAAGGGCCTCGCCGCACCTTGGCGAGGCCCTTTCGCTTTCTCGGGAACGTCGCCCCCTGAAATTCGGGGCCACGGGTTTGCATCGCGGGGGGTCTGCGAAAGAGAATGCCCGGCTCGCTCCGCTTTTCGAGGCTCCACCGATCGGCAATCGGAAGTCACGAATCCAAAATCATTGACAGGGGTCGGGGGCAAGGGGCCATAGATCGGGGGTCAGGTGTCAGGGTTCGGGGCCCGGGGAAGAGGTGGCTGGCGAGATCTGATTCCCGACACGAGATGAATCGGCAATCGATAATCAAAAATCCGAAATCGTCAGGGCGTTTTGCCCGTGAGGCGTGCGGCGTTCTTGAAGGCGAGCTTTTCCGCGACCTCGCGGGGGAGTTGGCGGAGCCAGGCCCGGATGCCGTCCTGGATCTCGGGCAGCCGGTCCCACTGGGACGTCACCCACGTGTCGGTTCCCACCATGAAGCGGTCCGGATGTCGGAGGAAGAGGTTCCGCCACGCCGGATCGAGCTGGCCGCCCGGCGCCACGTCATACCGCAGGGCCAGTTCCACCGTCAGGGTGGGATAGCGGTCGAGGAGCCGCCCGACCGTGTCCGGGCCGGCCGACATGCCTGCATGCGCCCAGAGGACCTGGACCTTGGGATCGAGGCGGAGGAGCGCCTCCGCCCCCGCATCGTCCGTGTGGGCATGCAGGAAGATGCCGCGGCGAATCGCGAGTTGAATGAACCCGCGGACGACCGCGGTGTTGGCCTCGCCTGCGGCCAGGTGGAATTCCCCGATCCCCCGATAGATCCCCCGCTGGAGCCGCCCTTCGACATAGGTGAGGATTGCCGGATCATTCGTCCAGGTGCCCATGTCGTTGCGGGTAAGATAGGGGCGCAGGATGGGGACGATCCGCGCCGGGGCCTTCTCGTACAGGCGAAGGGTGCCGTCGTCGGGCGTGCTGGAGACCATGGCCCATCTGACACCGGCCCGATCGAGGACGGCCAGGGCGGCCTCCGGCGGGTAGACGGACCAATCCGGCCAACTGTAGTGGATGTGGGCGTCGAAGATCGGCAGATCCTGCGCCGGCACCCGCACCGGAGGGAGCAGGACCAACAAAGCGGGAAAAAGGAATCGCAAGAAACGAGGCATGCAGGGTCTATATCATCCTGTCTGCCTCGCTGTCAACGCTCCTCCCGCGCGGCGAGCAGGATGGCTGGTCGGCCAGGAGGCCTTTGCAGAATCAGGCCCCTGGATCAAAGCAAAGGCGGGCAAAGGCGGGCAAGGCCTTGACTTTCGGGGTCGGTTTGCGTAGGCTTCGCGCCGGTTCGCCCCCCGGGTGTGGGTGCGGCGGAGTCATGGGGAGAGGCTTCGGAGCCAAGTGAGGTCGGCATGACTGACGACATCAAGACGCTGCACCACATGATCACGGTCTGGAATGCCTTTGGCACGCCGACCGTCATCCCGCCGCAGATGCTGCGGACGCTCGGCGACTACCTCGAAAATTTCCTCAAGTCCTACGAAGGGGAAAAATACCTCCGCACCCTCGGGTACGTCCGGGCCGAGGTAGCGGCGAAGAAGGCTTGAGGTCCGTCCGGCCAGCGGGCGCACGGGTGCTCGAACCCCGCGCCGATGTGGACTGGCCGGATGGGTGCTCGGGCAGGTGCCGCTCTCGCGAACAACCCAAGGAAGGTCACGCGCCTTGCCGGGGCCACTGGCAAGGCGTTGCTGTTTCTCGGCGCCCGCTCCACCCCGCTGCAGGAGGGGGGAGGGCTACCTGAACGCGCTGGGGGGCTGGTTGACCCTCGGCGCTGGGTCGGGTAGCATAGCGCTCCCATGCGTTTCCCCGGGCGCAAGTCCATCATCCTCGTGCTGCTCGTGGCTGGTCTGGGCGTCACAGCCGTCCTCCTGGTGGATGCGTTGCGACGCCGCGGCGAAGAGATGCCCGCGGCGACGGGAGCACCCCGGGGCCGCGCCCTGTACGACGCTCACTGCGCGGTGTGCCACGGTGTTACCGGCAAGGGCGATGGGCCGGGGGCCCGCGTGGTGCGCCAGCCGATGCGGGACTTCAGCGATCCGGCGGCCATGCAGCCGGTGACCGACCGCTTTCTCTTCGAGATCACCAAGAAGGGCAGCTCGCAGTTCGGCCGCTCCAACGCCATGCCGGCGTGGGGGATGAAGCTCCCCGACGCAGACATCCACGACGTCGTGGCCTACATCCGGTCCCTGGCACGCGGAAAGCCGGCCGTCCCCGGGAGAAAGGACACGCCCTGACCTCCCCACGTCTCACCGCCGTTCTCTTGCCCCTCGTCTATGCCCTCTTCTTCCTCTCCGGCGCCATCGGCCTCCTCTACGAGGTCGTCTGGGCCCGGATGCTGACCCAGATCTTCGGGAACACCACCCACGCCATCGCCACGGTCCTGTCCGCCTTCATGGCTGGCTTGGCCCTGGGCAGCTACGTCTTCGGCCGCCTGGTGGATGCCGGGCGGAACGCCTTCCTGGCCTACGGTCTCCTGGAGGGGGGCGTGGGCCTCTACGGGCTCTTGATCCCGACGCTCTTCGCCCTGACGCAGCAGGCGTACGCCCGCCTATACGGCCTGGTGGACGTCTCCTTCACCGCCTTCAGCATGGTGCTGTTCCTGCTGGCCTTCGTGGTCATCGTCATTCCGACGGCGCTCATGGGCGCAACGCTCCCGGTCCTCAGCCGGTTCTGCGTGACCCAGTTCGCCTCGCTCGGCCGCCGGGTCGGCGACCTGTACGCCATCAACACGCTGGGTGCGGTCATGGGCTGCGCCCTCACCGGGTTCTTCCTGATCGCTACCCTCGGGCTGCGCGGGACGGTGCGACTGGGAGCGATACTCAACCTGGCCATCGCGCTCCTCATCGTCGTGCTCGCGGTAGGGTTCCGCGTCCGCGAGATTCCCCGCGGCGATGCGGCGGCCACGCCCCCGCCTCCCATGGAGGGCGGGCCGCGCTCCCGTCTCGAGCTGGCGTTGCTCGGCGGGTTTGCCCTCTCGGGCGTGGCGGCCATGGTGTACGAGAACGCCTGGACCCGGGCCCTCACCCTGGTCATCGGGATGTCCACCTATTCCTTCACCACCATGCTCACGACGTTCCTGGTGGGCCTGGGCCTGGGGAGCCTGCTGTACGCCCGCTGGGGGGGCGGCCGGGCGATCGGGCTCGCCGGGTTCGGGGTCCTGCAGCTCCTGATCGCCCTCTCGGCCCTGGCCACCATCCCGCTCTTCGAGCGACTGCCCCTGCTGTTGATCCGCCTGCGCCACGGGTTCGGCGACTCGTTCCTGCAGTTCCTCAGCATCCAGGTCCTCCTGTCCGCCCTGGTGATGATCGTGCCGACGTTGCTTCTGGGGGCGACCTTCCCCGTGGTCGCCCGCATCTACACCCGGGACCTGGCCACGGTGGGACGCAGCGTGGGGACCGCGTACGCCAGCAACACCCTGGGGGCCATCGCCGGAGCGTTCCTGGGCGGGTTCCTCTTGATCCCGACCATCGGCGTCCAGCACAGCATCGCCTTGGGGGTAGTCCTGAATGCGGCGGTGGGGGTCCTGCTGGTGGCCCTGGATCCCGAGGTCCGCCCGGTGCGGCGACTCGCGGCCGGGGCCGCCATGCTGGCGGTCTCGGGGTCGGCCTTCCTGGGATTCGGGACCTGGGACAAGGGCATCATGACCAGCGGGGTGTCCATCTACGCCCACAACTACACCGGCCTGCCCACGGACGGGCTGCGGCGCGAGTGGATGCGGCGGGACGATCTCCTGTACTACCGGGAGGGCCTCACCGCCACCATCAGCGTCCACCGCTCCGCCGGGTCCGACTACGTGTACGAGAAGACCAACGGGAAGGTGGATGCCTCCTTCGGCGACACGCCGACCCAGCTCCTGGTGGGGTACCTGCCGATGCTCTTCAACCCCGGCGCCAAGCAGGTGCTGGTCATCGGGATGGGGAGCGGCATGACCGCCAAGGCGGTGGCCGCCTTCCCGGTGGAGCGGCTGGAGGTGGCGGAGATCGAGCCGGCCGTGATCGAGGGGGCGCGGTTCTTTGCCGAGAAGAACGGCCACATCCACGACGATCCCCGGGTGCGTTTCGTCCACGCCGACGGGCGGAACTACCTGCTGGCGGCGCGCACGCGCTACGACGTGATCATCTCGGAGCCGTCCAACCCCTGGATCGCCGGCATCGGGAACCTGTTCACGCGCGAGTATTACCAGCTGGCGCGAGCGACACTGGCCGCGGACGGGGTGTTCGGGCAGTGGATGCAGACCTATGCCATGGCCCCCGAGGACCTCCGGATGGTTTACCGGACGTTCGCCGAGGTGTTCTCCCACGTGTCCCTGTGGGCGGTGAACGACAGCGACATGGTGCTCATCGGCACGCTGCGGGCGCAGCGGCTCCGCCATGCGGACCTGCGGGCGGCGCTGGCGGACCGCGCGGTCGCGCGGCAGGACCTCCGCGCGTTGGGCTTCAGGGACGCCTACAGCCTCCTGGCCATGTACCTGATGCCCAGGCCGTCCCTCCTGAAGATGGCGGGCCAGGCGGACATCAACCTGGACGACATGCCCCGCCTGGAGTTCTCGGCGCCGCGCAACCTGGGTCGGGACACGACGACCTTGAACCTGCGCCTCACCCAAGAGTTCGTCGTCCCTCCGGCGCTGGAGGACGCCGATCCGGACCAGGATCCCACGGGCCAACTGGCCCTCTCCCTGGCCCATGGCTTCGAGGCGACGCGTGATCGCGAGCGGGCGCTCCTCTGGGTCGACCGGGCGGTCCGGAAATCGCCGGCGGACCCCGAGGCGCGGCTCCTCCACGCGCGCCTGCTGGCGGAAGAGGGACGCTCCGGCTCGGCCACGGAGGAACTCCTGAAGGTCATCACCGGGCCGATCCGGATGCTGCGCGGGGCTGTGAAGGTCGCCAAGAGCCTGGAGGCGGAGGATGCCATCGTCGTCCTTCGCCACATCCGGGAGAGGGATTCGCACCTGAGCGAGGCGCGGGTGGCGCTGGCCGACGCGCTGTACCGCGGGGGCCACCACGGGCAGGCGGAGGGGGAATATCGCGAGGTCCAGCGGGATCGTCCGTCGGATCCCCAGGTCTTCTTCGGGCTAGGACGTGCGCTCCTGGCGCAGGAGTCCTACGACAAGGGCCTGGCGGCCTTTGACCAGGCGGCGAAGCTCGGCGAAGAGAGCGGGGAGTTCCAGGGGGCGCGGGGTGAGACCCTGATGTGGCTGGGTCGCTACCCGGAGGCGGTGGCGGCCTTTCGCCTGGCCCTGCGGAGCAACGTGGAGAACGTGACCTGGCGTCTCAACCTCGGGATTGCGCTGGCGCAGCTCGGCGCGGCGGAACGGCGGGAGGCGGCGCGGCGGTTCCGAGAGGTGCTGGCCATGGATTCGGCCAACACCCGTGCCTGGCTGGAGCTGCAGAAGCTCGGCACGCGATTCTGATTCCAGAGTTCTATTCAACCGCCAAGGCGCCAAGAGCGCCATGCGGAGGCACTCGGGCAACCCCGCCGCTGGCGGGACGATCTGGGCCAGAAATTGCTTGTTACCCGATTCCCAAGTTGCCCGATTGCCTGATTGCCTCTGCGTGAAGGCCCTTTTCCCTTGCTGACTGGGGAGGCATCCCGTAGAATCCCGCCGCATTCCTCGAGGGACGGTGACGATGTTGTGGTTCTGGAATGGCGAAGAGCGACGCAACGGCAATGGGATTGATTTCCTGACCGAGGATCTGGCGGTCGCGAACCTGGGGGCGGCGTCGGACCTCGAGGCCTTGACGCGGCATGGGATCCAGGCCGTCGTGGACGCCAGCAATCGGGATGGGAACCCCCGCTTTCCAGGCATCCTCTATCACGACGTGCCCATCGCGGACCCGGATGAGCGCCTGTCTCAGTTCCTGCCGGACGTCGTGGCCTTCATCGACGAGGCGCGCCGCCGCGGGCCGGTCCTTCTGCACTGCGTGGCAGGCATCTCGCGCTCTCCGGCCCTGGCGATCTGCTACCTGCACGAACGGCATGGCATGTCTCTGCTGGCGGCGCTGGCCCATGTCCAGAGCCGCCGGCCTGTGGCCGACCCGCACCCGCTGTTCCTCCGGGTGATCCAGGAGTACTACCTTCGGCGAGGCGTGACCCCAGTGGGGCAGCTCGACCTCTTCCCCGAGAGCCGGCGCCGGGGGTCCCCCGGCGATGGCCGGGAGGGGGAATAGGATGCCTCGGGTGCGGGTGAACGGGATCCACCTGTTCTCCGAGGAAGCGGGGACCGGCCCGCCCATCATCTTCGTGCACGCCTACCCCATGGGACGGACGATGTGGGCGCCCCAGGTGGCGCACTTCCAGCGGCGGTACCGCGCGATCGCCTACGACTGCCGCGGCTTTGGGAAATCCGATGCGCCCCTGGCTCCCGACGAGTACTCGCAGCCCCGTTCGGTGGAGGATCTCCGGGGGCTGCTGCGGGGGCTCGGCATCCCGCGGGCGGCCGTGGTCGGCCTGTCCATGGGGGGGAACATCGCCCTGCATTTCGCCCTCAATCATCCGGCCGAAGTCGCCGGGGTGGTGATCTGCGACACGGGTGCCGGCTCCGACGACCCGCTCCAGTTCGGGGCGGTGACGGACGGCTGGGCCCGCACGGCCGAAACCGGCGGGGTCGAGGGCTTCGCCACCGCCATCTTCACGCATCCCATCTTCGCCGGCTATGCCGCCCGCGGGCCGGCCGAGGCGGCCGCGATGCGCCAGATGATCACGGCCCATCCGCCCCACGGCGTGAGCCACACCGCCCGGGGGACACTGGGCAAGCGGCCGCCCATCTTCGCCCTGGAAGAGCGGCTGCGGACGCTGGCGGTGCCGTCGCTGATCCTGGTGGGGGAGCGGGACCTGCCGTGCATCGCCCCCTCGCAGTTCCTGGCGGACCGGATCCCGGACGCCCAGCTGCACGTCATGGCGGGGTGCGGGCACTTCATCAACCTGGAGCGCCCGGCCGAATTCAACCGGATCTTGGAGGCGTTCTTCCGCAAGATCGGCTGGGAGGGATGAGGCCCGCATGAGCCTTCAGCCCATGGAAGCGTACTTCCGCGACCGGGTGCGGATCGAGGCCCGGGGCCCCGAGGGGATGCGGGCGACCGTGACCTTCACCCCCGACCTGCAGGGTCCGCCCGAGGCCGGACACGGCGGCGGCGTCACTGGCATGCTCTTCGAGCTGGTGCGCCTGTTCCAGGACGAGCACGGCGGCGGCGTCCGCGTGCCGCGGCCGGTCAGGATCCAGGCGACCTTGCACCGCGAGGTGCCGCTGGAGGTGTCTCTCCAGGCCTCGGTCGTGCCGACGGAAGGGGGCTGGGTGAGCCGCATCCTTCGGGGAGAGCGCCCCATCGCCGAGGCCGAGGTGCGCCCGATGGCGGCGCAGCTCGCCCCGCCTGCGCCCGAGGTGCGTCGCGAATGGGAGCGCTCCCGGGAGGAGGCCTACGCGGTCCCCGGCTACGAGTTCTGCCTGGCCTGCGGCCTGCGGAACCCGCGGGGGGTCCAGGTCCGGTTCGACTACAATGACCGGGTGGTGTGGAAGCGGCTCGTCCCCCAACCCCACTTCGGCTGTGCGGACGGCAGCCTGTATCCGGGGTACCTCTGCATCGTGGGGGATGAGATCGGCTGGTGGCTCGGCGCCCTGCGGCAGGGGGAGTGCGGCCTCTCGAACCGGGTGACGGTCTGCCTCGGCGCGCCGGTCGCCCATGGGGCCCCCCTGCTCGTCCTGGGCGCGCGCTCGGCCGTGACCACCTCGGATCCCAAGGGGCGGGTGTGGCAGACGCAGGCCGCGATCCTGACCCTCGACTGGCAGCCGGTGGCGACCGTCGAGGTGCAGTTTGCCGGCAGCCGGGCATTCACGAAGCTGATGCTGCCCGGGTTTGTCCCGGGTGGCGATTGGGCCGCGGTGGAACGGGTCTTTCCGACCGCGAAGGCCGTGCGGGAGGCTCTCGAGTCCGGGGCGCTGCAGGCCGGTGACCGCTGAGGCAGCCGACGAGCGAGGCGGCGACCGGGAGGGGACGGAGTCAAATAGCCGCTCGAAAGGCTCCGGGCCGGCGTCTGGGTCCCGACCGGTGCGGCTTGGGTTGATTGTGCGGTCTTGCTGGTGCGGTCGTTGAGGGCAGGCGTCTCCTGCCGGGGTGGACTGGAGAAGCCTCCGCCCCCGATCCGTGCGTCCCGTACCCTCGGGCCTGCGCCAGGGGCGAAACGCTCGGATCGGGGACGGAGGCAGGATAGTCGCTCAGGCGCGGCCGCCGCGGATCTTGGGGACGATCAGCACCTGGTCGCCGTCGGCCAGGCGGTGGTGCCTGTCCACGGTGGCACCGTTGACGCGCACGTCCATCTGCTCGCTCACGCCCAGCTCGTGAAGGAGGATGCCCAGGGACAGGGGTTCCTCCCGCATGAAGTTGGTCACGCCCTTGCCCATGGTGACCACCTTCACCGTGATCGCGGTCTTCTTGTCCTGTATAACGCTGCTCATCGCTCGCCTCCTTCAGCCACCGGGTCCCCCGGGACGGGGACCCTCGTTCTGGGCGCCGCACGCCGCGTTTCACTCGCGCGGGCGGCGCGACGCCTCCCGGTTCTCAGACTGCCACCAGCGTGAAGGTCTTCAGGTCGTAAAGAATCTCCCGCGGCACCCCCTCCCCGGTGGCGAACTTCTTCACCTGGCCCGCCAGCAGGCTGGCCATGGCGAAGCCGGTGTAGATGATTGCACCCGCAGTGCAGGAGAGGGGCACCGCCTGGCTGTCGTCGTACAGGCTCTGCTCGTAGCCGCGGACATCATCCGGGTCGGCGGGCCGGATGGCGTATAGGCGGCACACCTCGGCGCCCAGGCGCCCGTCCAGGAACAGCGGGATGCCAGCCCGGTGCCGCACGGTCTTGTGCCAGAGGGTCTTGCGGGCGGCCATGCTGTCCACCCCAGTGACCACGATCCCCTGGAGACGCTCCCCCTCGATCCGGCGCAGGTGTGTGCGGGGCCGGAGCCCCGTGAAGCTCTCCAGGATCTCGGCCAGGGCCTCCGCCTTGGGCCGCCCGACGTCGGCCACCCGGAAGAGCTGATTGGGGACATTGTGGTCTTCCACGCGATCGTCATCATACAGGTGCAGGTGTGGGCACCCCAGCTTCGCCAGGGCCAGGGCCGCGAAGGAGCCGATCCCGCCGCACCCGATCAGGTGGACGGGGGTGTCCAGCGCCTCCGGCTTCACCAGGTCAAGTTGTCGCAAGAACTCCACGGTCGGCCTCACGCGCGGCCTCTGGCCACTGCGATACCGCCAGGCGCCAATCCGCCGGGTTCACCGTGTGGAGAAAATCCACCAGGACCTCGGCGGCCGCGACGAACTGGAACTCTCCCAGGAGCTTGGCGATCCCCTCGCGAATCGAACCCAGGCACGGTCGCCCCTGGTGAATGTGCGGGTGATCATAGGGCCCCAGGCGGTTCGTGAGATTCCGCATGCGGACATCGCCGTTGAAGTGAAGGTCCACCTGGAACCGTCCGAGCCGATAGGGCCGGCCCGCATGCTCCACCAGGATGGGGGCGGTGGTGAGGCTGATCCGCCCATCCTGGACGCTGGCCTGGCAGACCCCGGGCACCGCCTGGAGCCGTTCCAGTTCCCGCCCGCCGCCTTCCCCTCCGTCTGCCCGCCCCTGCAGCGTGCGCAGGCGGAGGTCCCCCTCCCTCAGCCGGCGCGTGTCGGCCGTCACCCGTCGGGCCATCTCCTCGACACCGTCCTCCAGGAAAGTAATCTCGGAGTGGAGGAGGCGGAGCTCCTCTGCCACGCCCTCCCGGCAGGCGAGGACATACGCCTCCCGGGAAGCCTGGCGGAGGGTGGCCCGGCATGCCCGCATCAGCGTTTCGGTCTCCTCCCGCAGATGGCGCAGCCCGTCCCTCACCCGTTCGGCCGACAGCCCGCGCTCCGCCGCGAGCCGGGGGAGCAGGCACGGGATGCCGCGATCGAGATGGCGGCGCAAGAGCATGGGGACCCAGGCCGGCTGCTGGCCCAGCAGGTCGAAGAGGCAGTACAGGTTCCCTCCCAGGTGCTCGCCGACCACATGCCCGTCGCCATCCAGGATGGGGGACCCGCGTCCGAGCTGCGTCCCGGGGGCCAGCGCCCGATGGACCCCCGACTTGAGCGGGATGCCGTGCGCCAGGGGCAGGTCAACCAGAGGAACCCGCGGCCACGCCCCGAAGACAGTCGGGGGCGTGGGCAGAGCGAAATTGTGGACGTGCACCGCGTCCGCCCCCGCCGGCGGGGAGTAGCGGTTGCGCGCGGTGTGAAGGCTCATGGGGACCTGGAGCACCGCAGCGTAGCGGGTGAGGACCGGCCGGATCGCCGCGTCATCCGGGCGCATGCTGGACGGGTCCTCGCCGGGGTGGACGCGGAGAGGTGGCGGGGCGGGCACGACCCTGTCCCAGAGGGGGGCGGAGGCCAGCGTCAAGAGGGCATGCCACGTCGCGGTGAGAACACGATGCCGCGGATTCTGCAGGGCGTGGCTTGATGTGTCGTTCATGTCGCAGGAGCGGGCTGACAGGCGCCGATTAGCGGAAGCGGTGGGCTTCCCACCGGAAACCGTGTCCTCCCCTACCATGCGACCCCGCGACTGTCAAGGATTATTCAGATCGAAGAGACCGACACACTCTGCCTATTCAATCTCGGCGAAGGGGATCGGGGACCAGGGGTCGGGGAGGAGGCAGCCAGCGGGTCCCGGGTTCAGTCGACCGGGTCGTCCCCGAGTGGCTTGCGGCCGGCGAAGCCCTCTTGGAGGCCGTGCCAATGGCGGATCTCCGGCTCGCCCAGGCGCCAGCACAGGTACACCTGTTCGTGCCCCCGCCTGGCCGGAAAGTCCACCAGGCCATGGTCCAGGTCCTTGACCACGCAGCCCAGGGATTCGATTTCTTTGACCCCGTCGTGGATCTTTGCGAGGAGCCGCGTGCTCTCCGACTTGGCCCGGGCGTAGCGGCCCCCGGGAAAGGCCCCGCCGGAGCGACTGGCCAAGGTGCGGAATGCGGCCAGCTCCTCCTGGTGCTCGCGAAGCTCCATGCGCCTGGCGATGAGGAGGCGCATCCAGGGCTCCAGGCGGGGGAGCAGGTTGTTGGCTTCTCTCAGGGTGAAGAGCTTGGCTCGCATCCCGCGTGTGCGTCCCGATCTACGGCCGGGCATCGGGAGGATCGAAGATGCAGCTCAGCGCCTCCAGGATCGTGCGCGCCGCCAGCAGCGCCGTGCGCCGCGAGGGGTCGAGGTAGGGAGTGACCTCGACCACGTCCATCCCCCGGAGGCGCAGGCGGGCCGTCAGGGTCCGGAGGAGCCGGGCCACGTCGCGGAACTGCAGGCCCCCCGGCTCCGCAAAGCCGGTGCCGGGCGCAGCCGCGGGGTCGAAGGCGTCGATGTCCAGCGTGAGGTAGGCCTCCCCCGTGAGGTCGGCCCACCAGTCGTGTCCCGGCCTCTCCAGGACCTGGGCCGTGGTGACGATCCGGTTGCCCATGGCGGCCGCCGCCTCGTAATCCGCGGCGCCGGACACGATGCTTCGGATGCCGATCTGGGTGAGGCTTTGCACGTGGGCGAGCTCGCGCGCGCGGCGCATCGGGCTGGCGTGGGTGCCCGTGGCGCCGGCGAGCCGGTCCACGAAATCCATGTGCGCGTCGATCTGGACGAGGTGAATCGGCGTGGCCGCCCAGGCGGGGAGGATGGCGGCCGTGACACTGTGGTCGCCGCCCAGGCACACCGGGAAGACCCCCCGGGCCAGCAGGGACGCCACCGCCTCGGCGGTCCGCGTGGCGTTCTCCTGGATGAGGGTGGGGACGATGTCCACGTCGCCGGCGTCGCGCAGCTCCAGATGGGGGAGCATGGGGCGGCCCCGCTCGGGATCGTAGTATCCCCGGCCCCGCTTGTAGTAGGGGAACTGCGTCGAGGCCTCGCGGATCGCCCGTGGGCCATACCGGGCGCCCGGGTGCTGCGTCGTGGCCTCGTCGGTGGGGATGCCCAGGATGGCCGCGTGGGGGGCCGGCGACTCGTCGGGATCGTAGGGCGGCACCTTGGCGAAGGTGGCGATGCCGGTGAAGGGCAGGGTCATCCGCGCACCTCGGTCCGCAGGCGGGCGAGGAGGGCGTCCTTGAGATCCTCGCGGTTCCGCCCGGTGAGGCGGTACAGCTCCACCCGGGGCCGTCGCTTGAGGGCGTCCGTCCAGGGATGCGGCGCCTGCAGGATCGTCCCCAGGATCGGCTTGGGCGAGGCGAGGGCCGCCTCGAGCGCCTGCACGAACCGGGGGGACCAGAGTTCCATCTTCCCGATCTCGTCCACCACGATCAGGTCGGCCTCGCGCGTCGCCGCCTCCAGGGCCGTGACGCCCACCGTCTCGAAGGCGGGGACGTCCACCTGGTAGCGGCCCACCCGGGGGCCCCGCACCCCACGGGTGCGGGCGAACGTCCCGGCGCGGCCGTCCAGGGCGCTGACCCGGAAGCCCACGCGCTCGCCCCCCTTGCGAATCTCCTCCGTGACGAAGCCGCCGGCCTTCGCGGGGAGCTCGGCAAGCACGGACCGGATCAGGGTCGTCTTGCCGCTCCCGGGTGCCCCCGTGATGAGGAATGCGATCCCCATGGCCTCCCCCCGCGTGACCCGTCAGCCAGGCAGGCTACACAGCGCGGCGGTGAAGAGGATCGTGAGCAGCAGGGCGAAGCCCAGGACCAGGTGCCGGACCGCCGTGGCCCGTGTGGGCGCACGGGAGGCTTCTCCTGCCCCGTCCCGGTCCACCTGTGGCGCGCTCATTTCACCTGGGGCTCAAGGGCCCGGACGTTGTGGGCGGCGGCGGGCGCCTTGGGATCCTGGGGGGCGAACTGCTGGAAGAGGCGGAACTCGTCCAGGGCCAGCTGGAGGAGGGCCCGCTTTTCTTCCACCCGGCGGAGTTGGGCCTTCTGGACATATGCCACGCCCAGGTTGTAATAGGCATTGGCCTCCTCGGGGCCGAGGGCGATGGCATCGCGGAAGGCCGCGATGGCCAGGTCCGTCTCGCCGGCCTCGGCGTAGGCGAGCCCCAACTGGAAGCGAATCGAGGCGTCGCCGGTGGCCAGACGGGCCGCCTCGCGGAATTGGGCCGCGGCGGACTGGGGTTGGGTCGTCCTGCGGTACAGATCACCCAGGACGATGTGGAGCTCACGATCGTCCGCTTTCCGGGGGACGACCTGGGCGAGTTCGGCGATGGCCCGCGTGTACTCCCCGCCGGCCCGATAGGCGAGCCCCAATCCCAGACGGGCCTCGAGGTGATCCGGTGAGAGCTCCAGCGCCCGCGTGAAGGCCTCCACGGCCTGCGCGGGCTGGCGCGCCTCCAGGAGGGCGATGCCCAGATTGTGGTGCGCCTCGGTAAAAGTGGGGTTCAGCTGGATCGCCTGGCGGAATTGGTACAGAGCGGATTCCAGGTCACGGCGCTGCAGCGCGCCGACCCCCGCATTGTACCGCTGAGTGGATTCCTGGATGGCGGGGTCGAATGATTGCGGCACCGATCCCGGTCCCGGGGTTGGTGCCGCCGCTGCCGGAGGCGGCGGGGTCGCGATCGGTGCCTCCGCTCCCATGGCGGTGGCGGCCGCCGCCAGGACCAGCAGCACTGCTCCTGCCCACGTCATTGTGTGCCCCCCTCGCGCCGGCCACCCCGCGGGGGTCGGACGAAGGCCTTTTCGGCCGCCAGGATGGGCGCGTTCTCCCGCAGGGCGAGAGCGATGGCGTCGCTGGGGCGGGAGTCGAGGACCACCTCCTCGCCCTGGGCGTCCAGGATCAGGTTGGCGAAATAGGTGTTGTCCCGCATCTCGGTGATGACGACGCGGGCCACCTTCGCCTTGAGGCGGTGGATCGTCTCCAGCATGAGGTCGTGGGTGAAGGGGCGGGGCAGGCGCATCCCCTGAAGGGGCAGGATGATCCCCTGGGCCTCGAAGGGGCCGATGAACATGGACAGCTCGCGCTTGTCCTGCTTGCCCCGGAGGAAGACCAGGGGCGCGCCCGAGGCCGGATCGGGCTGGACGCCCATCACCTCCATCTCGTACAGGGTGCCCGCCGGCGCCGGTACCGGCGGTTGGGCCTCCCCGCCCATCGCACTCGTCGCAACCACGGCGACCATCGGTATGAGCAGGGCGAACGTTGCGCTAATCCATGGACGATGCATGTGGCAGCTCCTCAGCGTTCCAACGGTATTCCCACCACCCCGCCTCGGCGGGATTGCCTAGAAGAACCGCACTAGGACCGGCTCCCCCTTCTCCACCAGGTCCACGTTGGCCGGGATCTCGATGTAGCCCTCGGCGTCGGCCATGGAGGTGATGGCGCCCGACTCCTTGAAGACGGGGACCACCTCCCCGTGCTCGACCCGGACGGGCAGGTACTGGTGCCTCCCGATGGCGGAGGTGTACCGGCGCGACAGGGGCAGCTCGATGCCGCCGGCGCGCGCCTCGGGCAGGCGGGCCAGCTTCCGCAGGACGGGGACCAGCAGGCCGTAGCCGTTGGTGAGGCACGACGTCGGGTAGCCGGGCATCCCCAGGATCAGCTTTCCCTGGATGACGCCGCACAGGGTCGGCTTCCCCGGCTTCACCGCGATGCCGTGGAACTTCACCTCGCCCAGGCTCTCCACCGCCTCCAGCATCACGTCCCGCTCGCCCACGGAACTCCCCCCCGAGAGCACGGTGAGGTCGCAGGCCAGCGCCTCCTGCAGGGTGCGGCGAACATCCTCCAGGGTGTCCTGCATGATGGGGAACAGGCTGGGGGCTGCCCCCACCTCCCGGATCAAGGCGGACAGGGTGTAGGAGTTGATGTCGTAGATCTTTCCCGGCCCCAGGGGATCGCCAGGTCTCACGATCTCGTTGCCCGAGGGGATGACCGCCACGGTGGGTTTGGCGAAGACGGCAACCTGGGTGATCCCCAGGGCGGCCAGGACGCCGATCTTGCTGGGGTCCAACCGCGTACCGGGCGAGAGGACTTCGCGGCCGGCCTGGATGTCCTCGCCCTGCGGGGAGACGTTCTGGCGTGGGTAGACCGGCTTGTAGATCATGACCTTGCCCGACCGCCCCGGGTCCCCCTCCAGCTCGGTATCCTCCACCTGGACCACGGCGTCCGCCCCCGCGGGAACGGGCGCGCCGGTGGCCACCTGGATGCAGGTCCCGCGGACGACCTTCTGCCGCGCGATGTCGGCGGCGTGGATCACCTCGATCAGGCTCAGCCGAGCCGGATTGAAGTTGCCGGCGCCGAAGGTGTCCTCGGCTACCACGGCATAGCCGTCCATGGCCGCCCGGGAAAAGGGCGGCACGTCCAAGCCCGCCACGAAGGGCTCCGCCAGGACCCGGCCCGTGGCGTCCAAGAGCCCCACCCGCTCGGTCCGGGCGATGGGCGCCACGCACGCCAGGAGGATGCGCATTCCCTCCTCCAGGGAAATGAAGGCCTTCATCGGCTTCATGGCCATGGCACGTCTCCACAGAAACCAAGGCCCCGGGCAGGGGCGCCCGGGGCCAGGTCGGAACGGTCCGTCCGGGTGTGGGTCCAGTCTCGCGTCGGGCGGGCAGGACCGGCTAATGGGGGTTGATACAGCGGACCAGTCTCCACCCGTTCAGCAGGTTGACCCGATGGAGCTGCTCCGCGGACAGGGCGACGCGCTCCAGGAGCGGTGAGAGCCTCAGATCGGTCTTGAACCCGATCCGGGTGCAGACCGGGGCCAGCATCTCCTCGAGGGCGCCGATGACCGGGTTCTCGCTCTTGAAGTGGTTCAAGACCACGAGGTGGCCGCTGGGCTTGCACACACGCCGCATCTCCAGGAGCGTCTTCACCGGGTCCGGGACCGCGCTGATGACGTAGGTGGCCAGGACGTGGTCGAAGGCGTCGTCCTGAAACGCCAGGTGCGACGCGTCCATCAACTCCAGCCTGACGTTGGGCAGACCGAGGGATCGCACCCGCTCCCGGGCCTTGCGCAGCATCTCCTCGGAAATGTCGACGCCGGTCACCTGGCAGTGGCGGGGGTAGAGGGGCAGGTTCAGCCCTGTTCCCACGCCGACCTCGAGAACGCGGTCGCCCGGATGGATCTCCAGAAGGTTGATAGCTGCCACCCGGCCGGGATGAAAGATCTTATCAAAAAGCAGGTCGTACACCGGCGACAGGATGGCATAGGCCCGTTTAATGGTGCGGTAGTCCATCACTCGCGCGCTAACCACCTTCCCTCTCCTTGACAGGGATGAGTCCTTTGTGCCATTCGGGAATGAATCACCTCCCTGCAGGGAGCGCATTATATCCCATTCCCCCGCCTGGCAATAGGAATTTTTCCCGGAAGCGGACGGGCAGCCGGACAATCCGATCCTGATGGTCGCGGTACAGGAGGAAGCCGTGCTCCCGCCCGAACTCGAAGAGGCGGCGGGTCAACTCCACATCCGCCTTGCAGTACTCGATGACCTTCTCCATTTCGCCGGCCTTGAACCAGGCCAGGCTCTGCAGGCCGTCCGCCAGCTTGGGTGCCCCCAGAGTCTCGCGGGACAGATGGTTCAGGCTCAGACGGAAGCCCAGGCTGGCATGGACCTCCTCCAGGATGTCCAGGACGGGCAGCGCGGCATAGTCCAGGGCGCGGTACCCCCGCAGGACGGCAAAGTCGAAGCGCCGCAGGTTGAACCCGATGATCCCGGCCGCAGTGGACAGGGCGTGCAGCAGGTCGTCCATCCGATCCTCGGTGTACGCCCATATCTCGCCGGTGACCAGATCGGCCGTGACGGCCACGGCCAGCCCCATCCGGTCGGCGTTCTCCCAGCCGCCGACCTCCTCCGCGCTGCGCCGGGTTTCGAGGTCCAGGACCAGGACGCGGGGCGTCCCCGCGGGAGACCCGCCGGATGCCGTGGGGGCGCCGACGGGCGCGGGACCCGCGCGGCTCGCTGGGCTCGCGGGCAGACGGGCAGGTCCCGGAACCGCAGCCGCGACCTCCCGGGCGGGGATCTGGGCGAGTCCGAGGAGACCCTGCAGGGTGAGAATGGCCGCGGCCTTGTCCAGGGGCTTGTTCCCCGAGCCGCACTTCGGCGAGTGGATGCAGGAGGGGCAGCCGGCCTCGCACGGACACTCCTGGAGCAGCTGGAGCGTGTGAGCCATCAGCTCCTCCAGCACCCGGTAGCACCGCTCGGCCAGGCCGACCCCCCCGGGATACCCGTCGTAGATGAAGATGGCCGGCCGCCCCACCTGCGGATGAAAGGTATAGGAGATCCCGCCGACGTCGCCCCGGTCGCAGAGGGCGAAGAGGGGGAACAGGCTGATCATGGCGTGCTCCACCGCATGGATGCCGCCCATGAAGTGGAGGCCGCCCGGAGAGAACTTGACGTGGTCGCGGAGCGCCTCCGGGATCTCGAACCAGAGGCCCTGCGTTTCGAAAGTATGGGGCGGGAGGTCCAGGGGGTAGCTCCCGATCCGATCCTGGCCGAAGATCCGGCGCTTCTCGAAACCGGTCACGCGCTCCGTGACCTTGAGGCGTCCGAGGCGCGCCAGCGTGCCCTGCACCTGGCGGAACGCCTCACAGAGGAGGATCTCGGTCTCTTTTTCGCCGGTGGTCTGGGTGTAGTAATCCACCTCGACGGGGCGGGCCCGGACCTTGCGGTTCGCAAGGTCCAGGGCGGTCACCTCGAACTGCCGCCCCTGGTGCAGGTAGATGGCGCCCGGGTGGCACTCGCGGACGGCGCGGAAGCCGTCCACGCTCCCGATCGTCTTTCCCCCCGCGTCCAGGATCGCGTAGGCTTCGCCGATCCCGCGGATGCTGATGTCCCGGGTCGGGTTCCGCCGCCGGGGGTACCACTCCCCGCCGTCGGCGCTCTGGAGGAGGCGCCGCTCCGCCGCGAGGGCGGAGATCTGCTCGGGCAGATCGGGGCCGTACCAGCAGGCGTCCTCCGCCCGGAGGGGCAGCTCTCCGGCGGCCGCCACCAGATGGTCCTGGAGAATCCGGCGATTGCCCGGATCGATGACCGCCGCCTCGGGCGTCCGGGCGAAGAAGTCGCGGGGATGGCGCATGAAGTACTGATCCAGGGCATCGGGCAGCGCGATGAAGATGATCAGGGCCTCCTGGCCGCCCCGGCCGACGCGGCCGCCGCGCTGCCAGGTGCTGGCGATGCTGCCCGGATAGCCCACCAGGAGGCAGACGTCCAGCCCCCCGACATCGATCCCCAGCTCCAGCGCCGAGGTGGACACCACGCCCAGGAGCCGTCCGTGGAACAGACCCTGTTCGATGGCGCGGCGCTCCTCGGGACGGTAGCCGGCGCGATAGGCGCGGATCTTCTCGCGCAGGTGCGGGGCCGCCTGGTGGGCCCACATGGTGATCAGCTCGGCGATCTTCCGGGCCTTGGCGAAGGCGATGGTCTTGAGGCCGCCCTGGATGCAGTGCAGCAGAAGGTCGGTCGCCTCGCCGTACGGGCTCCCGGTCGGGTTCATGAGGACGAACCGCTTGCCCCGCGCCGGGGAGCCGTCGTCATCCACCAGGGCGAAGGCGCGGGCGGCGAGATCGCCGGCGAACTCCGCCGGGTTGCTGATGGTGGCGGAGCAGGCAATGAAACGCGGGTGAGCCCGGTAATAGGCCGTCACGCGGTGCAGCCGGCGCAGGACGTGGGCGATGTGGGACCCGAAGATCCCCTTGTAGGTGTGCAATTCGTCCAGGACGACGAAGCGCAGGTGCTCCCAGAACGGCTTCCAGGCGGCGTGGTGCGGCAGGAGGCTCAAATGCAGGATGTCCGGGTTGCTGATGAGGATGTGGGGGACCTGTTCCCGGAGTTGCGCCCGCCGGTGGGCCGGCGTGTCCCCGTCCAGGATTTCGGCCCGGATGCCCGATCCCCCGGGGATGAGGTGCTGGAGCGACTTCAACTGGTCTTGCTCCAGCGCCTTGGTCGGGAACAGGAAGAGGGCGCGCGCGTCGGGATCGCGGAGGAGGGTCTCCAGGACCGGCAGTTGATAGGCCAGGCTCTTTCCCGAAGCGGTCCCGGTGACGACCAGGACGTCCCGATCCGCCCGGGCGTGGTGGAGGGCCTCGACCTGGTGGGTGAACAGGCGGGCGATGCCCTCGGCGCGGAGCGTCTGCTGGATCGCAGGGGGCAGGGGGGGATCCGGGTCGGCGAACCGGGGCAGCCGGGTCGGAACCACCTCGACGTGCACCAAGTGTCCGCGACTCGCCTGGCGGGGGAGGAGGCCTTGCAGGAAGGCGTCCAGCGCCTCCAGGCTCCCGGCGTTCGGGGCGATCTTTACCGGCGCTTGGCTCACGCCCGCACCAGCCGGATCTTCGCCCCGGAGGCGACGGCCTTGAAGACAGTCGCGTCGCCCAGGACCTTGCCGATGATGTTCACGGCGCTGGCGGCGCGGGGCCTCTCGTCGGTGCTGGCGGGCGTCCGGCCGAAGAAGATGCAGAACGCGCTTCCCGGCGGCCAGTATCCCAGCTCGCCCACGGCCACGATCTCGCGGGCATCCTTTTCCGGCTTGGCGTCCACCGGAATGCCAAAGTAGATCTCGTCTCCCCAGGTGTTCCCGCGTTCCTCGATGGGCAGGGCGTCCCAGATCTTTCTGCCCGTGGGCGAGTCGTTCAGGATCGCCTCGGCGGTGACCTGTCCGGCCGTGATGCAAATCTTGCGTTCCGTCGCCATGCAGAGATCCTCTCCACGGGATATCCTTGCGCAATCTAGCGCAATCTAACGCAATCCCGGGTGAGGGTCAAGGCCCGGTTCCTCTCCGCGATGTTCGCCTCCCCGGGGCCTCAGAAAACCCTCGACGGCGGTCGTGGCTCCTGGGTATACTATGGCTCCGCTGCAGGCTGGTCCAGGAAGCCGGTGAAGCCGGGACGAGAGGACGGCCATGGACGTCCCGTGGGAAAAGGCGGAGGTGAGCTGTCCGAACTGCCCGGAGATCCTCGTGCTGCGGCCTGGCCTGGAGGAGATCTGGTGCCAGCGGTGCGAGGTCGGCTACGATGTGATGGAGAGCCAGAACCCCAAGGACCCGGAGCGGACCGTCCTGGTACTGTCCAAGAAGCGGGAGACCCGCGGTCGGGCGTGATCGTCCCGCCCTGGAGGGAGGGGGGATAGACTTCACAGCCAGAGTCCACAAGAAAACAACGGCAGCCTCGGGAACGGGGGTGGGAGGCTGCGGAATTCTCAGGTAGCCGGTGTCGAATAACTCCAGGAGGGGGATCGATGGAAAAGCCAGACGCTAACTCCCCGAAGGGATCAGAGCGAAGGCAGTACAGGCGCTACCCGGTGCGGTTTTCGGTGATCGTGGAACCCGAAGGCTCCCGGCAGAGTCTGGACGGAGCCCTGCTGGACGTGAGCGGCCGCGGGTTGCTTCTGTTCCTTCACCAGACTCTCCCCGTGGGCGAGCGGGTGGGGGTGCAACTGGAAGCCCCCGGTGCGGCCTTCTCGCTGCCCGGGCGAATCGTCTGGGCGGCCACACGCCAGGGGCTCTCCCACGTGCACGGGGTGGAGCTCGAGAGTGAGCAGGATCAGCGGTTCGCCGAGCACCTGTTTAAGATGGCCCATGAACTCTGGTGATCCGGGGACCGGCCGCAGATTCGCTCTGGGCTGATCTCGCACCTGCCTCCCCAGTCACCTCACGCAGTCCCTGACTGCCGGGGCCATGGCGACGAACTGCCTGCCCTTCCGTATGTGCTTCCACGGCCAGGTCCCGATGAGAGAGAACCGGCCGCCATCTTCCGAGTCCCCCGCAACGCACCGATGGGGCCTGTGCTGGTGACACCCCCCGGCCCGTTCGCTAACCTCCCGCGCGGGCGTGCCCGAAGCAATGCGCCTCCTGAGGGAACGCTCACCCCCTTCCCACCACCCGTGATAGCCCCCTCCGGCCCTCGCGTCGCATCCTGTCCAGCTGCTATCCTGGGTCGGCTGCGGGATGGAGTGACCCCGTGGCAGTGACGCAGCCTCTCACCCGCCCTGCGAGGATTCGGCCGACATGAACATGAAGGGGACACGGGCGCTCGCCGGAATCGGAATCCTCGTGTCGCTCCTCCTGCCGGCCGCCCCCGCCGCGGCCGGCGAGCCAGCGCCGCCGAAGCAGATCGGCCTGGAAGAGTTCATCCACCGGGTGGCGATGGCGGCCTCGACGGATGCCACGGCCCATGCCGCCATCGAGGCGGCCAAGGATTCGGTGGCCGTGGTCTTCGTCCCGGGCATCCTGGGATCCCGTCTCACCCGGCGCGGGAAAGTCATCTGGGGGCGAAACGCGCCCGAGGCGGCGGAATTGGCGCTGGATGTGAGCGGCGACGACCCGGGTGTGGAGCCGACGCTGCTCACCGACTATTCGCTCTACGGCCTGACCCGGGCGGACATCTACGGCGAGTTCGACCGCGCCCTTGAGCAGGCCAGGAACGGCCGGGGGCTGCGGCTGGATTTTGCCTACGACTGGCGGCGGGACATCGCCGCGAATGCCGATCGCCTGGACGCCTTCCTGCGCGGCACCCCCGCCTTGCAGGGCAAGGGCGTCGTTCTGGTGGCCCACAGCATGGGGGGTGTCGTCGCCTGGACCTGGCAGAGCCGGAAGTACCGGCAGACCCCTGACGAGCCGCTGACGGTCCGCCGGCTCGTCCTCCTGGGTTCGCCGCTCAACGGCTCCTGCGAGATGGCCCGCATGATCCTGCGGGGCTATCAGCCCACCCCGGGCGCAGGGAAGGTCGAGGGCTTTCTCTACCGGGCGCTCTTCGGGGATGTGCGGGCGGCCACCTTCACCTTCCCCAGCGTCTTCGAGCTCCTGCCGCCTGTCCCGATGGACCCGGCAGACATCGATGCGAGCTGCGTGGAGGTTCCCCTGGGTCCGGAGGCGGCGGACCGCATCCCCGGCAACTACTTCTCGGTGGATTTTTGGCGGACGGATTTCGGCCGGCATCTGCTGGGCACGCCCTGGGAGGACCTCGGGATACCCGCAGGGGAGTTCTTTCGGCGTTTGGAGCCGGTCCTGAAGGCCGCGGTCGACTTCCGTGGCTCTTTGAACTTGAACCGCCTCAGGCTGCCGGTGACCTTCTTCTACGCCGCGGACCACCGGACGGTCTTGAAGGCTCTGGTGCGGCGGGTGGAGGGGGGCGGCTTCCGCGTGGAATTTCCCTTCGACGGACCCGGCGACGGCCGGGTGCCGAGCGCCAGCGCCAAGAACGAGGGCTTCGCCCAGGGGGCGCGCGACTTCCGGCGGCTGAGCCTCAGCCACGGCGACCTTCCCAGGGATCCCCGGTTCATCACGTACGTCGGCCAGGAGCTGGGTCGGATCATCTCGGCCCAGGTGGCGCTGGAGGCGGCTCGGGCGATTCTCCGGGACGACATCTTGCTGGAGCAGTACGTGGAGGAAGGGGGCGGGTTGATCTCTTCCACGGCCGTCGCCGCCTCGCTGGGGGACGAGACGGATCCCACGATCCAGCCGACGATCAATGCCCTGAATGCGCAGCTCCTGACACGGCTGGGGGTCCGGCCGACGTATGCGGAGGTTCGGGCGCGCCAGAACGAGGTGAAGGTGAGCGATCCCCGCCTGAACCGGGACCTGACGCCCCTCCTGGAGGTCGTGCTGGCCGAGCCCGGCAAGGTGGACGAGTTTAACCGGACCTTCGCCCTGGGGCGGCTGGGGTGGGCGCTCCTGGATGGGGGGAATTACGCGGCGTCCCTCGTCCCCCTGGCCCAGGCGCTAGCCCGCGTGGAGGCGGCGCCGGCGCTCTACGGGCGGCACGAGGCCTTCCGGAAGGCCCTGCTGTCCAACCTGGGGTTCGCGTACTTTCGAACGGGCAGGTGTGACCAGGCCCGTCGGTACCTCGGGCTCTCCGCGGACCTGGGCAGCGAGAGTGCGAGGCAGTACCTCGCCAAGCCCTGCACCGACCGCGAAACCGGCCAGCCGAAGTAG
>CAZNWB010000003.1:2750-8052 GCA_964576535.1 uncultured bacterium | reverse complement strand
CGGTTAGCGGCGCTTACCGCCGAAGAGCTGCTGCAGGGCGCCGCCCAGACCCTTGGCCGCCTCGCCGGCCGCCTCCACTCCCTTCCGGCCGAGTGTCCCCACGCCCTCGGCCCGCAGGGCGTCCGTGGTCGGCCATCCCCGGGCCCCCTTGATGCGAAGCCCGTGAAGTTCCACCCCGGACCAGCCGACCTGGATCTCCTTGACCTCGCTGCCGGGCCCCAGGACCTCCACCACCTTGCCCTTGAGGATCCCGGTGGCGATCCGGAATCCGATGATCCCGCCCACGATCAGCGCGAGGATCACCAGCAGGGCGATGAGGCCCCAGGTCTTTGCCTTCGACCTCGCCATGGGCTGCTCCCGCCTCAGGCTCGCTGGCGCGATCGGCGCGCCTGCCTGGGTTGAAACACGCCGGGGATCTGGGCTGATGCCTGATCGCTCAGGGGGGATGGGTGGCAGAAGAGCCCCATGAGCCGTGAGCTCTCTGGCCGATCGGAGATCATGGGAAACGCGAGGCCCGCTGCGAGCGGATCAAGGTCTGGAAGGCTTGAGCGTCTGCAACAGCACCTGTTGGAGCTTGTCCACGGGCACCGGCTTGGACAGCACCGCCACGGCACCTACCTGCTTGGCGCGATCAACGACGCTTCTCGGCTCGGCGGTCGCAGAGATGAGGATGACCGGCAGGCCGGTGAGGGCCGGGTCCGCCTTCATCAGCTTGCACGTGTCGTATCCGTCGAGATCCGGCATCATGATGTCCATGAGAATCAGGTCCGGCCGATCCGCCTTGGCGCGATCCATGGCAACCCGCCCGTTCTCTGCCAGCACGACCGCGTGCCCCGCCCCTTCCAGGGCATCCTTGAGCATGACCCGGAGCAGGAGTTCGTCATCCACCACGAGGATTTTCGCCATGGATTCCCTCTGACGCCTGCGGACCGGCGGAAGCGTAGCGGGGATGCCGGGCCCTGTCAAGGAAATCGCTGGCATGCAACGACCCCTTCCGGCGCGGGCTGTGGCCAGCCGACGATCCTCCCCGGTGTTGTCGCTTGCGGGAATCCGCGGGACCGCGTATCATGCCGCCCGTTTCCGGGGACGGCCAAGGTCGCCAAGATCGGGAATCAGGCAACTTGGCAATCTGGCAACCTGGAACCCCTGAGTGCCGAATTGCCGGATCGCCCAGTTGCCATGAAATCATGGTGTTCTTGGCGCCTTGGCGGTTGACACTTTTGGATCGAGGTCATGAGCCACGGGCGGTTCCGCATCGGGGTTGACGTCGGCGGCACGTTCACGGATCTCATCCTCTGGGAGGGAGGGGAGGAGACGCTGTCCCTTCACAAGGTCCCGACCACGCCTGCCGACATCGCCCTCGGGCTGTCGGCGGTCCTGCGCAAGAGCCGGATCCCCGCGTCCGACATCGCCGAGATTGCCCATGGTACCACCGTGGCCACGAATGCGCTGCTGGAGCGGAAGGGGGCGCGGACCGGTCTGCTCACGACGGCGGGATTCCGGGACGTCCTGGAGCTGCGCGACGGGTCGCGCCGAAGCGTCCTGGGACGCCAGGCGGCCTTCGATCCCCTAGTCCCCCGGCCGTGGTGCCGGGAGGTGGGGGAGCGGCTGGATGCCTCCGGCGCGGTCCTCGAGCCGCTGCGGGAGGAGGAGGTCAAGGCGGCGGGGGAGGCGCTCCGCGACCAGGGTGTGGAGGCGCTGGCCATCGCCTTCCTGCATGCGGACCGAAACGGCATCCACGAGCGGCGGGCCCGCGAGATCCTGAACAGCCTCTGGCCGGCCGGCCACGTGGTCCTCGGCAGCGAGGCATGCCCGTTCCCGGACGAGCGGCTGCGGACCGCCACGGCGGCGCTGGCGGCGTATCTGACGCCGCTCATGGCGGGATACGTTGAGAGCCTGGGGCGGGTGCTCCGCCAGGCGGGCATCACGGCCCCGTTCCGCTTCATCGAGTCTGCGGGGGGCTCGTGCACGCCCGAAGAGATCCGGCCTCGTCCCCTCCAGACGATTCTTTCGGGCCCGGCCGGCGGTGCCACGGGGGCGGGGCGCTTGGCCGCGCTCCTGGGCCTTCCGGCCGCCGTCACGGCCGATATGGGCGGCACCAGTTTCGACGTGGCCATCATCCAGGACGGCCAGCCGGATCTCTCCGGCAGCCGCACCCCGGAGTTCGGCTTGACCGTCGCCATTCCCTCCGTGGCCATCCACAGTGCGGGGATCGGCGGAGGCAGCCTCGTGTGGATGGATGAATCCATGCCCGGCGCACTGCAGGTCGGCCCGGAGAGCGCCGGGGCTTTCCCGGGCCCGGCGTGTTTCGGCCAGGGGGGCCGCAAGCCCACGGTCACGGATGCCACCCTGCTCCTGGGGCGGCTGGTTGGCGACCGGACCGACCTGGGCCTGCCGCCCCTGGATGCGGGACCGGCCCGCCAGGCCATGCTGGCCGAGGTGTGTCCGGCGCTGGGTCTGGATCCGGTGGACGCGGCGCGGGTCGTGCTCGAGGTGACGGAGGCTCGGATGGTCGGGTTCCTCCGGACCGAACTGGCGTCCCGCGGTGTGTCCCCGGGGGAGGCCACGCTGATCGCCTTTGGCGGCGCCGGCCCGGTCCACGCCGCCGGCGTGGCCCGTAAACTCGGGCTCGGGCGGGTCGTCGTCCCGTACCTGGCGGCGGGGTTCTCGGCGCTCGGCTGCCTGCTCTGCCCACCGGCACGGATCGGGATGATCCCGGCGGATGCCACCCTGGCCAGCCTCACGCCGGAGCGACTCCGGGAGCTGATCGGGGCCGCCCTTCCCGACCGGCCGAGGGGCACGCTTCGGCTGGCGCTGATCCTTGGCCGCGGCGAGAGCGTCCACGAGGAGATGCTGCCGGTTCGAGACCCGGGAGAATCGACCGCCCAGCGCATCCGCCGGTACCACGCCTTCACGGAGCGGGCCTACGGGATCCGTCCCCTTCCGGAGACCGTCAGGGTCATGCGTCTTCTCGCCGTGCTGGAGGAGGGCGGGTCACCCATCGCCTTGGGTGATTCCCTTCGGGCGACGTTTGCCCGGGGGCGGGAGCGTCACGTGGCCGCGCCCTCCCGTGAGACAGGTCGGGGGGAGGAGGGAATCCCCGAGGTTGCGGTGGAATCCCTGCCGATCGGCGTCGCGGCGGCCGGTCCGGCGTTGATCGTGCTCCCCGGGGCCAGCGCCTTTGTCCCGGAAGCCGTCCCGTACCGCGTGGACGAGTTCGGGAATCTGATCCTGGAGACCGCGAGCTAAGCGCCAAGCGCCGAGCGCCAAGCGCCAAGTTCGAATGTCGAACACCCAGAGGGTGCCCGAATTTCGAATTTGACCAATCGGCAATCCCAGAGGATGGGGCCCCGCCTGCAGGCGAAGCGAGAGCTACCCCTTCCCCCGGGTACCCTCTGGGTGTGGGGGAAGGCGGGGATGGGGGTGAGAGGTTCGCGGATACCACCCCCACCGGGTACCCCCTGGGTGTCCTCCCCCCTCCAGGGGGAGGAGAGTTTTCCGTCGTCGACTGACAGCCGACAACTGATGAACGCATCGACTTGGCCGGTGGTCATTCAGAACCGAGGAAAAGCCTGTGTCGGGTGAGGTGAGGCCGGGCCTTCTGCTGGAGGTCCGGGCGCAACTGGAAGAGGCCGCCTGGGCGATGGATGCGACGCTTCGCCAGGGGGCCTCGTCGGCGGCAATCGCGCGGCACGGCGCCAGCGCCGCGGGATTCTACGGCCCGACGGGATGCCTGATCATCGGCGGGCGGGAGGGCCACCCGCTGCTCCTCGAGGTCGCCTCCGAGGCCCTGGCCGTCCTGGTCCGCCAGCAGGCGGCGGCGGGTCGGGCCCTCGAGCCGGAGACGCTGTACTGGACGAACGACCCAGGCTGTGGGGCCGCAGGGCTCGAAGAGCTTGTCCTGGCGGTCCCGGTGGTCCGGGACGGCAGTGCGGTCTGCTTCGTCGCGGTGACGGCGACGCATCCCGCGCTGGGCCGGGCCACCCTGGCCCCCGTCGAGAGTCTGCGGCGGGAGGGATTGGTCCTTCCCTGGACCCGGGTGGGTCAGGCCGGACGCATCCAGGGGGAACTCCTGGATCTCCTGGCGGCGAATGCCGAGGAGCCGGCAGAGTGCCTGGGAGACATCCGGGCCCAGGTCCATTCGCTGCTCGCGGGACAGATGGTGATGCAGCAGCTCGTGGATCGTCACGGACTCGAGGACCTCGCCCTGGTTTGGGACACCCTGGGTGCGGGCTGCCGGCGGAGCCTGCGAGGCATTCTGGACAAGCTGGAGGGAGGGGCGGTCGAGGGGCGCATCTCGCCCTTCACGGTCCGTGTCAGGGCCGAGGGAGACCGGGCGGTGGTCTCTGTGGGGACCGGAGAGGGCACGCCGGAGCCGCCCCTCACACCCGCCCTGGCGCGGGCCGCGGTCCGGTCGGCATTCCGGGAGATCCTGGCAGCAGAGGTGCGGGCCACGAGTGTCCTGGGTGGCTGGGCGGATGCGGTCCAGATCGAGCCCGCCTGGGGGCACGCGCCTGCCAGCCTGCCGGTGGGCGTGGCGCGGTCTGTCGGCGCGCAGGCGCTGGCGGACGCGGTCCTGGCGGCGTTCGCCGACCGTGTCCCGCACCTGGCGCACTCTCCGGACGCGGGCCCCGTCCTCGTGGAGCTGCATGGGGAGCGCGCGGACGGCACCCGGTACAGGATGCGTCTGGAACTCTGCGGCGGATCGGGCGCGTCGGTCTACGGCGACGGAATGACCCACGCCGCGCCCGCCTTCCAGCCGCTCTGCCTCCCCTCGGTGGAGTCCATCGAGCGGGCGGTGCCCCTCCGCGTGGTGCGCTGTGAGGCGCGTCCCGACTCGGCGGGTCCCGGCCAGTACCGCGGCGGCCTGGGGGCCGCGATGGAATTGGAGCTGCTCGAGGGCCGGGCGGAGATGGATGTCCTGCTGCCGGCACGCCCCCCGGGTCTTCGAGGCGGGATGCGCGCGGCCGGCCCCCGCCTCGTCCTGCTGACGCCGGAAGAAGGGGTGCAGGAACGGGCCGGCCCCGGCCGCGTCACCCTGCGCCTTCGCCCTGGCCATCGCGTTCTCCTGGAAAGCCCGGGGGGAGGCGGCTGGGCACTTCCATTTCAGCGCTCCATCATGCGGGTTGAGGAGGACCTGCACCGCGGCGTGATCTCCCGGGACCAATCCAGGAACCGGTACGGGGTCGTGCTGAGACCCGGCGGCCTGGAGAAGGACGACCACCTGACGTACCGCGTCCGACACTATCTCCTCAGCACGCTGGCCGCGGAAGACATCATCGCCGGCGAGGAACTCCTCGAC
>CAZNWB010000003.1:0-2650 GCA_964576535.1 uncultured bacterium | reverse complement strand
TTACATTGTCGGTTTGAGATTTTGCATTGCCGCCAGTTCCCTCTTGCTCTTCTTACCAACGCCGTACTAGGATCGGCTCGAAAGTCCGAGGCGGCTGGTCATGGCCGAGATCTATCTGGACACGGAGACCCAGCATCTTGCCGACGAGGTACCGGGCGGCTGGGACAACATCCGGGCATTCGGCCTCTCGGTGGCCGTGACGTGGGATGCGTCCAACGAGTACCGGGAGTGGTACGAGCCGGATGCCGGGCGGCTCATCGGTGAGCTGCACGCCTTCGACCGCATCGTGACGTTCAACGGCCTCCGCTTCGATCTGGAGGTGCTCGCGGCCTACGGCGATGTTCGCGAGCTGCACGGGAAGAGCCTCGACCTGCTCCAGGATCTGAAACGCCGGCTGGGATTCCGGGTGAAGCTTGAAAGCCTGGCCCAGGCCACCCTGGGCAAGGGAAAGACCGGCTCGGGCCTGGATGCGGTGCGATGGTGGCGGTCCGGGGAGCCCGAGCAGCGGCAGCGGGTGGTCGAGTATTGCAGGCAGGACGTGGAGGTGTTGCGGGAGATCGTGACCCACGGGCGGCGGGAGGGCTTCGTCAAGATCCCCTCGCAGGGCAAGGACCTCACGGTGTATGTGGCGTGGGAGTAGGGACGACTGAGATGCCTGGCACGACAGATCTCTCCGGGCTGTATGAGGAAATCAAAGCCACGGCGACCCAGCAAGGCCTGCTGGTGTTTCCGGGGTACATCGGCGAGGAGTTGCCGGCCGTCTGGTGGCAGGGGGACCCTGATGACTGGCTCGGGCTCCTGATGATCGCCAAGGCGGAGGGCGCGCGCACGATCTTCCTGGGCCGCGCGGCCCTGGAGGCAGAAGATCTTCAGGACCTGGCGGGGTGGCTGGAGGGGAACGCCGGACCGGGGTCCACCAACGGGGACCGGGCGCGCATCAAGGAGTTCGAGCGGTTCATCGGAAGCACGGGCCAGGTCCGCCTGGCGTATATCAAGGACGGGGTCGCCTTCCTGTTGCAGCACCGCACCGAGTGGTACGACGAGTTCCTCGCCCTCATGGCGGAGGCCCAGGAGGAAGAGGAGGATCTGGAAGACCTCGAGCCCCCGGAAGATTAGGTCTGGAACATGACTGAGGTCTTTACGGCGGAAGAGCAAGCGATCCTGCGGCCCTACGTGACCAACGTGGACCGGCCCATCTTCGCCCTGAAGAACCTCCCGGAAGAGGTGGTGGCGGTCCTGTTCGCCTACTACAGCCGCAGCCGGGAGAGCCTCCGGCGGAACCTCCTGAAGCTCATCCAGGAGAAGGACCTGGACCTGGAGGAGCGGCTGCAGTGGGCCACCACGGACCGGGACGAACTGGCTCTCGCCCGGCAGAAGGCCAAGGAGTTCCACGAGAAGTGGGTCGTGGGGTACGGCCACGCCTCGGTGGCGGAGCACGCGGTCGCGCATCTCGCCATCGAGGACGTCTCCATCGTCGCCAGCAAGATCATCGAGGATACCCGCCTGGCCTCGTACACGGAGAAGTCCACGCGGTACGTGGTCTTCGACCGGGACAAGTTCTACCGGGTGCCGTGCCTGTTGACCTCGCTCCACGCCCGGCTCTACAGCGAGACCTGCGGCTTCCTCTTGGAGACCTACACCCGGTTGGGCGAGCCCGTCGTGGCGGCCATCAAGCGCGAGACGCCGCGCGAAGAGAAACAGACCGAGCGCGGCTACGAGACGGCCTGCAAGGCGAAGAGCTGCGATATCCTCCGCTACGTCCTGCCCGCGGCCACCCTGACCAATATCGGGCTGACCATCAACGGACGCCTGCTGGAGTACCTGATCACCAAGCTCCTGTCCCACCCGCTGGAAGAGGCTCAGGAGATCGGCAGCCTGATGAAGGACGAGGCGCAGACGATCATCCCCACCCTGATCAAGTACGCCGACTACAATGCATACATGGGGGAAACCCGGGAGACAATGGAAGCCCTTGCGGTCGAGCACTTCGCCGGCTATGTGCCCGAGGAGGCGCCCGACGTCACCCTGGTCCGGTATCCGGAGGACGTCGAGGAGCAGTTGGTCGCGGCCATCCTTTACGGCTACACGGGCCATCCGTTCCTCCAGGTGCGGGCGCGGGTGAGGAAGCTCTCCCGCGAGGAGAAGGAACGGGTGATTGACGAGTACCTGAAGCGCCGCGGGAAGCACGACCAGCCGCTCCGGGCGTTGGAGCACTTGACCTACACCTTCGACATCCTGGTGGACTTCGGCGCATTCCGAGACATCCAGCGGCATCGGATGTGCACCCAGACCCCCCAGGAGCTGGGACCCATCCACGGGTACAGCACGCCACCCGAGATCATCCGCTACGGCCTCCTCTCCAAGTATGATGAGTGCATGGCCCACGCGCAGGAGGCGTACCGGGCGATCGAGGCCGAGTTCCCCCGGGAGGCGCAGTACGTCCTGCCCCTGGCGTTCCGGAAGCGGGTCCTGTTCACCTGGAACCTGCGGGAGATCCACCACTTCGTCCAGCTTCGCTCCGCCAAGCAGGGCCACATCTCCTATCGCCACATCGCCCAGCAGGTCTTCAAGGAAGTCGAGCAGGTGCACCCGCTCCTGGCGAAATACATCCGCGTGGACCTCGACGACTACGCCCTCGCCCGCCTGTAGG
>CAZNWB010000002.1:0-98438 GCA_964576535.1 uncultured bacterium | reverse complement strand
ACCACAGTCACGGCCACCTTTAACCTGCAAACCTTCACCCTCACGGTGAGCAAGGCGGGGACCGGGAGTGGGACAGTTACCAGCACGCCGGCGGGGATCACGTGCGGGGTGACCTGCTCGGCAAGCTACGCCAGCGGGACTGCCGTGACCCTGACGGCCACTCCGGCCGCCGGTTCCACCTTTGCGGGCTGGAGCGGCGGGGGCTGCACGGGCACCGGCTCCTGCACGGTCACCCTGACCGCGGCCACCACGGTCACGGCCACCTTTACCCTGCAAACCTTCACCCTCACGGTCAGCAAGGCAGGGACAGGCACTGGCACGGTCACCAGCGCGCCGGCCGGGATCACCTGCGGGGCGGACTGCTCGGAACCTTACACCAGTGGCACCTCGATCACTCTGAGCGCCAGTCCCAGTGCGGGCTCCACCTTCACCGGTTGGAGTGGTGGAGGCTGCACGGGCACCGGCTCGTGCACGGTGACCCTGACCGCCGCGACCACGGTCACCGCCACCTTCAACCCCGCCGTTACACCGCCCGCGGCGCCGACCGGACTGCAGCTCCAATGATTTCGAAGCGAAGGGGCGCGAGGGAGCGCACGCTCCGGCTGGAAGACTTCTTGTCGAAGAAGGCTAGATCGGCCCAGTCCGACTAAGGGCCCGGCTGAGATTCCTCAGTGCCACCGGTTTCGAAATGATGTCGGTCACGCCCAGTCGTCTCGCCTCGTCGATCTGGCTGTCGCTCGCCCACCCTGTGAGAATGATGACCTGGAGATAGGGGTCCCGCGCTCGTATTCGCCGTAACACTTCGATTCCATCCATGCCGGGCATCACGATGTCGAGAAAGACGGCGTCTAGTGGGCTCTGCTCGATCGTCCGGAGCCCTTCTTCCCCGCTGCCCACGACGATGACGTGGTGGCCCTCAAACTGGAGAGCCTCCGCCACTATGCCGGCAACCAGTGGCTCGTCATCGATGACAAGAATTCTCATCAGTCCTCCGGTCGGGTGATGGCAAACCCGCTGCAACGGACCTCATCGTCGACCTGCGTCTTCATCGGTCAACGTGAGCGGGAGGTTTCAACGACTCACGCAGGGAGGTGGATCGGGCTACGGAGGCGACGACCGCCCGGCGCCGCACCCGCGCACCAAGGGATGCGGCGAAGGAGCGCAGGTCGCCCGCAATCATCCTTATCCCGATTCCCACGCATTGGCTAAAGGTCAGGGGATGGCTCACCACTTGCACCTGTCCTTTTCGGATTGCCGCTAGGACGGATGCGACCGTCGACTCTCCCTCGATGAGAGAGTAGGTCGTTCCGAACTGCTGTACCAAATGGCTATCCGAGGTTCCCAGCAGCGGCAGGCCGACCTCCCGGGCGAGCCTGACCGCCGGTCGGTTGAAGTCAATTCGCGGGGTGTAGAAGTGGCTGAACTCGATCGTGTCGAAGAGGTCAATTTCCTTGAGGAGTTGCTTTCCTAAGCAGAACGAGGCGGGAAAGAACGGGTGGGCAGCCGCGACGAGCCACTCGGGCAGCTTGAGGCGCCGGAGGTCGGCGAAGGTGCGGATCCGCTCCAGAGGGACGTCAAGATTGTAGATGAGGACGTGCTTCCCCTCGATCGTGGCCTCGACGCCGGGAATCAGGAGGATCCCGCGCTCCCGGGCGTAGGCCTCCAGGTCCTCGCTGAACGTGAGGACATTGTGGTTCGTGATGCTGAGGACCTGGAAGCCTTCCCGCGCAGCCCGGTCGATCAAGCCCCGGGCATCGTACGCGATGAACCCGTCCCCTTCCCGGGTGTGAAGATGTAAATCCGCCTTCAGTTCCATCAGGCTGACCGACTCGGGCAGTAACAGACAAGCATCATCAGATAGACCTTACGCAAACGTGCTGCCAAGAGGCTCCACCGATGAAAATACTTATTTTTGTGAGAGTCTGGTGAGGTTTTGACCGGGAGCAAAGAAGCGGTCCGTCATACATATTGAAAATGTTTTTCACATTTTGGGTCTTCACTTCAATCCCCTCTGACAGCGATTTTGCGCCGAGGCTCCCATGATGGAGGTTATGCCCCTAAGGGATGTTGACAAGATGACGCCGCTTGCGTTACGTGGCGGACTCTTTCCCGCCTGTCAAACTGAGCGTCAGAATTTCAGTCCGCGGGCTTCAACGCTGCAATTTGAAAAGGACTTTGGCGCTGACACTTCCCTGAAACCCCCTTCTGGCATCCCAGTTGCTGCCTCTATGTGAAGCGGAGACCCCTTCCCGATAAAGGCAAACCCGCCGCGAGGCGGGGACGCAAAGCCACGGATCAGGCCTCGAGCCTGACCGCCGGGCTACCGAAGGAAGGGAGTGAGGCTCCCCGGGAACATGGTGGTCTTCCGCAGAGGAGGCAGCCATGTTTCAAAAGCTCTGTCGAGGGGTGTTTCAGATCGTCGCGCCCCTGCTCGCGGTCATGGCCTTGGGTATCGAATCCCACGCCGGCCAGCTCGGTTTGAGTTGGACGGACATGTCCAGTGGTGAGGACGGTTTCAAGGTCGAGCGGAAGACGGGGACCGGCGGGACGTATGCTCAGATTGCCACGGTAGGGACGAACGTCACCTCCTATACCGATCCCAGCCTGGTCGGCGGCACCACCTACTGTTATCAAGTGCGAGCCTTTAACACGGCCGGCGACTCGCCGTACTCCAACGAGGCCTGTGGCACTCTTCCCCAAGACTTTGCCCTCTCGGTCGTTAAGGCGGGCACCGGCAGCGGGACGGTGGCCAGCACGCCCGCCGGGATCACTTGCGGGAGCGACTGCTCCGAGCCCTACCCGAGCGGCACTTCCGCGACGCTGGCAGCCATGCCGGCGGCAGGTTCCTCCTTCGATGGGTGGGGTGGGGGCGGCTGTAGTGGCACGGGCTCGTGTACGGTGGTCGTCACTGCCACCACCCTGGTCACTGCCACCCTCACGCAGCAGAGTGTAGCGCAGCAGGCCTTCACTCTCACGGTGAGCAGGGCCGGGCGCGGCAGTGGGAGTGTAGGGAGCTCACCGACAGGGATCAGCTGCGGGACGGACTGCTTCGAGCCCTATACGGGCGGCACCGTTGTCACGCTGAGCGCGACGCCGGAGCTGGGATCCACCTTCGCCGGCTGGAGCGGCGGCGGCTGCAGCGGTCGGGGCAGCTGCACGGTGACCCTGACCGCTGACACCTCCGTCACGGCGAGCTTCAAGCGGCAGGGAAGGCGGAAGTAGGGGGGTCCGTCAGGACGAACACGGCACAGCTTCAACTGAGCGCGAATTTGTAGAGTAGCGCAGCAGGGATTACTACTGGAGGTCGGTGGGTGGGGCGGATTTCAGATTCTAGGTCCTGAGCCCTTTCGATAGTCTCTTCCGTCCCAAGACCCCCACGGCTACGAGACCGGAGCCAAGGAGGATGAGGGTAGAGGGCTCCGGAACGGCCAGACTCGTTCCGTACAGAAAGTTCACGTTGGAAAAGCTTTCGATGCCCACGGGGAAGCCAGCGGGTAAGCCACTCAGTGTGAACGTAACAGAATTCTTGATAAGGGCGTTGCTGCCTGTTACGGCGGCATTACCTATGATGGGGTTGTCCCCCGCTGAGGTGATGCCGTACTGGACCCCGTCTGGAGTATCCGTGGCCTGCAGATTCGAGCCGATGTCGAACCGATCGCCAGGTCCGAAAAGGCCCAATCCGGCACTACTGATACCCTGAGTGGCGCCTCCCGGCGTGCCGGAAAGACCCGTTGCATAGGCCCACTCGCCCCCAACGTTTGGTCCGCTGGGCGAGAGTGATCCCGAGACTGCCGAGCTAGGAGCAAACAGAACGCTGCTGCCCGGGGTGCCCGCGGTAAGGAGAGCGGAAACGCGGGTTAAAGTGGGATTGCCCGTGAGGTCGAAAAATACGGCCGTTAGGACTTGCGAAGGGGACAGGACATCTGCCGTCGAGGTGTTGGTCAGCGTCACCATGAGGTTCGAACCCGATACGATAAACTCAGCCTCAGCGCTGAGACCGTCGCCCGAGTAGTAAAAGGAATAGGCTCCAGCCGGAGTGGTGCTAAACAGCAGGGCCACCACAACCAGGGCGGCTAAGATGACAGCACTCACTGTTTTCATCGTTCGCCTCCGTCCTTTCAGACGCATTATCGACCGGTGCTTCCGGCGCCCACCTCGAATTTTACCATCCTATGAGCAAGAACCGTACCGGACGCCGGGGCGGAAATACTTCTTATGTTTCAGAGAGTTACGATTTTACGCGGCGACCAATTCTGCAAGGCAATGCATACAAGGCGACGGCGGATTTCACAACCTTGCAATCCACGGCAGGGCCCCCTACTTGAGCTCAGAAAGCACTCTCTTGGCCTCGTCCCTGCCGGCAAAGCTGGCGAGCGACCCGGCCGCCTTGGCCAGAGCCCTCCTGGCGCTCTCCTTATCGCCCGCCTTGTAGTAGGCCATCCCGAGGTGGTACTGGACCTCAGGGTTCTCAGGCAGCTTGGCGGCGCTCTCCTTCAACAGGCTAAGCGCCCGCTGGTAGACCCCGCGTTTGTAGAGGATCCATCCCAACGTGTCCGAGATGTAGGGGTCGTCTGGAACGACCTCCTTCGCAATCTGGGCCAGCTGGAGCGCTTTGTCTTTGTCGCCGCCCCGCTCCAAGTACAGATATGCCAGGTTGTTCGCCGCGGGGGCAAACCGGGGGTTGACCGTCAAGGCCTGTTCGTACGCCTGCTGAGCCTTCAAGAAGTCCCCCTTGCGCTCGTAGAGCATGCCGGCGCGCATGTGCGCAGCCAGATTTTTCGGATTCGCCTTCAGAGCGTCGTGTAGTTTCGCCAGCGCCTCGTCGTACTTCCCGGAGGCGGCATAGAGTTGGGCGAGGGACAGATAGGCGCCAACCAGAGTTGGCTCCAGCTCGAGCGCCCTGAGAAATGCTGCCTCGGCCAGCTTCGCCTCGCCACGGGCCACATAGATCCCACCCAGAAGATCTTGCAGCCTTGCCGACTTTGGCGCTCGGGAGATCTGCTGCTTGACCCGCTCGAGGGCCGCTTGTGGTTTCTTCTCGACCAAGGCTATGGCCACAAGGTGGGTCAGCGGTTCGACGAACACGGGAGCCAGGGCGAGCGCGGCCTCGAACTGCTGCGTAGCCTCTGCCCTCTTCCCCTGTGCCAGAAGACTGACCCCAACTAGATACGGCCCCCTGGGATCCTTGGGCGCGAGCGCCACAATCTTTCGGGAGGCACCGGTTGCCTTGAAGGGCTCCCCTTTGGCCAGGTATGCCGAGCTCAGGAGCAAGTACGCCTGGACTTCATTCGGCTGCTTTCCGATGAGCGTTTCCAGGGCCTCAATCGCCGGCTGGGGAGCCCGCGCTTGAATGTTGAGTTCGGACAGGCGAAGGGTGGCCTCCGTGAAGTTCGGGTCGATGGTTATTGCCTCCTTCAAGCTCCATCTCGCCTGCTGGGGATTTCCGACCTGGAGGTACGCTAGGGCCAGTTGGTAGTGGGCAGGCGCGAACCTTGGCTCGAACTTTAAGACTTTCTGAAAATCCTGGATTGCCTCAGTGGTCTTGCGCTGAGCCAGATATACCCGCCCCCGGAGGAAAAGCCCCTCGAGGCTTGACGCATTCTTCTTCAGGATGACCTGAATGGCCTCGAGGCTCTCGTCAACATTCCCCTCATTGAACGCAATTTCGGCGAGGCGGCTCCAGGCCGGGAGATAGTCGGCGGCCTTCTCGGTAATTTCCGCGAGAAGGCGCTTGGCCTCTTCAGGTTTACGCGCCCGGAGATAGAAATCGGCGAGCTTGATCCGCGCTGGCGACCCGACAGGCGCGAGGTCGACGGCAGCCCTGAGCTCTCGCTCAGCCTGCGCCACGTCGCGCTTGGCCACGTAGAAATCGCCTAGGGCCGTATGCGCCTCGATCGACTTCGGCTCCACGGCCACAGCCTCCTTCAAGGCTCGCTCCGCGCCAGCCACGTTCCCTTGCCGAACATACAGGGTCCCAAGCGCGAGGTGGAACTTCGCTTTATCGCCGAGGTCAGCGCGCGCTTCCTCGAGGCGACGGACCGTGGCGTCAATTTCCTGCGGTGTGTTCGCCGCCCCCGCCAGCAGGCCGAGCGCCTCGAGGTTCTTCGGCTCTTTCTCAAGAACGGACGCTGCCTGCTCCCGGGCCTTCTCCGGCTGCCGGGTCAGGAGATAGATCGTTGCGAGCCTGAGCCGAACCCCTACGTCGTCTGGCCCGAGTTCCTGCGACCTCGCGAGATAGCGGAATGCGTGCCCCAGTTCACCGAGCCCGTAGTGAGCGAAGCCAAGCTGCCGGATCGCGCGCGCGTTGCTCGCCTCGATCTGGAGGACGTTTCGGTATTCGATGACAGCTTCCCGGTATTGCGCCTGACCGAGATACCGATCGCCCCGGGCGAGATGGCGGGCCTTCCGTGCCCCCGGAGACCATAGGAGCCCGGCTGCGATCGCCACAGCGATGAGGAGCAGTCCGAGCCCGAGCAGGATCGTTCGCCTACGCGCTCTATGGAGATCCGCCTTCAGCTTCATCAACTCCTCCCTAGTCGCCAGCGCCCGTGAGGCCGTCCGGCAGCCTCAGCAGTCAGGGTTCGACGCGATCCGATGGCGCGGCACCACTTGCCCTTCATCCACGGGAAGCGCACCGTTACTATGGTCTATACCTTCCTCTTGCCCAGGCGCCATTGGGTTTTCAGTGATGGACGGTTCCAGAAGTCGACGAATCGTGCGGTGGCTTCACGCATGCGGCGGTGTAGCGCCTTGCCCCGAAACTGCACCGACAGCCCAGGGATAGATGGGGGTCTCTTGGGGTTGGCGATTGAGATTTCGCGCGCGAAATCCGAGATTGCCGCGGAGCACTACGTCGACACCTCGTCTCAGGTGAAGGACCGCTTTGTCGAGCAAGTAAAAACCAAGCTAGGCCTTTAAAGGCCATTCTCGGGCGTGGCCGGCGTGGCCGGGGCCTGACGTTCCGTCCAGGAGAGAGCCACAGAGTCCATCATCCAGTCACTCCCTGATACAGGCCATCGGGCAGATGGCAGCCTTCCCTGGTCCGTCGGCGGGGTGGCAGACAAAGGGGTCAAGCGGGTTCGGCCCAGGCGAGGTCGTCGTAGACCGGATCAGCTCCCGGGGTCCACCACTGGCTGGGGCGCCGGAGCCGACTTCCGTGGGTGGGGGCGGTGGGCCGTCCCCTGGAGCCAGCAGGTGCAGGTGGGCCAGGATTCGGTAGATAACCTCCTCATCCTCGATCACGGCAATGACCTTCATCGTGGCGCCGCACCAGGGACAGAGGAGGGGGTCCGCCTCGTAGATCTTGCGGATCAGGCGCGCCCAGGTCCGGCGGGTGGCCAGGCGCAGACGCGCCGAGCGGCTCAACGGACTCCCAGACGGGCTTGGTCGGGAGACGGCGAGCTCGTCCAGTACGCACCGTTCGTCATGTAGAACGGCGGCTCGCGACGCGCGTAACACCAGAGCCAGCCACAGGAGGCGAGGACCTCTCGGTGCTCCTCTTCTACGTCGAAAAACGCCAGACGGATGGTCCGGCCGTCGGTGAGCGAGGAACGGATGCGTCCTAGTACCGCCTCGAGGGTCTCCGGACCGAAAGGGTAGTAGAACGTGTACACTGTGCCTCCGGAGTAGTCCGCCAGCGCGGCGTCGGTGCAGATGATCTCGGTCTCCGCGCGCCGACCGCGGAGGGTCGCGAGGTTTCTCGACGCGCGCTCGGCTAGGTCCGGCATGAGCTCCACTCCGACGACTTTCCGGATGGGGCGCCGGGCCAGGTAGCACACGACGCGGCCGGCCCCAGCTCCCACGTCGAACACGACATCCGTCGCGGAGATCCGCAGCGGCGACATCAGGTATGGGAGCATCAGATAGGGGAACGGCACATGACAGGTGCCGTCACCGAGGCTGCCGCGCTTCCCGCCCGGCCCGAGGTCGGGGGGCGTCCGGACGTTCAGGAGGTGCTCGAAGGGCCGGTCGAGCCAGCATCGCCACCGCAGCGCCCGCGCACGCCACCGTTTGCTGCTAAACCGGGATTTCCGATATGGACCCATTTTCTCCTCCCTCTTACGCTGCTGAGTGAGCCGCGCGCCCGTTTAAAGCATTCGCGCAACTGACCAACGTCTGTCTAGCGATGATCCCGCGTGGCAGGCTCACGAGAGGAAAGCTTGCGGTCAGAGACCGCACTTACACGGGTGGAGAATCTGCACCACTGTAGATCCTATGTAGGTGTGAGTACCGCGAGCGCGGCATCTCACCGCGCGCTTGTGCGCCTGATGCGTACGGCACAGAGTGGTGGGAGTCAACTCCAGGAATACACTCTCCGGCCCGAAAACCGACTGTAACTGCGATATCGCGAGGCGCCGTGGAACAGTTATAGCAACACCGTGCCTATAGCCCGCTCGACAGCCGTCGCTATGGTCCTGTCGCCAATCATCCCGGCAATCGCGGCTATGCTTCCGTGCAACTCTTCGTCGTTGCAGTCAACCATCCGAATGACGGGACGTATCGCCTCCACCGCGGCCAGGCTTCCGGGCGCCGGCCTCCCTCTAATCCGCCCGTCTGGCGCGTGATCCCCGCCGTCGGCGTTCGGTGATCGTGGCGAACTCAACACTCCGGTTCTGAAGCATAAGGCGTGTACCGCGCACAGGAACTCAATGGCCAGAATGTTCTGCACGTTCCTGCCGATGGTGCGAGCCTTCCGGCCCCCGATCGGGGCCATGCTCACGTGATCCTCGTAATTCCCCGACGTCGGAATGGATTCGTTCGAAGCCGGGTGGGAAAGCGTCTTGCTCTCCGCCACGAGGGCCGCGGCCGTGTACTGGGCGATCATCAGCCCGGAGTTCGTGCCGCTGTCGTTATTGACGAGCTGCGCCGGCAGGCCTTCGTTGTGATTCTTGTCCAACAACATCTGCACTCGCCGCTCGGAAATGACGCCGATGGTCGTGAGGGCGATGCCGAGTACGTCCATGGCCAGCGCAACGGGTTGTCCGTGCATGCTGCCCTCCTCGAAATGGAGCTTGTCCGTCCTGCCGTCGACCGGCTTCATGTCGCTGCCGTCCAGCTCCTCTGGGTTGAAAAATATGGGATCATCGGTGATCGCATTGATCTCGACCGCGAGGGTTTCCCTCACGAAGCGTAGCGCGTCCCGCACCGTGCCATGGACTTGGGGGGAGCAGCGTAGCGAATAGCAATCATGCACGTGCGCGCTCCTGTTGAGCAACTCGCTCGAGAGCCTCGGCTCGCCGGTATGAGGGTCCCTGACCGAGAAGAGCGTACGAAAATTCTCGGCGCAGTCTTTCATCCCCTGGTGCGGCCGCGTCTCGTGCACGACCCGGTCGAAGGCTCGCGTATGACCCAGCGTGGCCTCCAGGCTCATGCAAGCCGCGATATCGGCATGCTTGACCAGCGTCTCCGCTTGGCGGTAGGCGAGGAGGGCAAGGGCGGTCGAGGTGTAGGTGCCATTGACCAGCGCGAGTCCTTCTTTGTAGTCGAGCTTTAGATCCTTCCACTCAAGATCGCATATGCCTGCGTCACGCAGCAGCGCTTCGACCTCGGTCCCCTCGTAGAGCGCGCCCCGATGCTGGGCTCGTCCTTTCCCGATCAAAACCAGCGCGGCATGCGCCAGGGGCACCAGATCTCCGCTGGCGCCGACCGAGCCCTGTTCAGGAACGAGGGGATGGATGCCGCGATTCAGAAGCGCGACCAGCCGCTCGACGACGCCGTAGCGGACCCCGGAACGGCCGCTGGCCAGGGCATGGGCCTGCAACAGCATCGCGGCGCGAATGATCGGGATTTCGAATGCACTACCCACGCCGGCCGCATGGCTAGCCACGATATTCTGTTGCAGGCGTCGCGCCTGCTCGCTCGTGGTCATGGTGATGTCTTTCAAGGCGCCGAATGACGTGTTCACGCCATAGATCAGGCGATCCCGCGACGCGAGCTTCCCGGCCGCGGACAGCCGCAGAAAGTCTTCAACGGTGTCCTTGACATAGCGGTACGTTCTGGTCATGCGCGCCCGCGACGGATCCGCCAACCGTATGCGGATGTCTCGGTTGTCTGCGACCGCCAAGACCTGCTCGATCGTCAAGGGTGATCCACCAATCTCCAATTCCTGGTCTGCCTGCTCGATCGTCAAGGGTGATCCACCAATCTCGAGTTCCTGGTTTGTAGGCATCATCTTCCCTCCCTCTCATCTACCTGCATGAATGTGCGTCATTTCAAAAATAGCCCAGCGCGCGCGTCGCGTCGCTCGGCCGTCGCTTGGAGCTAGAGCAGCACGACCCTGCCCCGCCCGGAGCGGTCGCCGATCCGCCACGTCGACGAAGGGCTGCGAAATACCCTCCTCACACTCGTCGCCCGAACTATCGTGAACTGGGTGAGGTAGCCACGCCTCCCCGCTTCGGCCAGGCAAAACGCGAGCCGGCTCAAGTCCACGCGCCAATCTGGCGCAGGCATCGGACGACTTCTCTTTCCACGTTGTCCCTGTTCATGGGGAAATATGCTCGGGGCGCAACGTGATCTTCCCCGACGGGGTGCGTGGCATCTCGGCGCGAATCTCGATGCGCCGGGGAACCTTGTAATCTGCGAGCCGGGTGCGGCAGAAGGCCAGGATCTCCGCCTCGGTCGCGACACCGCGTAGCGTAACGACCGCGTAGACCAGCTCCTCACCCATGGCATTCCTGAGGCCGACGACGGCTGCCTCCCGGACCGCCGGAAAGGCCTCCAGCACTTGCACCACCTCCTGCGGCGATACTTTCAATCCTCCGACGTTGATGATGGTGTCCCGGCGCCCGCGCAGATGGAGAAACCCCTCGTCATCGATGACCCCGAGATCGCCGGTCCAATAGGCGCCTCTCCTGAACGGCGAATCGCCCACCGGCATCCCCATGAGATAGCCCCGGGCGACGGCCGCGCTTCTGACGACGACTTCGCCTTCCATGCCGGGCGCCAGCGCTTCCCCTTTCTCGTTCACCACTTCCACCTCGACGCCGTTCATCGGCAAGCCGACCGAGGTGGGACGCCGTAGCACCTCGGCCGGAACGTGGGTGGTTACGCCGCCGGTCTCCGACGAGCCGTAATGCTGGCAGATCGGCACGCGGAATCTCTGGTGAAACGCCGAAATCAGCTCAGGCGACAAGGGGGCCGTGCATGACATCAGGTAGCGGACGTGGAACAAATCCGGCACGGAAGCAAGGGGGGTGTCCACCAGGGTGCGGTAGATGGCGGGTACGCCCAGGAAGACCGTGACCCTCTGGGCGGACAGATCCGCGAGAACACGGCGCGGCACGAAGGACTCCCGCAGGAGCAGGGGCGTGCCCGAGACCAGCATCGCCAGTACGCCGAGATCGAACCCATAGGAATGAAACAGAGGAACGCCCGCCAAGATGCGGTCTTCGGGCGTAAGGGCGAGGGTGGCCGCCACGTTGCGGGCCTCGGCCATGAGGTTCGCCGCGGTCAGCGCGATGCCTTTGGGCACGCCCGTGGACCCGGAAGAGAACTTGATAACCGCGGTATCCTCGAGCACCCCGGTCGTGGGGGGCGCCTCGGCGCCCGGAGGAGAAACCACCAGGGCCAGTTCTTCCCCCGCCGCGGCACCGATCACCGCAGCGCCGGAGCCACAGCCGTTGTAAGGTGGTGCTGTCGCGAGCGCGGTGGTGGTCAGGAAGCCGTCCGGTCGTACGCCGTTGCGGATGGCGTGCAGTTCACCGGCGCCGTACTTGGGCGAAATCATCGCCACGGTGGCGTCCAGCTTGCAGAGGGCGAGGAACGCCGGGACGAAAGCCAGGGAGTTCGGCAACACGAGTCCCATCACACTGCCTTCGTGGACGCCGCTTCGTCCTAACGCGGCGGCCACTTTCTCGGCGGTCACAAAGAGGTCCCGGAATGTCATCTCTCCCCGCGTGGTCGATAGGGCTAATCGTTCCCACCACGACCGCGCCCGCGCATGAAAAAGCCGCCATAGCGCGCCAGATGTTTCAAAGCGCCGGCTGTCCATGAGGATTCCCTTGGCAAAAAGGCTGGGAAAGCCCGGCCCTCCCGACACTAGACGACCACCGTTCCGCCGCGACCGGATTCCTCTCCGACCTGCCAGGACGAATAAGGCCGACGGAGAATCCACGTGGTCTGGATGTGTCCGATCTTCTTGAAGCCGAGCAAATGGATGGTCGCGCTGAGCATTCTCGCGTTCGTGGCGGCGACGTACGTGACCTGCCTCTCGTAGCCGCGCCGCTGAGCTTCGGTTAATGAACGTGCCAGCAAAGCCAGGCCCACTCCCTTCCCCTGATACATCTTCCCCTCATATAAGCCCTGGCCCCAGCAAGATCCGGGACGTGTCCTGATTCTCAGGCGTATCTTGTGCGCATCGTGGCCCGCCCCCGAAAGCCAATCGATACCGACCAACTCGCCCCCACTCCAAGCACCGAGCCGGATATAGTCGCCGTCTGGGCGCTCTCGAAAGCTTCCCATTTCGGACTTGTCGGGTTCCTTGTTCCAGAAATCTTGGAGGGCGCCGGCGTCCGCAGCCGTCAGCTCGCGCAACACGACCCCCTCCGGGGCCGCATACTCACGGAGCGGCTGCCTGGACAGATCAAATTCCACAATGAAGTAAGTCTGGCGTTCATAGACAAGACGCAGCACGCGTGCGAAAAAGCGGGAGGCAGCCCAGAGCAGGCCGCGCCAGACACCGCGTTCGCGAACCGCCAGGACTAGCTTGGCCCACTTGGAAACGTCCGCTGGGCCCGTTTCCAGAAGGAGCAGCGGGGGTGCTTGGACGACGGGCGATGCCACCGCATTGGACGCGAGAATGAAATCGACGAGACTCTGGACGGTGAGCTGCTCCCGATGCGTCCAAACCGTGTCGGGGAACTGGACATGGAAGGTCTTTTCCAACGCGACGACGAATTCGACCAGCCCCAAGGAGTCCAATCCCAGGCCCAGATCCGCCACCGGCTCTGTCAGCGAGACCGGCCGGTCGCTGCCCAGCAGCACGCTGTGGCGCAGGATGCGCAGAACTTCGTGCTCGACGGCTACCCGGCTCAGATGCGGAGATCCTCGGCGCGGAGTTTGATCTTCCCCAAGGCGCCACGTGGCATTTCGTCGCTCATATCCATCCGCCGGGGAACCTTATGCTCGGCGAGCTGCTTGTCCGGCCGCCGGGTGAGGAGATAGATCGTCGCGAGCTTGAGCCTGACCCCTACGTCGTTTGGCCCGAGTTCTTGTGATCTCGCAAGATAACGGAGTGCGTGCCCCATCTCACCGAGCTGGTAGTGAGCAAGGCCAAGCTGCCGGACAGATCGCGCGTTGGTCGCCTCGATCTGGAGGACGTTTCGGTATTCGATGATAGCTTGCCGGTACTGCTCCTGGCTGAAATACCGATCGGCGCGTTCGAGGTGGCGGGCCTTCCTTGCCGCTGGAGACCACAAGACCCCGGCGGCGATCGCCACACCGATTACCAGCAGTCCGAGCCCGAGCAGGATCGTTCGTTTATGCGGTCTGCGGAACATCGTCACCTTTCCAGTTCACGTGGGAAGGCAGTGAATCCAACGGGACACACCTTGTCGGTGTTCGCGAGCATGGTTCATGTGCTTGGCCATCCCCTCCAAGTAGTTGGCGGACCTCGACAGCATGCCCGGCCGGGGCTGAATTGGGGAAGGGCGAATTCGGCTTGCCGATGTGGCTCGTGCCTCTGGCGTTAGAGGGAACATGTTAGCCCAAGCCTACCGAGGCAGGGCGCATGACAGATCGCGCCGGGACTCGACGGGGTTCTCCCCCGCGGCGGCCAGCCGACGCTTAGCCTCCGCATACGTGTCAGGGGACAGCGGGCCGGCCTCGGCCGCCCGCACGTTCTCAGCCAAATGGTGGGGATTCACGGTTCCGACGATGGTTGTATGCATATCGGGATGAGAGAGCGTAAAACGGAGAAGGAAGGCGGTGCGACTTTCTCCGGGCGCTCGCAGGTCGTCCAGCGCGGCCTTCTTCCACACTACCCACTGATCGCCCCGCCGGAGTCCGAGTAGAATGCGGATCCAGCGCTGCGGGCTGGGGGCTCCTCGGGCCACCCCACCGCGAATGATTGTCCCCGCCCCCGCGCGTGCGGCGGCGGTGACCACCTGCTCATGACGGCGCTCGAGCCCCGAATACGGGATCTGGAAGCTGCCAAACACTCCCCACTCGATGAACGGGATAATGTCGGGCAAACTTGAGGAGACCCCGATCCACCGCACCTTCCCGGCGGCTCGAACCTCCTCCATCACCTTAACGAGATCTCCTGCCCGTACCTGCTCGACCGATGGATTGTGGAGCTGCCAGACGTCCACATAATCCGTCCTCATGCGGCGCAGGCTATTCTCGATATTCCGGAGAAGGTTTTTCCGAGTCCAGACATGAGGTGTCTCGTCGTGATCTCCGGCGGGTACGACGGTACAGCCGCACTTGGTCGCCAGATAGAACTCCTTCCGCCGGTGGCTGAGGAATCGACCAACGTAGTCCTCGCTCTTCCCGTAATCATAGGCGGTATCGATAAAGTTAATCCCCTGATCCAAAACGGCGTTGAGGATGCCCTCCGCCTGTGCGTTGGTCACCGACCGGCCGCCCCAGATTCGCGGCCCCCGAATCTCCATGGCGCCGTAACCCAGTGCAGTGACTTCGAGACCAGTTCTTCCGAAAACCCGTAGTAACATGAGTTTCAGAGGCTCTTCTTTCCCGGACGCGTACGGGGGTTTTCCATTATGGCCTTGCCATGCGACTCTCCGGCGTATCGGTCGCGAACGTCTCCTAGCGCGGCTCATTCCATCTCCCATACACTTTCCCGGCAACATTCCTGACCACTGGAGGGTGAGCTCTAGAGGAGACGCTGACCAAACTATGTCATCGGTACGCTGTAAGCCGAATATCCCCGTGAAGCTGCGTCGGCTCTAGAATGATCAGTGCCGAGGCGGCCCGTTAGGGGTTCGCGCAGGAGGATTTGGCTTGTCGGTTGTTGAGGCGTGCGTGAATCACCTCACTGATGCCGTTGATTGTCGTGAATTCCTCGCTGAACAGATGCTCGACGTCAAATGTCATCTCGAACGTGGACTCAATGAAGGCAATCAGTTGAGTAAATCCCAGAGAATCTACAAAGCCCGATTCGAACAAGTGGGCGTCTCGGGTGTACAAAGGGTCATTGTCTGGTATCTGATGCTCCCGTCGGATGAACTCCTCGATCGCCGGAGCGATGCTAGTTGATAAAATAGCCATTTGTGGTTGTTCGCCTTGGGAAATCGTTGATGAAGCGATAGATCCCAGCCCGAATGAACCGGCTCAGCGATGCGCCGTGCTCGATTCCGAGCAGCTCGCGAAAGGTGTTCTGGATCCACTCGGCGTCGCGGCCGGACTCTGAGAGTACGGGGAGTATGCCGGCGGGTTCCTTGGAGTTGCCGATCTGGGCCCGGACCTTCGTTCGATGGAAAATCCAATCTGGCAAGAGGTCGCCCGCAATTGCGCGTGCGAGCGTCTGCTTTGCGTGCCCCTCGCGAAGGAGAGAGCCTGGTAGCGCCAGATACAGATCGAGGAGTAGCCCGTAGGGCTGAATGAGATCGAGCCCATGCCTGGCAAAGATGCCGACCTCTCGATCGCCAGCGTCTAAGCCACGAATCAAGGCGAGTCTCAAGGAGGCGCGGTCGAGCTTCGGCAACGGGTAATACTCCCTCCCGCCGTAGACCACGGGGGTATAGTCGGCGATGAACTCGTTCATCAGATCCCCTGTGAGGACCAGCGGGGGGAGGCCGTCTGTTGCCTGGCCCAAATCAGACGCCATTGCGCGTGCGAGCAATTCGTTCACGATCGCGCAGTGGACGTTGAAATCACGCCAGTCCTGCCCGTATACGAGTGCACTCTCGACGGCCTTCAGTACGTCGTCTGACGAGGCCGGGACGAAGCGAAACGGAAGCTCGAGGTGTTCGGCGAGGAGGCGTCCATAGTAGGCATCCTCCGTGGACTCGTCGCCGGTTTGCGTGTATCCAAACGTGTATGCCGTCACGTCGGGAAAATATCTTTTCGCGAAGGCCGCGATGAGGCCACTATCGAGGCCGCCCGAGACGCACACAAATATGCGGCGGGAGTGGAATTGCTCCGCCAATCTCTTGAACCAGCGGTCAAGGTGTGTGCGGATCGTCGTGGCGACTACAGCCCGGAGTTGCCCCTTTTCGGTGTCGTCTATGCGTGGGGAGAAATATGGGATCAGGCGCAGCGCTCGGTGCTGCAGGTCTATTTCCATGAAGTGGCCAGCCGGTACCGAGTAGATGCACTCGAACGGGACACCGCGACGGGCGAGGTCGATGAGATAGTTGGCGACCAATACTGTTCCCGATTCGTGAAGGGCAAAGAACAGTTTGTTGGCTCCGAGGCGGTCACGAATTAGCGTGACTGTGGTGTCTTCGGGGCTTGTGAGAGCGAGTGCGAATTGGCCGTGTAGGGTTGGCAGCATGTCGATACTGCTGGCCGTAGAGTCGCGCTGCGCGGGCATCCAAGGCGAATCCCCGGCCCAGCAGAAGTTGTGTATCATCGTCATCGACTCAAGCATGCTTGTACTGGGCAAGGTCTTCTAAAACGCGTTGGAACTCCGGGAGGCCCGCGGCGATGGCCTCGGATTTCGCCGTGAGAGAAATACGAATGTATCCGGTTTCGTGGAAAAGCGTCGAGGGCGTGACGAGCACCCCTCGGGCCGCCAATAGCTCGGTGAACGCGAAATCATCGGCGAGAGGCGACTTGACATAGACGAAGAAGGTGGCCGGGGCGTCGCACACCGCGTACCCCCACGCCTTTAAGTTGGTCCGGATCGTTTCTTGATGGCGGGCGAGTAGGTCGAGCCGGGGGTGGTAGTCCAGCAGCCGGCAGATGGCGTTCTGCATGAGCGCAGTCGGAGCGCAGAATCCGGTGATTCTCACGCATCGCTCCAGCTGCGCTCTCATGCTGTCTCGCTCGGGCATTCGGGGGGACACGGCCACATACCCGATACGTTGCCCCTGGAGGGATAGCACCTTACCAAACGAGTAGATGGTGAGGCTGCGGGGGTAAGCTTGTAGCGGGCTGTAAAATTCGGTGGTACGCCAAATCAGGTGTCGATGTACCTCGTCGCTGATCAAGTAAATGGGCGCGTTGAGTCGTTGCTCGGCGTGCGTCAGCAGGTCCGCCAGCCCGTCGATTTCGTCTCGCGAATACACCACCCCAGTGGGGCAACACGGATGGCTGAGGAGAATGGCTCGAGTCCGTGCGCTTAGGGCGCGACCAATCGCCGACAGGTCCAGATGCTTATCTTCGGTGGTTGTCACGAACCGGTACGGAATGCCGAGATTCTGCAGATAGAGTGGGTAGTCGAACCAACACGGCGTCGGCACGAGGACTTCATCTTCCGGCCCGAACAGGGTTCTGAACGTGACGTTGAGCGCCGCCATCGCCCCGGGCGTCATGACGACATCGCGGAAGTGGAAGGGAACGCCATACTCGGCACTCAACTTCGAGGCAATCAACCGACGCGTGGTGGTCTTGCCGCCGTATGGGGTATATTGGAGCGAAAGATCCTTTGTGTTCCCTATGGCCGAGTGCAGGGCCTGACGAACCTCATCATCCGGCCCGTCATAGGGATTCGCGTAGGAGAGGTCGACGATCTTCGGCCCGAATCGCCGGAAAGTCGCCGCGCTCAGGGCGTCGAAGCGTTTCTGGGGTTCGAAAAATGGTTCAAGAGCGCTTATGGGTGTCCACATAGGCTTTCTGAAGAGCGACACGGTCCGGTTTTCCGGTTGGTGTCAGGGGGAAATCGTCCAAGCACCAGATCACGCGAGGCCGCAAGTAAGGTGGCATCTCACGCTTGCAGAAGTCGTGCAGGAGCTCGTGACGAAAACTCGAGGGGTCTCTGGGCTTCACGGCGACGACGATATCAGGATCAACTTCGTTGCTCGAAACGGCGAAGGCGGCGGCGTTGGAAACTAAGTGTGAGGAGAAAACGCAGTGCTCGATCTCTTCCGGGCTGACGCGAAATCCCTGGGATTTGATCAGTTGGTCGCGCCGGCCGACGTAGTACAGATACCCGTCGCCGTCCTTTTTGACAAGGTCCCCCGAAAAAGCCACCTTCTCGTTCGAATTCCCTCCAGGCTGTTGGAATGGGTGGGGTCGAAATACTTTGGCCGTGGCATTGGGATCACGCCAGTAGCCCATGGCCACAGTGGTGCCTCTGTGGACGAGTTCGCCGACCTCATCGACGCCGCAGGGGCGCCCCTGCTCGTTGACGACGAGAACCTCGACGTTTGGTATGGCTTTTCCAATGGAAGTAGGTCGCAGATCCGTCTGGTTTGGCGGCAGATAGGTGGATCGAAAGGCCTCCGTCAGGCCGTACATGAGATAGAGGTCCACCTGCGGATGGGTCTTTCGAATCAATCGGACCACGTGCTCCGGCAAGCGGCCGCCGGTATTGGTAAGATACCGAAGGCGGGGAAAGGTCGTCTTCATAAAGGGTGAGTGTTTGTCGATGAGCTGGAGCCACAGCGTGGGGACGCCTGCCATACCGGTCACCTTCTCCCGTTGCAGTGTCTTACAAATATCAGGCGGAAATAGGGAACGCTGAATCACCAGAGTCCCACCGACGAGCAGGGCCGTCAGGAGCTGGTTTAGACCGTAATCGAAGCTGAATGGAAGGAGACTGATCAGCGTGTCATCCGCCGAGAGATTCAAATAGTCCGCCACGATCTCGGCGCCGGATAAGAGATTATCGTGACTGATCATGACGCCCTTCGGGAGGCCTGTGGATCCCGATGTATAGATAATGAGAGCCAGATCGGTCCCGATCGCCGAGGCGGAGGTAGAGGTCGCGCTGGTGGGTTTCGCTTCATCCAGATTAATGATCCGTTCCTTCTGAATGGCTGGCTCGGGGACGTACAGCAGCTGGCGACTGTCGGTAATGAGGAAGGAGGCCTGGCTGTGCTCTAGGATGTAGTTCACTTGCTTGGGGCGTAGCATCTCGTTGATGATGACCGCAACGCCACCTGCAAAATACGTGGCGAACAAGCCAGCCACCGCCTTGACAGAGCGCCGCAGGAAGATCGCCACACGATCGCCCTTCTTCAGGCCGGATTCGCTCAATAAGTTCCCGTACCCGAGGGCCAGGTCGTGTAGTTCTCGATAGGTGACACGTTGGTCGCCATCTACGATGGCCACCTTCTCACCCGGGCTCGGTCCCCGGCCACGTCTCAGTATGTCAGCCACTGTATAGAGCATTCGCTTACCCTCCGGCCCACTGCCTGTCGCGCGGCGGCTCCAACTCACGATTGCCGACTAGGGCTCGTACGATGTAGGCAGATGTTGAGATCTCGCAATCCCGGCAAATCGAATCCGTATCGCGTGATGGTCCCGTAGCGCCGCCAGCCCGTTCGCTCGGCCCACACGCGCGCTGGGACGTTGTTCTCGTGGATGTGGGTGATAAGGTCTCGCAATCCGGCGCGTCGCGCCTCCTCATACATGGCGCGCGCGAACTGTGTGGCAACCCCTCGCCCCGCATTTGTGAACCTGAGCAGATGTTCGACTTGGCCGCGTTCCGGTGGAAGCGGCGGGTACATCCCCGCCCAGATCGGCAGGGTCCTGAGCTTCGCATTATCACCGTCGGTTAGGAGCCACTGGATACAGAGCGGGCCCTCGGTTTCGAGCCAGACATAGGCTCGGCGCAGTCCATGGTCCCACCATCGCAATCCGGACTGTAATTCATTGTGGGTGCGGTCCGGGTGATTGCGAAGTTGCCGGATGATTTCGTCTGTCACCGGCGTGAGCCGGGGTGCGGGCGGGGTGCCCGAATGTACGTCGGAGGGGCAAATCCAGTAGCGCACCCAGCGCTGTGGCGTAACTCGCCCACGGAAGATTGTCAGCGGGACGAAGAGGAAGTTCGAGATCAGGTTTAGGACGAAGGGACTCACCCGACAGCCGTATGACCCGATATAGAGCCAGTCGTAGGCCGCTACTACGGGAACCACCCTTTCATCGCTACCTCCAGGTTGAAGAGATAACAATTCTCGCCTTTCAGTCGCGAGGTCTATCAAAGCTTCATCAGATGACTTCCAAGGCTCTAGATCCGGCCGTGGTGTCTTGGATCATCCGTAAACACGGCCCAGAGCGTCCCGGGGTTCTTAGAACAGCGCGTGGAAAGCCTTCTGGGGCAAGAGTAACCGCGCCGCAGTTCTCAGTGTGCGCTTGATCCCACTGGCCAGAACGAGTTGCACGGCCTCGAGGCGCAGTTCTCTCGCGCCGAACCCCGCCTTGAATCGCTGCAGCCCCAGCTCGTGCGGTCCAGCTCCCCCGAGGTTGAACAGATGCACATTCTCGGCTTTGAGCACCTGACAGGTTTCATGGATTAGGAAGTGCGAGGCGCCACATGCCATTCCATCTTGTAGCGTGCCCGCGGATTGATAGTACGCTCCTTGCGCCGCCTTCAGAACGAGGACTGACGAGATTACTTCGTTTCCGCGGACAGCCTGAAAGAGTTCTGCCGCTCCGCTCCCGATGAGAGCCCGGTGGAAATCCGTGTATTCAGCCACTGTCACCACCGCCTCCCCTCGCGCGGCGCGTCGAGACAACGAGGCGGAGATTAGCCGAGCGTGTGTCTCGCAAGCCTCCGCGTTGGCGGTACGCCGTAGTGCCAGACCCTCTTTCTTCGCTCGTGTCACATTGCGCCTGTGATGGGACGAAAGGGTCTGCCAAGGATCCCCATTGGACAAATCGATTAGATACTCGCGGCGCGCGTGCCGAGCCCGCTCCCCGGGTAGCGGGGGCAGTTCGAGAGAAGGAGACGCGAAGCTCTCCAAGAATAGCTCCCACACTTGATGCCTTCGGGCGAACGAAAGTATTCCCTGCCAGAAGGCACTGTTGTCAGAAGTGAGGAGCGGGAGGGAAGGCACTTCCGCCGATCGGGCCAACCAGCCCGGGCTGAGAAACGCGAGGCATGCAACCGCCCACCGCCCCTCCTGCTGGAGTCCCAATATCCATGGCCGCTCGCCAAGCGTGGCGCGCGCGGCGACGTAGGATGGTGTGACAAAGGGATTGGTTGGGGCGCGCGCCGCCAGCGCCTGAAGCAGCATAGTGGACGCGACTGGTTCAGCGTGAAATTGCATGCTCATCCGCCCCTAAGCGCCAGAGTGCCTTCTCCCGCAGATTCGCGTCGATGCTGGTACTTGCCATCAGTAGCACTCCGAGCCCCAGCAGGATCGTTCGCCTACGCGCTGGGGTTAAGACGGTGAGTTGACTTGCGAGGACGCGTCGCTCGTATCCATTGCGCTAGCGGAGGAGGCGAAGGTACCACTCCGCGCAGTACTTTGGCGGCTTGCACGACGCTCTGGCCGAGCTGGTACAAGTGCTGAAGCGCTTGAGAATCAACCACATCTTGCTCCCGGAATTGAGCCTGTTCGATATACACGCTGCCGGGCAGCACGTAGGCATTGAAATATGCCATCAGGGCCCGGAGTTCGTGGTCGATGGCCAAATAATGATGTGCCGTCGCTCCTGTCGCGATGAGCCCTACGACCTTCCCCATCAAGGCCTCGAGTGGGACATGGTCCAAGAGATTCTTGAGAGCCCCGGTGTACGTGCCGCGATATATAGGGCTGCCGATGAGGAAGCAATCTGCATGCTGAATCATCTCGACGACACCTTGTGTGTCGTCCGTGTACTCGGCGAGCGGCCGCCCGTCGAACAGCGACACCTTCCATTCACAGAGGTCGACGAGCTGGGTGTCAAGTTCCGGCAAGATATGGCGCGCTGAGTCGAGCGCGAGCTGCACTGCGGCTCGTGTTCGGCCGCTCTTGGTCGCACTGCCCGAGATGCCGAGCAATTTCATCGTCGCCCGGCCGCAAGTGGTTCCAGGTAGTGCCAAAATAACCCCTGTTCGTAGTAGCGGCGATAGGCCTCGACGTATGGCCGGAGCCTGAACAGGAACACGGGTACTCTGCCCACCCTGCTCATCTTCAGGAGGCCTTCGCGGGCCATAAGCGGAAGCACGATGCGGAAGTCGCAACGAAGCGCTGGATTATGCGCCCGAACCATGATCACGTGTTCCGTGCCGTCCTTTGCGATCACGCGGACTTTCGTGGCTCGGTCGGTGTAAATCGGATAGGGAATCTGATCCTGAACGGCATGGTCCGCAAGGTGACGCAGGGGCGTATCGTCAAAGTGGCCGATGCTCAGGACGAAGGCGTTCGCGTCGAGGAGCTTCTGGTAGGGCGAATGTTCGTCGAAGGGGGTCTCGCACTCTTCATGGCCATGGGTGAGCCAATGGGCCACGGCGCCCCGGGCGGCCAGGGAGTGGGTGGGGTGAAGACTGCGCTCGGTTCCCGGCATCCGGCGGAAGACCTCCGTAAGGAGGCCGGACCGCGAGGGGGTACGGCGCCAGTCGAAGAAGGGGTTCTCGTCGAGATATTCCTGAGAGAGCCCGGTCGTCGGGTATGTGGGCATGGCCACCGTCCCGGAGCTCCCCACGATCTCGCAGAGGATTTCGATACTCTCCACTGGCGTGACACGAATGGAGCGCATATGATCGTAGGAGCTTCGAACATACAGGATCTCTCCGGATCGAATGCCGAGATCCCGGAGCCCCTGCCTGAAGGCTTCCTTATCTACGGAAAAGAGTCGGTCCCAATACGCGAAGAAGGTATTCCGGCCGTGCTTCAGTGTGGTCACGAGGCCCGCGGGTAAGACCTCTTTAAGAGTACGAAGGGCGTTCCGCACGCAGACCCCCATCCCGGATTTGTTTCTCCAGCTGGTTCGCGTCGATGCAAAACTTGACCGCCCAGCTCAGGTATTCGTAGGTACCGTAGCCGCCGTAGACGGGGAATGAGCCCTTGATGGCGCCCCGGGTTTCGGGCTGTCCGTTGACTTTCATCGTCCGTCTCAAATAGCGGTTTGCGGCAGATCCCGCATGCAGATATTTGGTGTCACCCGTAATCTGATACAGCATGAGCCAACAGATCGCGATTTGAGCCGAGCCGGTGAGGCAAGCCCATGAGACTGTCCCCCTCCAATTCGGGTATAGCCGGGCTGGAAGGAAGCCGTCATCTCGGAGCGCTGCTCGAATCCCATCAGCCGTCGTACAAGCGGCCTTCAAGAAGCGGCTGTCATCCGTAAATCGATAGCCCTCAAGAACTCCGCGTAACGCATACCCCAACGTGTGCGTCAACGGCTGAGCGGGGTCGGTCAGACAGCAGTTGTCAAACCAGCCGTTCTCGTGCTGCAAAGACAGGGCCCAGCGCAAGTTGGCGAGCGCAGCCTCTGCGTATACTCTGTCGGACGTGAGGCGGGCCACTTCCAAAAGCGCCCAGGCGACGTGGGTATCGTAGGTCTTCTCCCCTGGTGTCACGAACGGAGAGGGATACCGCCGCCAGCACCCATCAGGATCTTGCACCTTCACTAACCAGTTAGCCGCCCGCAGTACTGGCTCGACGTACTCTCCAAATTCTCTCGCGCCAGCGGCCAGCCCAAATAAAATTTGCCCCGTGTTGAAGGTGACGGGGACGAGCGGCGTGGCGCCGACGGGCCCCCCCTGAAATCCGCCATCGCGAAGCTGGATCGACGCCAGCCAATCAAGCATCCTTTTCGCGCGTTGGCGGACAGTCGCATCCTGATATCGGTGCGCGTATGTGAGGAGCGTCGGGACAATGTAGCCCGTTGTCTCGGGGTAGGAAGTGCCCCAGCCAGTAATCAGACTGAGGTGGCGGGCGACACCCCCGTCTTTGGAAGCTGAGTGGTCCTGTGCCCAACACAGCCAAGCGACCCCCTCTTTAATGGCGCGGTCCAAGCCTGGGTCGTCTTGGGCAAGTCCGGATCGGTCGGCCCTGTGCTCGGCTCTTGCAGTTGGTGGGAGTCGGAGGTAGTTCGCGAACCCGCTAACACGGTTTAGACACTCAGTGACCATTTCTAGGACCCGTCTTCTCTAGCGAGTGGGCGCAGGGGATCCGCTAGGTGTATGTGAGGCCTGGTTATGTTCGATGAGGTGGGCAATGTTTCTGATCGTTCTGAAATTATCCAGCTCGATCTCGTCGAATGAAATTGTGGTCCCAAACTCCTGTTCGAGGACGACGAGCAATTCGACCAACTGCAGGGAGTCCAAGAGGCCCGTGTCCAACAAATCTGTGTCAACGGACGGGACCTCCATATTGAGCTTCTGAAGGAAGAGGGTCTTAATGTGATCGGGCAGATGATTGTTCGAGGACATGTCACAGTTCCTTGTGCTCGGCAGCCAACAGGTCAAAGAGCAAGCGGTCGAAGGGACGGCCATCTATGTAATGACATTCACGCTGGCGGCCAATCAATTGGAAGTTGTTCCGTTTTAAGACTGAAATGGAGGGCGTATTTTGATCTACGGCCCAGGCATTTACGGTCGCGAGGCGCAACTCGGTGAACCCGATCGTGAGGAGTGTGGAGACGGCGCGGGTGGTATAGCCCTTTCCGGCGTAGGCCTTGTTGCCGAGGACATACCACAATGTTGCCGTCTTGAAAGGGGGCGAGATATTGGAGAATGCGACGAGGCCAATGGGCGAATCGTCCGAGTCTGAAGTAAATACCCGGAGAAGGTGGATGCCGCGCTGAGACATGATTTTGAGCGAGATAGGGGTCAGGATCTGATTGCCGTTGCCAAAGTCCAGCCACTGGTAGTTCTCTTTGGCGGCCATCCACTGAGCGACGATCTGGAGGGTCGTGGTGTCAATGGGCTGGAGTTGCATTGCGTTGAAACTCCTTTCTTAACTGGGGGCGGTCAATCTTGCCGTTGGCGTTCTTGGGCAGCTTGTCGAAGGCCATCCACCGGGATGGCAGCATGTAGGACGGCAGTTTCTCGGCTAATTCCTTTCGCAGGGTGACTGGTGTGACATCGGCGTTGGGAGCGGGGACGTACGCACAGCAGATGGTGGCGCCTTCGAAGCTCTCGGCGTTGATGGCGACGACGGCGGACTCTTTGAGAGAGGGCATGGGATGCAGGTGCGTCTCGATTTCGCCGAGCTCGATGCGGTAGCCTCGGCTTTTGATTTGTGAGTCGGCTCTGCCGAGAAAGTACACGAGACCATCGTCCCCCATGTGTGCGAGGTCGCCAGTCTTGTATATGCGATCCGATCCATCGCCGGTGGTCGGATTGGGCAAAAAGGCGGCGCGGGTCTTTTCGGGATCGCGCCAATAGCCGGGGCTCAGTCCGACGCCCCGGATGTAAAGATCGCCGATCTCGCCCGGTGGCACTGGCTGCAAGCGATCATCCAGCACAAGCAACTCTTCGCCGGCGCACGCGGTCCCGATCGGAATCGCGGCCCGCTCATCCTGTGGATAGTCGGGAACCGTATAGTAGCTGCTGGCGATCGTGGCCTCGGTGGGGCCGTAGAGATTGGTGAAGCGAACTCCGGGCAGGCGCTTCATCCAGTACATGAGGACAGGCGTTGGCAGCACTTCGCCGCACCAGAGAAGGCGGTTCAAGGCCGGGAAATCGTTTGGCCGGATCACGTCGAACTTGGCCATGTAGGTCAAAACGGAGGGCACCGAGAACCACTGCGTGAGCTCCTGAGCGCGGATGAAGTCGGCTAATTTGTGGGGCAGGAGACTCAGTTCCGGCGGGACCAGATGGAGTTGGGCGCCGGCTGCGAATGTCCCGAATATATCGAAAACGGACAAATCGAAATGGAGGGGGGGATGGCCCGAAACCCGATCCGATGCGCTCATGCCGAAGTACTCCGTCGCCCATTCGATAAAATGGATGACGTTGGAGTGGGTGATGACCACCCCCTTGGGAACCCCCGTGGAGCCGGAGGTGAAAAGAATGTAGGCGGGATCTTCGGGGCGATTGAGATAATCCAGGGGCTCGGCAGAATAGCTCTGCCAGTCGCTCTGCAAAAGCTCTGGGGTGAAGTTCTTTCCTGCGACCGTGGCCGAGTCCATCCAGACAACAGAGATGGACGAGCGAAACTTTTGATCCGACCAAAGCTCATCCAACAAGGATGCGGTCGGCTCGGTCGCGAGGAGGCAGCGGGGCTCGGAGGAGGCGATCATCTGCGCCGTCCTGGGAGCTGGACTCGCGGGATCGAGGGGTACATAGATGCAATCCGCCTTGAGAGTTCCGAGAATGCCGACGATGGCCGACGGAGATTTGGGCATGAGCAAGCCCACCCGATCTCCTTTCTGGCAGCCGGCGGCTTTGAACGATCGGGCCAGCTGGTTACTGCGTTGCTCCAGCTGGCCATAGGTGAGTTGCTGCCCCTTCATGACCAGGGCGAGCGCGTCAGGGCGTCTCTGGGCTTGATCGGTTACCCACTGCTGAAGTAGCGCTTTCATTTGGTCGCCTCCTTTAAGGCTTGGGCGAAAACCACGTTGGTATGGTGCAATTCTTCCTCTGTCGGGGGGATATCGAGGATAAACGTGTTGTATCCTGCGAGGATGTATCTGGCTAGTTCGTCTGCAACTCGTTTATAACTTCCGACGAGATAAGGACAGAACGTCTTGTAATTCTGGAAGGGAACGAGCCAGTAGGGATTGCTGTCGGCCTCCGCCGCGAGCTGAGATAACTGTTTGTGCCAGACAGAATCCGAGATCTTCATAGCCAGCTGGTGGGTCAGCTGGCCCTTCCGATCTTCGGGAAAACGCTCGTGGGCGATGGTCCAGGCTTCTGCTTCATCCTCGCGTGTAATGATCCCGATTCGAATTCCGGCGTCGCTGTCAGGACGTACCGACGTGGCTTCGTATTCGCGCGACGGTTTGGGGTAGTGCACGGCAGTGGCACCGATAGCTTGGGCGGTGGCTAGCCCTGCTTCGGACGAGGCCGAGACGAAGATTCCGGGGAAGAGCTCGCGAGGCAATGGCGGGGTGAGCTTCAGATGCTCGACGGCATAGAACTCGCCTTTGTATGTGACCGAGTCGCCCGCGAGAAGCTGCTTGATGATGAGCGTGTATTCCCTCAGGCGATCGTATCGTTTGTCGTGGGGCGTTGTGTCATTCAGCGCGGTCAGGTCATTCTTAAAGCCCCCGGCGACCATGTTGAGATAGACGCGTCTTCCGTAGAGATAGCCGAAGGACGTAACCAGTTTGGAGACGGAATACGGATGCATGTAAACGGGCTGGACTGCGACGAGCGGGCATAGCGTTCTCGTCTGCTGGATAATAATGTGGGACACTAGCCACGGGTCGATCAGAGAATTATCTGTATACACGAGGATGCCTTTGCAACCGTATTGTTCGCTCCAGCGCGCGACATCCACGACGTGTTGGATATAGTCCTTGGGGTGCACCGTGCTCGACGAAGGGCAAGTGGAGAAGACCTCAATTGATACGTCGGATGCTTTACGTTGCATGAAGGCCATCCTCCTTTAAAGGGTTATTTGCGGGGAAGGCCATCGTTGCCTTGCTCAGATTGTTTATTCTCTCCCCAACTCGGGACTTCTGCCAACGGGAGTTGGCGGAGCTGACTGGTGAGCGGCTGTTTTTGATCCAAAGGGGTCTGGCTAGGCTCGTTCAGGCTGGGATCGTTGACCAGGCATCAAGGGGGAATCGAGTTTACTATCGTGCGAATCAGTCTCATCCGGCGTTTCAGGATTTGAAATCGGTAATACTTAAGCCGGTTTTCTTGAAATCGGCGCGCACCCTCACATACGGGATGCCTTTTTCGTGCTGGCGCTGAAGAGCCGTGACAATGTCAATTAATCGCCGAAACCTGACCTATCCCAACGGCTCCAGCATCGAGCAGCTAGGTCCCTAGAGCGTGCGTTCCAATTCGGCGCGGATGCGCTCCAGCCATCGGCGCAGCCAGAAGTACTCGTTGAATGGACGGTCGTCGGTCACGGCGAGCGGGGAACCCCTCGGGGTCAGAGTGTTGATGTCCAGCTCCTGCTTCAGCATGTCTCGCCACAGATCCCGCGCCTCGCGCCCCGGATGCCACTCCATCAGGTCCCGGGTGGCGGACGGGGGCATTCGAGACATGGCGAGGTCCACCGCGGGCGTTTCGAGCGTCCGATCCGACGCGATGAAGTGATAGCCCGAGCCTTCGATCGAACGAAAGACCTTCACATGCGGAAACACCTGACGCACCGAATTGGCCACCGCCCTTAGGATGGCCTCCTCTCCCCCGGGAAACCACTGTTGCAGGACACCGCCCGGCGACAGCCGTGCCCGCAGCACCCGGTAGAATTCCACGGAGTACAGGAGACTCGATCCTGCCGCCTCCACAGGGGGTGGGGGATCCAGAGTGACCAGATCAAACCGTTCGTTCGTGCGATTGAGGAACCTGCGTCCGTCGTCCACGACGATCTGCGTGTGGGGCCGGGCCAGGACACTGGGCGCGTCGTCGAAGTAGAAGCCGAAGGCATCCCGGACGCTCGGCACCAGCTCCACGGCCGTGGTCCGGACCTCCCAGCTCGCCAGGGAGCGGAAAGTCGTCCCCATTCCCAAACAGATCACCAGGGTGGCCTTCGGCGGATCGGCGCGCATCACCATGGGCAGGTGCGCCATGAACTTGGTGATGGTCGTCAGGTAAGTGATGCCGACGCCGTTCACCAACAGACGCTTGTCCATGCCCTCTCCGTGGGAAACCACCGTGGCCGTGTGATCTCTCCGCACCACGGCCGCGCGGTACAGCGCAGGATCTTCGTATGTCGACGTGTACGCCACTCCCACTAGCAGCACCGCCACGCCGATCGTCCCGGTCGCATACGCCGCGGAGCGCGGCATTGGCGGCATCGCATACGCGAAGAACGCCGCGTAAGGCAGGGCGAGCAGGATCAGCGACCATTTGACGCCCAGAAAAGGCAGCAACAGATAACCGGCCACCAGCGGACCGGCAATGCAACCGACGACGTTGACCGCATACGCCAAGCCCGCCGCATCGGGTTCCCCTTTCGCATGGTCATCGATCAGCCGAGGGGTCAGATAGCCCAGCAACGCCGAGATGGGAACGACGCTCGACAACACGATGAGCCGCTTGGCATGCCAGCGAGGATCATTCACCACCAGCGGCAGCAGCGACGCGATGAACAGTGCACCCAGCAGCATCTCCGTGCGCCACACGCTGCCGCGCGACCGGTGATACCGGTAAACCGCGGACCCCCCCCACGTGGCCAACAAGTAGACGGACAGCAGTGCGGCAAACGCGTAGATGGTCGTCCACATGACCGGCGTGAAGGCCCGCGTCCACACCACTTCCATGCCCAGTGAAGTGAGGCCGGTGCCGAAGAGGAGAGTCAATCGAATGCCGCGCGACGGTCCGGCGTCCGGGAGGGCCGATTCGAGTTGAACACCTCGGGGACGCGCAGAGTGGCCACCCCCGTCGGCCCGACGCGCGATCCCGGGCAATCGAAAGGCGGCCAGACTGACAAGCAGATTCACGAGCGCCCCGGCGAGCAATGTCCGCCGGACCCCCAGCACCTCGATCAATACGTACGCGGTCATGGATGCGCCGGCCATGGCGCCAATCACGTTGGCGAGATAGAGGTAGCTGAAGCTGCCCGGGTCAGGTTGCCGCACGCTACGGATGAACGCCATCATCAATGGGAACGTTGTTCCCATCAGGGCGGCGAAGCCCACAACGGCCAGGGTGATGATGAGCGCGGAGAACAGCAGGTACCGACCCGACGATGCCTCTCCCAGCCCCCGCAGGGCACGCTCTCCCCAATCGAAGACAGCCGGCACGGTCAATGCGCCTGCCCCGATGCCCAGTTCCGCCAGGCCGTAGATATGTGCAGGGGATACGCGCATGCGAGCGGCCAAGGGTTCCACCAGTCGACCGGCCAGCCAGGAACCCAGGGCCAGACCCAGCATAAACACGGAAAGCAGGATCGACAGCACGGGCGTAATGATCCCGAACGCTGCGAAGGCCAGCCGCAGCCAAATGACCTGATACAACAGACTGCAGAACCCCGAGGCAACGAACAAGATGAACAGGACGGCGCGCAGGTTCAGCATCGGCTTGAGAGTCGCCTACATCGCGATCTGGCTTTCCACATGCCACCTGAGGAGCTGGCGACGGACGCGATGGAAGAGCTTCAGCAGCAGAAAGCCCACAACGGCGATGGTGCCCGTGCGGGTGTTATAGTAGTCGAACCCTCGGACTTCAACTTCCCTCTTGTCCTTCTTGTCCTTGTGTTCGCCTTTCTTGATCTGGCGCAGTTTCACGTCCGGGCGGGCCACCAGCCAGAAGCTCTGGTTCGAGGCGCACTTTTTCTTCAGGTCTTCAGTCAGCAGGTCGGCGTTCATCTGGGAAGTCAGGAAGGTCATGCCGGTTTTCTCTTTGGTCAGCTCGTCAATGTCCTTCGCGGCTTCAGGGGTGAACTGAAAGGGCGCAAAAACGATGATGGATGACTTGGGGATCAGCGTGCGCGCTTCTTCCCAGACCATTTCGACCTGACGCTGTTCGAGGGGCCCGTGCTCGGAGCCGAAGGAGATCATCACGCGCTCCGGCTTGTCGCCCTTCGTTTCCGCATCGGCGTGGAGCCACCGTGCCCCGGGACGTGGCATAACGGCTAAATGCTGGCGCTGATCGTCGTTCGTATCACGACAATGTGTCTCTTGGAGATTCGCCTTGGGTCACTGGCGAAAGGCGAAAACTTGATACATTAGAATAAATGGCGGAGCGCGATAGTCCACACTTTCGTAGACGAAATCCAATGCTCGTCCAGACAACCCCCAATCCATAATGGACTGAGCGCCGGAAGTTGATTGAACTAGCCTCTGGGAAGTACTTAGTCGGGCATGATATCTCGCCAATCGAGAACCCGGACCAGACGCATTGCGCGAGGATCTGATTGTCAAAGATAAAGTCATCAGAGTTTGCCAACAGGGGAAGCCTTTCAAGAACTCGTCGCGAGTAGGCCCGGTAGCCAGTGTGAAATTCTGAAAGTTTGGTACCCATGAGTAAGTTCTGAAAGGCTGTTAGTGCCCTATTCGAAATGTATTTATATAAGGGCATACCACCTGAACGAGCTGTATTCCCGAGGATGCGCGATCCTAGGACCACGTCGTAGATACCCGATCCTACCATTGCCGCCATAGCAGTCACGAGCCGGGGATCATACTGATAGTCGGGATGGAGCATTACGACAATATCGGCGCCGGCAGCTAATGCCTCCATGTAACAGGTTTTTTGGTTAGCGCCGTATCCGAGATTCCGGGGATGGACGAAGGTCTTTATGCCAAGTGTGCGAGCAAGATCGGAAGTGGTGTCATCACTCGCGTCGTCTACAAGCAGAATCTCATCGACCACATCCCGCGGTATTTCTCGATAAGCCCTTTCAAGGGTTCGAATCGCGCGGTATGCGGGTAGAACAACTACGACCTTTTTTCCGTGTATCATATGTTCTTCGCCAGAGATGTCCAGGTGCTCCAACGGCCATCGTGACGCTCGTCTATGCCGCCCGAATCACACCTTCCTGCTAGACTGCGATACCCTCTTCGAAGGCCTGCAGCTAAGTGGGCCTAAGTTCGAGACCCGTCGTAGGGCCGGGCAATGTGAGGGTTTGCCTATATTGAAGATTGGATTCGAACCTTAAGATTAGATCTCTCTCGGGAGCGCGTTGAAAGGAAATGTCGTCACAAAGAACACGCGGCCTCTTCGCGATATAGGGTTCGAAGGAAGGAAAGAGCAACAACAGTATCGTAAAAACCTACTTTACTTGATCAGATCGTGTGTTGAATTTCGGGCAGGGCGAAGGACACCGAGAGCCCTGAAGAATCACTTGAGGGCATAGACCCTGTAGTTTTCGTCGCCACTTGCAGAGTTAAACTGTGCGACGAGTTCCGCCGATCGGTTTAGTTCGGCGATCTCCTCAGCACTCCAAGAGAAGACCTTGTTGTAGGAAAACCGCTTCTCGCCGGCCGCGCGTGTGACCAGATCCCAGTGGCCGAGCACAATCAAAACCGGTTTGCCGGAATGCGTTTTGATGTCACGAGCGGCGAATAACAACTCGCCCAACGAGAGACGATAATCGGCGTCCGTTGTAAAGGATACCGTCGTGCCAAATCGCCGCTCTCTAGAAAGATAAATCGCGTTTTTCGCGTAATACGGCAGGGACTCCGCAATGTAGTCTGGCTCGGGGACGAGGATGGCATCTCGATAGACGCGGGATCCATTCAGAAACTGGCCGAACGCCCTACTAGAACTCCTTTCGATCCGGATGTCCTCCAATGCGGCGCTCTTCGCTAGGAGGACGCTTCCGAACAGCATAATCAGGACGGAGACGTAGAGGCCTACGTTAAACATGATGCGCTTCATCTTGGTGGCGGCCCCAAGGTGCGGCGATTCGAGGGCGATCCAATAAAGAGTCAGTAGAAAAATCAAAAACAGCCCTTGGTGGCGATAGCCGCCGCCATAGACCACGCCGAAAAACATGCCGAGAGCGACCTGGCCACTAAGGGCGGCCAGAAACAGATTGCCGCGGACAATGAGGCCAAGAACAGCAATGTAGAGCAGCAAATCACTAGTAGGCCGCGGAAGTCCCGGCACGATCTGAGAGAAAACTCCACCCGGATAAACCGCAGCAGCAATAAAAGATCTGGCAAGATCCCTTTGGCCAACGGAATAGACGTGAGTCACAATCGTGTTCTTGCCGGGCATGGTGACGGCGACACACAGCAAAACGCCGACACCGACAATCACAAGCGGCACGTAGAGCGACCGGCCCAGCACCTTAACCGATACGGTCTTATGCTCGATGACCGCATCCCAGGCCCACATGGCCGCAATCAGGCATACCAATATCGCTGAATGGGCGTTGGTATTCGCCAGCAATGCCAGAACAAAAGCCAGCAGCAAAGGGCATTTGTTTCGATTCGGGTATAGCGTCGCGCAGAGAAAAAACAGCAGCATGCTGATACCGTAATTCCGCGCCACGACAGAGTATTCGTAGAAAGGAAGTGCGCCGAAAATGAAAAGACCCTTGAACCAGAGAGGAAACGGAGAAAGAAACACGAATATCGCTACGGCAGCAAAAGCAATTAAAATACTAATAATTGGCAGGATGACTGGCGTGTCGGCAATCGAGCGACCGATATAAAGGAGCAGATACCACAGAACGGGATGTCCCTCATTATTATTGTTAATCAATTCAAGAAGGTGCATAGGCGAAACGGCCGTACGGGCCAACGACAAAGCCCGAACTTCGTCGCGCCAAAATTCATGCCTTGTCGTGGTAAAGATTACCGCAGCGAGCCACACGCCAAGAAGGCCTACAGGCAGAATAATCACGTCCGCGTGTGCGAGTGAATTCCTAGACCAGGCCCATGACAGGCACCGCTTTGTGATAGTTTGAGGAGACCCAATTAAGCTCTTCATCACGACGTCCAACATTGAGACTCTATATATATAGTGTCTGTCATGCCGCAGGGATTTTTTGTCAGCCCCAATGCCAGTGCCTGAGGCGGCAAACGTTTAGGAGATAACTGTTCGACCCTTCGGAGATAAATCGCGAGGATGGGCTCCGGCGTCGTTCACCGCCCTTGGCTGGGACTGGGCCTGTGGGACAACTCCCTCCACCACTGGAAGGTGAGCCCCTGGAGAAGGGACAACCCCAGCCAAACAGCGTCATCGGTAACGTAAACCGACACAAATATTCCCGTGAACCCACGCACGGCTAGGATGATGGTTATGGCGACTATAAGATTTATAGCGAAGAAGAGCATGGTTGCCCCGGCACACTCCAGCGTCTTCTTGACCGCCAAGCCAAAATCCTGGGCCGGAAGCCGAAACCCCTTTAGTCCGAGCAGGTATGCGCCGACGGACGTAAGCCCTGCCAGACCCAATGTAAAGATCACCGTCACGGTCGCCCCTCCATGTTCTAGAGATATCCCGCAATCCGGTAATACGCCCACCCAACAAGGTCTTCCAAGATCCCACGCATAAGCGCCAGACGGTGCTCAGGCTTCCCAGGGTCGACGAAAGTATCTACAGAGACCGCGTGCACCACAAAACCTGCCCGCTCGAACACGGGCCTGGCTTTCAACAGAGACCCCGAGTTGGTCACCAGCAGAATCGTTCGAACTCCTCTTGGCTCGAGGAGCGCTCGGACGAGGATCGCCTCCTCTCGGGTGGTGTGCGCCGTAGTTTCCGTGAGGATCGCCTCCGACGGAATTCCCCTGTAACGGGCGAGTGCAGCACTGACTTCGGCCTCCGTCGGTCTACCCTCTTCTCCCCCACCCAGGAAAACTAGGAGCGGCGCGAGCCCCTGCTGGTAAAGGGCAATCCCACGATCGGTTCGGAGGGCCGATTCAGGGCTGAGTATTCCGCCAGCCGAGACACCGGCCCCTAGGATCACGATGGCATCGGATGGCTCGAGCTGTGAGGGAGCAGCCGTCCACACGTCAAGGAGATGAGGCAGGGGGGTGAAGGCGCTGGCGATAAATAAGGCGACGCCAGCAAATCCCAAAAGTCGGCAAATGCGGTCCCAGGTCATGCGCCCATCCATGTCTAGCTGGTCGAATTACTGGAGGATTGCAAGCACGAACGTCATCGAGACACGCTCTCGTCTCCGGGTCAACAACGCCTTGGCCATTTGGCAGGGAAGAGGGCGAAGACGTCGGATCAACTGCTGCGGACCGAAGTGCCGGTGCGGGGGGCCGCCCTGTTTTCTGGAATCCGTGCCGCGCGAAGGACTTGGATCTTATCCTGGGTCATGGCGCGCTGAACACCCCTCCCCATTTCCCGGGGAGGCCATCACCTTTGGTCCTCCCACGGAAGAGCGTGAGCGTAGAGCGGCTGCTAACCGGCCAGAATTTCCTGAAAGAGAGGGGGTCAGATTTTCCGGAGCTCAACTCCCCAGACGACACCTCGCGCGCGCGTTCGGCGGATCGGCCATCGCCGCCCGTGGACTAGGAAGTCTATAAAAGATGCTTCAATGAGCGGTCATTGGACTATCAGTGAACTTGGTGCGGCAGGAGGAACGCCGGATACGGATGCGAACCCGATCTGCGCGCACGACACCGGGGCCCCCGCGCGGATATGGACATTATCTTCATAGCGAAACGTCGTCTGGGTGGTCGGCGTGCCGCCGCCTTGGTTCGCATTCGAGTAGTTATTCCAGACAAATCCACTGACGCCTCCACTCACGACCGTCCCGGTCAGGTTCATCCCGCTAATATCGATGATCTTCTTCCGCACGCCCGCCGGGCCCGTGAACCAAATTTTGATGGAGGAATTCGAGAGGCCCATGTTCTGAAAGTCACCTTCGACACACCCCCACGTCCCAAACGGCCAGTCCGTCGCCCGACTATAACCAGGGTCGGCGTTATAGGAGAAATAGATATCACCCACACAACTGAACACTCCCGCCGTCTTCGTGGCGGCAGCGACCCTGGCGATACACTGGGCCTCGGTCATGCCTCCACTGATGAAAATGAAGTGCTCAAACGGCACCTGCGAGTTCAAACTGTTTTCGTTATGAAAGAGAAATAATCCCGACCCGCTTGGATCCCATTCATTATGCTTCCACGGATTCCCCCAAATCCCGGAGGTGCCAGAGTTGGTGGGATACGCGACGGCCATCGTGATCCCAAACGTCCGCACGGCCGACCACGACTTTCCCCCCAGGATACTTCCCGCGTTCGGCTCCCCCGCCATAATGCGATGCCCAAGAGATGCGTTGCCCTGAAATACGCCAGGAGTGCCGCTCGACGTATTCGTCGGCCTGGTGATGGACGACACTTCAACGTTGAAGTCAGAGTTCTGCAAAATCCCCAGGACCGCGAAGGAGTTCGCCTGCCACCGATCGCTCGCATCCCACGCTCCATCCATGCAAAGGCCGTACGTGCAGGTGCAGCCGTGCGTCGGACTCGCTGGAGTCCCGGATGGCCAGAGCGCATTGTCCAGGCCGTTGCCGTAGTGCCGAGTCCAGTAACTATTGATGCCACGAAGACAGCCACCCGCCCCAGTATGGTCGTACCACGGCCCATAGTTTGGGGCTCCCTGACCGAAGCCGACATCGTTAATCAACGTCGGGGCCTCGAAATCCTCGCAGAGTAACAGTTGCGGATCGACGAGGTCGCCCCCCGCCCGCACACGGTCGCAGTAGGAAGCGGCTTCGCCAGCGACGGGGACAAGAAGAAGGGCGAAGAGGGGCAAGAAAGTCCCGACATTGAGCAAGAGGAACATGAACCAACCTCGACGGATGCAGGCTTTGCTAAGGTGCTTCATACAAGCTCCTTTCCTGGAATGCGCTTTCCTGGTGACTCTAGTCCTAACCGAAATCCTCGATGCAACCGGGTTGCCATGTGGCAAGTACTTGTTTTCGTTGACTCGTGCCACCTTGCCAATGTCAGTGGATCGCCATGGTGATCTGGTGGCAACTGCAGGAAGTGGGTGCCGGCGCGATCTCGATCCTTCGGAACTTCACCCCCCCGAGGCGCCGCTGCGGCCGGGGCGGGCGACCTTGCGGTCAAGACGGAGCTGGGCTGCCAGCTTCCACTTCTGGTGCACCGAGTCGGAGACGCCGGGCGCACCCATATCGCCCACAGCGGATGATCCGGGCGGCACTCACTGCGCCGGGAAAATGTAGGTCCACATCCCGTCCGCTGAGCATCATCGCCGCGCATGCGCGCCTCTTCGCTGGCGCTGAGAGCGGCACGCGCGGCCAAGCGCTCGCGGAATCCACGGTCAAGAACTGTATTCGATGCCAAGTCTTCGTCCAAGAGAACGCAGTCCTTCACCTGTGTAAATCTTATGCCTGTAGCGAACTAGGTCAAGCCATATCCTTCCGTCTGCGGCATTGAACGGGATCCCTGTGACCCCGTAGGATAGGGCCTGAAGCTTCTCGGTGCCCAGGAGAAGATATGGAGTGCCGATGTCTTCGACGTCGTGACAGGCGTTTATGATGTTCTGAATCTGTCGCACAGTCATCTCTGGTTTGATTCGGTCAAAATCTGGCTTGAGCCGGCAGTACGAGACGCTGGATGGCTCTTGAGGCTGCCCGGTTAGCTCGTTGCGAGCAATGAGCTCGAGAAGATCCGGGAGTGCCTCACATGCAAGTCTGGCGAGCCGCCTCTTTAGCGCAAGGGTCGTCTCGTTCTCCAGAATCTCCACTCGCCTTTGCAGGAGGACATTGCCGGAGTCGAATCTTTCCTCCATAAGGTGGAAGGTAATGCCGGTCCTCCTCTCACCGTTGTATACTGCACAGAACTCAGGGAAGCCGCCACGATACTTCGGGAGAAGTGAAGGGTGCATGTTGATAGCTGCGAGCTTGGGAATGCGGAGCATCTGAGCCGGAAGGAATTCGCTGAAGGTGGCGACCAAGATCACGTCTACCTCCAAACGACGTAGCAGCTCGTGGCAGGCACGGTTCCTCACGCGCGATCCATCGAACATTCTGATGCCGTGCTCTCCCGCGATCGAAATGACATCTTCCCCGAAGTGCACCGGGGGCAGATGCTCGTCGAAGAACGAGTCTATCTTGTCGCGGAGTCGGCAGACTGCTTGTTCGAGCTTCTTACGACTCGTGAGGTACCTGCGATAGGTCTTCTTGCAGCGAGACCAAAGACTCGTAGCCCTGTGGAAGACGCCGACGACCTCGACGTCGAAGGGCAGTAGCTCCCGAAGCAAAAGGCCACCGTAGCCGGGATTGCCCAGGAATAAGATTCGAAGTGGCACGCCAAGTCACCCGGAACTGCGATGAAGGCTAGAGAGAACCGGAGCGATTTGGCGGTTCGTCCAGCGCTGACGCCGCAACGCCTCAACCTGCGCCACGACGGCATCCGAGGTGGCCCGCGGGCACCGGTAGGGACAGCACGACCCATCGGCGAGCCCGGCGGTGTCCTGAGCCGGCCGGCCCACTTGCGCACAGCCTGCTCCCGGATGCCGAAGTCATTACGCGACCCCCCGCACCAACTGCTGGAGCTGGAGTGCGCGCCTCATTGAACCTCGCTCCACTGTGCGGCGCCGTTTTGGTTCGGTGTTGCGAGCTGGTGCAGCCCGGTGAGGTGATCCCTATGAAGAAGCGCGGACGCATCGGAAAAGTTGGGGACGGGATGACCAGAGATCGTTGCTTGCCAATCCGAAGCGTCGCCTGAAAGTACGGCCGCGTCGCCACCATCGAACCGGCTCGGCCCTTCACGCCGAAGGGGGTCTCGCGGATCAACCTCGTCGAGTGCTCCTTCGCGCTCGTGACCGAGAAGCAGCTGTGGCATGGTGTCCATCGGAGCACGCACGATCTCCAGAGCCCGAATCGATCGCTAGGAACATACGGTCGGCCTCGTGCGTTCTCGGTGTAGATCGGAGGACACCGAGCGCCGAGACCCTCCAATCCCGCCCGTGACACTACGCGGGCAACAGCGCCTGATGGCAACAAGGCGGCCCGACACGCGCATGAGCCACACCACCACCACTACAGACGTCACCTCCGACCTCCGGCGATAGCCTCCACCTCTACCAACGAGCCCTGGTCCGTCATCGGAATGCATGGAACGCGCCGCACGCACGAAGCGTACTCCTCGGTCTCCTCTGGCATTCAACTCTAACCCGCTGCTCCAGTTCGCGGGCGAGCCACGCTGCGATCGTCCTGTTACCGTCGCCCGAGTAATGGTCCCCTGGCATAAACCACCGACTCTCCCCGGCCTCCTTGGCCTCGGCGACAAAGGCGTCACTCAGGTCCACGTACGCCATTGCCCTCTTCTCGAGATGGTCCAACAGAGGATCGAATACCTTCCGCCGTCCGCGCCGCGCCCCTGCGACGGAATCTCTGTCAGGGAAGATGACGACGATCGGGAGAGCCCCGGACGCCGCAACCTCGCTCCGGAATCTTTCGAGCAACATGGTCTCTATCCGGAACGCGGTGGAGTGAGAATTGAACTCAACTGCCCGAAGGAACCCGCCTCCTTCCAAGAGCCCTTCCCTCTCAAGGTATCGCCTGCGCGCGCGCACCCAGAGCGTCGTCAACACCCTCACAGTCGCAGAGAGATCATAGAGTGGATTCTCGTATACAGCCGGTTCGTACCAGTAGTCATACCGGCCCAGTTCAATGACCTTACGCGGATTCTCAAGATACTTCCCGTAGTCCGCTGCCTCCTTGAGCGGGCTCCCCAACAATAAGAGGTCGCCGTCAGGACCAGGAATGAACCGCGGCTTGACCAGTGGCAGATCCCGATTCGAGATGAATCGACGGTAGACGTTCACCGCACGCCCCAGATTCACCGAGGCAAACCCCATGATCACCACATCGGGGGCTAGAACGCCGCCCTCGATCATGAAGCGCAGATAGGCCTGGTCAGTTCCATAGCCACCGACGCCATAGTTCAGAATCTCAAGGTAGGGGAACATCGCCTCCATTAGAGCGGGCCACGACTCGGCGTTCGCTACCTCATTGCAGTACACGAACGAATCGCCGAATGCCGCGATACGCAGGACTCCTGAGGCGGGCACCGGGGCATACACCCTAGTGCTCCGCAGTCCCTGTAGGTTAATCTGGTTTCGTGGGTCCCTGTAGCCGGGACGATAGCGCCAACCCAGCCGGGGATCAAACAGCAGCAGATGCCTCGGATTCGATTCCATGAGCTGACGAATCTTGCCAGACTGTTCGTCAAAGACCTCACGAGTGCGGCGAATCTCTTCTCCCAGCAGTCGAGGCGAAAGAGCAATCACGATAAAGGAGAGTCCTTCGATGATCACGCAGACGAGCAGCAGCGAAGCGACAAAGCCGATCTTCTTAGCAGTCCGCAGCGCCATGGCCCAGCCGACGTTGAGCAGGTTCGCGGCCCGCGATCCTGTGACCATCATGCGGCGGCAACACTCGCGCGCCGGTCTTGCGTAGCACGAGCATCCTCACGCCCCATCACCCCGCGAGCCCTGCGAAATCGAGTTTCAATCTACTGTCGGCGATCGCCGATGCGCTGAAGGCGGCCGCGGAGGTTTCTTAGGCGATTGCTTCGGGCGGCCCGCCAGCGTGTCGCGTAGGCAAGGGCCGCCACCCGCCCCAGAAGACTTGACGGCCATACAATCTCGTAGACAGTGTCCGTGTGATCGGTCCACGTGCGCTTGTAGCCGTGATCCCCTCGCAGAAGATCGACGACCGGGCAGCCGCCGACGCAAGCGGCTTCGACGATCTGAGCCAGCAGCAACGAACCCGCGCTCGGGACATCCTTTCGAAAAGAGGGAAGGTAGTAATACCAGCGATCCGCCCCGACGAGGACCAGAGCGTAGGCGACGAGGCGACCCGACACGCGCAGGAGCCACACCACCACATCAGCACGTGGGTCCCGCAATACGGCTTGAAGGAATTGACGCTGCGAGCCGGGGCGGAACGCGGAGTCTCCGTGTTCCCACTTCCACGACTCGCGCTCCACCGCTTCGAGCTCGTCCACCAGCTCGTCGGCGAGGGGTGGGCCCACCTGCTCTACCTTCAGCTGGCCGAGTTCACGAATGCGTCGATCCCAGCGTTTCAGCTCGCTCCGGAGCCCATTGCCCCGACTCTTGCTCAGCTCCTCCCACGATCGATCCGTGGGAATCCAGGGGCACTGTTCGTAGGGGCGCTCGAGGCCTTTACCCTGGAGGTGGCGCCTCAGCGCCGACATGATCTGGTCGCGCTCTCGGACGGACTGGAGATGCACGACATCAAAGCTGTGGCGGCGGTCCGCGAGCACACGGGCCACCTCATCCCAGGCTTCATCGAGGGGCCGAGTCGTGACGATGCCAACATAGTCGGAGTCGGGCGCGCCCAGCATGCGCAGCTGGCGCACTCCGGCTGTACCCATGCTCCCCAAAGGTGCGATCGTCTCACCATCCTGGAGCACGATGACCAGCGGCTCGACGTCTTCCCTCCGGTATCGCAGCCACTGCTGGAGCCACGCGAAGGACTGGTACGGCGTCCGCACGCCACCCGCTGCGGCGAGCCGTTCCCAGTGTCCCGCTAGCGTCCCGAAACCTTCAACGCTGTCGATGACCTGATATTCCAACTCCCACCCCCGGCGCGTCGCACGGCCCCGCGGCCGAATGCGCCCAGCACTTCCTTCAACGCCATCCAGTCATAGGCGCCGTCAAGCTTTCCTTCCACCCTCGTGAGCGAGTCACACGGCTCGACACCGACACGCCGAAGACGGAAGCGGTCTACCGGCCGGCTACCTCGTCCGAATCTGGTCGAACACGCGGCAATAAAGCCCGCCTCCTGGACCGCCCGCTCGGCGGCAACATCGAAATCGTCACGCTGTCCATACGGATAGGCATACAGCGTCACCGCGCGCCCGCAAGCGTCTTCCAAGACCTTCCGGGCGACGCTTGTCTCAGCGTGCAATTGCCTGACCGGCATTCGCGACAGTCGGGTGTGTGTAAGACCGTGTGCTCCGATGGTGATACTGTCCGGGTCGAGCTCGCGCAGCTCTCGGGCCGTCAGGATTTCCCGCTGCGGTCGCTTCGTATCCCAGGCGTTCCTCTTTCCGAGCCACCCGGCTGGAACGAACAACGTTGCATGGAGCCGTTTCGCCCGCAAGAGCGGCAAGGCCAGCTCGACACAGTCCCGGTATCCATCGTCAAAGGTGATGGCCGCAAGATCGCCGGACTCCCACCGGCCGAGGCTTTCCACTGCATCCGCCAAAGGAACGACTCGTCGGCGCTTGGTGAGAGCCACCAGCTGTCGTTCGAGCGCCTCGACCGTCACACCATCCTCGCCTCCGATGCCATGGTACATCATGACCAGTGGGCCTCGCCTCGGCAGCCGGGGCGGGATGCCCAATCTCGAGACGGCGACGGCGAGCCAGTCAGGCCCCCTCATGATGCATCCTCACACGGCGGCTGGACGACCACTTGGTGACCCTTCAATCGATCTCGTCGCGCGGCGGTATACGTCCAGATAGGAAGCGATCGCCTTCGCCAAACCGAATCGGCTGCGGACCGAATTCGCCCATCTCGCCGCTTCCTCCGAAGCCGAGCCCCTCTGGAGCAGCCCCCTGACTTCGCGCGCAAATCCGTGCAAATCTCCGAACGGGACACACCGGGCCGCCGGGCTTCCATCGAGTACCTCGCGTACTCCGCCCACGTCGAACGCGACCACGGGCACCTCGCAGGCCGCGGCCTCGAGGAGGACCAACGGCAGGCCCTCGTGTCGCGATGTCAGCGCGAGGACATCGAGCTGGGGCAGGTATAGAGTGGCGTCGGGGACCTGACCGAGAAACACCACGCGGTCGCCAAGGCCTTTCAACGTCACACGAGCACGAAGATCCGCCTCCATCGACCCGGATCCGATGACTGCGAAGCCGACGTCCTCGTCACACAGCGGGACGAGATCCAGAAACAGATCGGGGCCCTTCACCTCTTCCAGTCGCCCGACGAATCCAACCACCGACCTGGAGGCGCTCCAGCCGGATTCGGCGCGAAGGTTCAAGTGGTCGCACACGCGGCCGACCGCGGGCATGGCGTTTGCTATTCGGCGGATGCGCCACCTCCCCAGCCGTCGGCGCAAACGCCGCTCGATCTCGTTCGAGACCGCAACGAACCATACTCCACAGATCCGCGCGAGGACGAGAATCGTCCAGATTCGTAGTCCCCGTCCTCCTCTCATCTGCGGCCAGGGTTCGAGCCCGTGCACGGTCATCACGACCGGTCGGCGCAAGGTCAGAGCGGCGCACAGCGCCAGTGCCACTTCCTTATACCGGTGGGCATGAATCACGTCGACAGCGCCGCCCTTCAGGAACGCCCGGACGTTGCGGCATAACGTCAGAAACGATCGACCTTCCTCTTCGATGATGTGGACGCTCGCACCGACAGCGCGGATCCTGTTGACCAGCTCGCCGTCGTTCAAGAGAAGCACGGCCACCTCAAGCTCGGAGTGGCCCGAGGCACCCTCGACGAGTAGAGCAACCAGGCGCTCCGCCCCGCCCCACGCATCCCCGGACGCAATGTGCAGAATTCTCAGGGGGGCCATGCAGAGTCAAGAGGACGGTCCGGAGTTCACGTCACCGCTCGATGGGAGTCCGAGTGAAGTCCGTCCGCACGACCTCTCCGGATGATTTCTTGCCACTGCGGCTTGCGGGCCTTCCGTTGAGGGCAAGCAACCCGCTCTCGCGCAGACGTGTGGCCAGGATGTGGGCAATCAGTTCCCGGCCTCGTTGGTTCGGGTGCATCGTATCGAAAAACAGCTGCCGGCGGTCTGGTCGGCCATTGATCTCCGTCGCGAGATCAACGAGCACGACTTCCTCCTTGGAAGCGACTCTGCGAATCGATCGATTGTACGCCTCGATCAAGTCCACGTAGTCGCCCACGGCATAGGCGCTCGAGAAATACGGAAAGACCACGTTCGCACGGCGGATGTCCTCGAGAGCCATGTCGTCGCTAACGATGCTCGGAAGCGTCATGACGACCACCCGGGCCCCAGCCATGCGGCTCGATGCGATGATGGCACGCAAGTTGCCCTCGAACACCGCCGGTCTGTATTCGCGGAAGGCACCTGTGCGGCTCGTCGGCCCGGTCGCGGGATCGCGGAGACGCGGTCGGACATAGTAGAAGAGGAGCTTTCGAAGTCCTTTCGTCAGCCACAAGCGGTCCATGGTGCGCGCCAGGATAGCCAGTTTGGGATGCTCGGTCTGGCCTATGGGGTTCACTTTCATCAGGTCGTTCCAGCCGATGTAGATCGTCACGATGTCCGGGCCGAGCGGAATCACCTTGCTCTGGAGGCGGCGGAAAGCAAGCGCGGAGTCGAGCCCCTCGATGCCGGCATTAATCACTTGATATCCCGGCCGTCCACCCATGCTGTTGAGACGGATCTGGAGTTGTGCCGGGTAGGTCCCGTCAAAGGTCCCCTGCCCGAAGGTACAAGAGTCTCCCAGCGCCACGATTCGCGTCACCCCGGGGGGAGGCGGGTCTTCGAAGTCCGCACCGACAAATCCCCGAGAATTGACGTGAAGCGGCTCTGCTCCGAACCTAGGATGGTTGCCCGGCCGCAAGACGAACGTCCCAGTTGCTAAGTCGAAGCGTTCTGCGGGGGAACGAAAGAGGTAGACCCAGGTGCGGAGGGCGATCTCGGCGGCCGCAAAGAACAGCGCCACGATGAGGGTGCTGCACAGAATGGTCTTGAACAGACCGAACTGTTTCGTCGCGGTCGATGACTCCTTCATCGACTCGCCTCCCCGGCCGCGGCAAGACCGCTGCAGCGCCGGTTGACCACGGCGCGAAACTTGCCGCCCTGGGTCCGCTCGATTCCGGCGACGCGCTCCACGGCAATTCGCATGGCCGGTCCCAGGCGCGCCTCGAGCTCCTTGACAACCGCCAATCCATCGTCGTCCGTGTACTGGGGGCCCGGCACGATGCGCACCGTCACGCTAGACTCCGAGTCCTGCACGAGCTGTGCCTCCCGGATTGTCCGGCGGCCCTTGAACACCGGGTCGAGGCGACCCACCCGTCGGCCGTCAGGCGTCACTAGAACGTCGTCGAGGCGGCCGATGATCCGATGGAGCACCGGAAATGCGCGACCGCAGGGACAGTCACCCTCTCCGAGCACGGCCATATCGCCCAGCCGGTAGCGCAAGAGTGGGAACGCATCGTTCGTGAAACTGGTGCACACAATCTCTCCGGACTCGCCTACCCTCACCGGCTCTCCGTCACGCAGGACCTCGACGATCCCATACTCTGGGTGGACATGGTAGGTCCCGCGCTCACACTGCGACGTGAACACCGATTGCTCCGTGCACCCATACTGGTCGAAGCAACGTGCCCCAAACACCTCCTCGATCAGCTCACGCTGGGGCTCGGTTAACGTCTCGGCGGACGTGATGATCGCCTTCGGACGTGGCGCTGGAAGACCGCCGTCGCGGAGCAGCGACGCCAACAGCGAGAGCGAAGACGGGTAGCTGTCGATGTAGTCGGGCGCACACGTGCACAATGCGCGTGAGTACGCGACCGCGTTCGCCGGACTTAAATGATACGAGCTGAACAGCCGGTTTCGCATGGCCGGGTTCCAACGCCACACCGTTGTAGGCCGACTCCACTTGGCCGGCACGATTGGCCGGCCGGCAAAAGTCGCGCTCCGGCCGTTCTCGACGCCAGCCCAGGACAGGGCGCGCGCGAAGAACGCGTAGTTGCGCTGCCGCGAGGCGTCATCGATCGGGACGGCGAGCGTCGTGCCGGTCGTGCCACTCGTGAAGTACGTGCGAACCGAGGGTACACCCACCGCGCGCAGTTCGTCCGCCTGAGCGATGACCGTCTCCTTGTCGAGCAGGGGTAGCCTGAGGAGATCTCGTGGAGTCCGGATCATGTCGGGCGCCAGCCCGAGCTCCCGGAACAAGTTGCGATAGTACGGGGTGCGCGATACGGCCTGGATGACGGTTCGCCGCAGCTCATGCGACTGAAGCTGGTCCAGGTCCTCCCGAGAGAGCCTCTCGGAGACTGCGAGCCGACGCCGAGTCTCGGCAAACACCTTGCCATACCGAATCCGGCGCATTCGGAAGCCGTACGTGGCTGTTGCGAGATGCTGAAGGGCAACGGGCAGCCGCGAGTAGAAGCCGGTACCGGCCACGGGTCAAGTCGCCGCAGGGTTCTCGACGGCGTGCAGCAACCGTCGCCCGTCGGTTTCCCAGTTGTAGGTCTCGCTCGTAGCTTTGCGCCCCGCCGCCGCGTACCGCGCTTGCGCTTCCGGGTCCGCCGCGAGCCACTCAATCTTGTCGGCGAGGTCGTGAGCATCCCCGCTTCGAAAAGTAATCCCAGCCCCCGTCTCATCGAGCACACGCACTATCGGAGGAACATCGGACGCGACCACGGGGAGCCCTAGCGTCATGTACTCGAAGAGCTTGTTGGCGAGCGTCGCGTTGATGTGCTCGCACGCGCGGAACGGCAGCAGGCCGATTTGGGCGTGCCGGATGACATCCGGAAGGCGCGTGTGGTCGATCCAACCCGTGAAGCGAACGTCACCGTCGAGCGTCAGCTCGCCGGCCCTCTTCTCGAGCTCGGCACGGACCGAGCTGTGCCGATGGACCACCGTGGGGCGCTCCGCTCCGACGACGACGAGCACGAAGCGGCCCGGCTGACGGCGACGGAGGAGGGCGAGGGCTTCCAGGGCGACGTCCAGGCCGCGGTCGCCGGCGATCAGACCCGAGAAGAGGAGGAGAAACCGCCCTTCAAGCTCCGAGAGATCCGACACGACCTCACCGCGGGGAGAAAACCAGTCGAGCGCGACCGTGTTGCCGACCTCGGTCCACCCGCCAGCGGGAAGCCCCTGCCCTTCGAGCCGCCGACCGGCCTCCGGGCAGACGACCAGAACCCGATCCACCGCCCGCACCACGAGTCGTTCGGCGAGGTCGGCCAAGTACGGGTTGCGAACCACTCGGTCGACGGCGGACATCCGCTCGAACTGCCACTGGCTCCGGAGTGAGGCTGGGTACGGCTCCGCCAGGTCCGCGATGATGGGAATGCCGGTCAGCCGACCGGCCGCGAGCGCGAGCGGAGCCAGTGGCAGGTCGCGCACGAGCAGCCGATGCGGGCGGAAGCGCGCGATCTGCGAAAATAGGGCTGAGATCCAGATCGGGGTCAGACAAAACGGCGCCGACAGCGCATCCGTACGGGTGGGCAGGCGACAGATCTCCAAGCCGTCGGCGAGCTTCTCGTACCGTGGGCGCGCCTTTCGGTTGCGGCACAGGAGGCGAACCGAATGGCCGCGGCCGAGAAGGGTCCTGACGATCTTCTCGACTCGCACATCCCACGGGTAGTCCCCGTCGAACACCTTGAGGATCCGCAGAGGTTTACCGGGGCGCGCGTCTTCCCCCGGCGCGGGGCGAGTCGACTCGCCCTGAGCCATGTCGATGGTCCTAGAGCAGGGGCTCGACGTCCGCATATGTTCGCAGAGGAACAACCTAGCTCCGTGTGAGCGAGGTGGCCGTCGGCACCGGGGCTGCGCCAGTCTTGGGACCGGCTGACGACCGCGTGACCAGTGGCGCTCCATTCATCCAGGTCGGGACTGGCACATCGAGTAGGTGGAGAACGGTCGGCGCAATCGAGACCAGGGAACCCTTTTCCTCCGTCACGGCGTGGCGCCCATCCGGCAGCCGGATCCATAGCATCCCGTCCGGGTGATGCATACCGCTTTTGAGGCTCTGGGCCTGGTAGAAGAAGTCGAAGAACGGCTTGGAGGCACCAGTTTCCTCACTGCGCAGTACCGCATCGCCGGGCAGCTGGGTGAAGACGTGACAGCCGCCGAACAGCTGCGATCCCTCACATCGCAGATCCAGGGCCGGCTTATCTTCCACTCGCAATGACGTCAACCGGCGGTGGGCCACCCGCGCGTGCGCCTCATTCTCGAAACGCAGGTGAAACTCTTCGGACATGACCGGGAAGTAACGACATGCCGTCGTCACCCCAGCAAACTGGAGTAGCTTGTCAATTCCTCGCGTACGGTAGAACGTCTTCCCACCCGAATCCTCGTAGACCAGGCAGGGCTGCTGACTCAGCGCGGTGCAGAAGATCAGCGTCGTCCCCTCGTCGGCCAGCTTCATGAAGTTGCCGACCAGACGATCCATTTGCTCGTACCCGAAGGGGATTGCCTTTTCTAGCTCTGCTTGCTCCTCGGCCGTGGGCCGGATCCTGAAGCGCTCTGGCTCGAGATTTCGCCAGTACTTGTGCTGGAGGTGCGCGGTGCTGTTCAGAAAAAAGGTGGCAAAGTTCGGTCTGACTCTCTTGTAGTACCAGCGGAAGACGTCCCACTGGAGCCGGTCCATCACCGCTACGCGCATCCACTTGTACTTTCCGTGCCGCTCGCGGAGCAACTGTCTCACGATCGCCACCCCGGTCGACAGCGACAGACCGTGGGTCACCATGAACCGGCTGAACGCCACGTAATCGGAGATGGCCAGTGCCTGGTCCCCGCTGGTGTGCTCTTGGACGCTCTTCTGGATGAACCGGAAGTAGGGGAGCAGCGCGTCCGGATGCGGCTGCACGCCTGTGGTCCACGGATCGGGGAGGACGCACCCGTTGATTCTCTCGTCATACCGCGCGTTCATGCTTCCGCAGTTCCAGACCCGCAGACCCGCCGCCGATACGATCTCCGTCAGGCACTGCCGTCCCAGCTTATGCGCCTCCCCCAGTTCGCACACGCCATGCTCGCCCGCGGTGAGCCCGGAGTGAACCGTCACCCATTGAATCCAGGGCTGCAGATAACGGCCCGACTCTTGCGCGTCGGTGACGTAGACCCTCGATTCGTGATAGAGCCGGCTGAAGTTCGGGAGTCTGCCTTCCGCCATGAAGCGTGCCATGAGAGGCGGGCTCAGCTCGTTGAATTCCAGCAGAATGACGGAATCAGTTCCACTCATAGCCTTCCCCTCATCTCGGACCGATGGCTGTCAGTTGCCGCTGGACCGCGGCCTCGAGCGCCACGGCCATCGCGCTGAAGTACCAGAGGTACGGATAGTATGCGACCGACAGGAAGGCCCCTGCGACACAGTATCCGGCAACCGCTCCTCCGAGCGCCCCCCCATACATCTCCGCGTCACGTCGCATATCGGACGGGATCTCGGGATGGGAGGCCGCCAGTCGTCGCAACCGACGGAGCGTCCGGAAGTGGGCCCACACGATGTAGCCCAGGAGCAGAATCCCTGCTGAGCCGTGCTCAGCCAGCACCTGGAAGTAGGCGGAGTGCGTGACGGTGCCAGACCAATCCCGCTCAAGATATTCCCGCTTGTTGAAATCCGTGGGCTGATAGCGCCCGACGAGGAAAGGGAAATTTCCTCCGCCCACTCCCAGGATCGGATTGGCCTTCCACATGTTCCTAGCGGCCTTCCAGAGGAACTGCCGGCCTTCGGCCGTTCCCTCGTCCGTCTTGAAGATTGTCCTCATCCGCTCAACGTAAGAGTGACCCGTCCGGCCCTCTTCCGGAGCCGTTATCATTAGCAGCGAGGCAAGGAGGGCCACCGTGACGAGGCCGCGGAGCTTGTGCCGAGACGCTAGCCAGCAGTAGAGAGTAACAGCGACCAGGGCGACGAAGCCACCCCGCGAGAAGCTCACCACGATCGCGACGACCATCAGTCCGCCAATCGCGCCGCACAGCCACCGACGGCCGCCCGAGAGCCGCTCGAACCCATAGAACGCGAAGGGAAAAGCCGTCGCGCAGCCGAGAGCCAGATCATTCTCGTCTCCGAGCATGGCGCCTGGTCCAGTCCCACCGTGGGTGATTCCGTATACTGCCGCATAGCCCATGATCAGAAGCCACGCCCACGCCACCGTCCGGAAGGTCGCGCGTGTGGCCAGAAGCCAGGCGAGCGCGAGCGCGATCACGACGTGGCCGAACATGGTCCGCGTCGTGAAATAGGCTGCATAGTTGTTCCAGGCGTATGGAATCGCCTGGGCGCAGACGATGAGGAAGAGGACCTGAGCCGTGAGGATGCTGGACCACGGGCGGTTCCGAGCCTGGAACCACAGCACCAGCATCACCACGATGATCACCATCTGAAGTTTGAGCTCGGTAACGAGCGACGGCCGGACGTATTCGAGCACGAGGAAGAGGATGAGCATCCGGATGGCGAGAGTGCTCCGGCCGTCAGTCCGCCTCGCTGTGCTTGCTGAAAAAGAAGCCGTCGCTGCGACGCTGTCCGGCACAGCCATGGGGTTACAGCGCCCCCTCACCGGGACCATCGCCGTCGAGACACACCCGCGCCCAGAGCTCGAGATTGAGTAAGCCCCAGAGCGTCTCCGTGTGATCCAGCAGCCCCGACCGATGTTCTTCGAATCTCCGCCGTGCCAATGCGACGTCGAACCAACCGCGGCTCCGGGTCCGGGAGTCATCGAGACACCGCACCAACAGCGCGCCCAGGCTCCCATTCTGCCGGAACCAGCTGCCAATCGGCACCCCGAAGCCCGACTTGGGAGCATTTGCGTAGCGGCGTCCAAAGCGACCGGCTGCGGCGCGGCGGACAGGCTTCTTCGTATCGAACAGGTCGAGCCGTTGTCCGCCCGGGAGTGACATCGCGTGCTCGATGACCCGCTCATCGAGGAACGGCACGCGGCACTCGAGCCCGGCAGCCATACTCATCCGATCCATTCGCTGCAGCAGCGACACCAGATAGGTCTGGCGCTCGAGCTCGAGCAAACTCTCGACTTCGTCGAGGCCGCGACGCTCGGCCTCGTGGAACAGCCGTCGGCGCGGCTCGAGCACGCGTTCCGGATCGTTCAGACCAACCAGACGGGCCGCTTCCTCGATCGGCACGAATGCTGCGTTCAGCGCAGCCGCCGTCGCCACATCGACGGCGCCCGACTCCAGTAACCGAGCCCAGCGTGGCTGCCTTGGGTGGAGCCGTCGCGCCGCGTGCCGCAGCCCGAGGCCCGGGAACGCGCGAAGCCAGCGAGCCATGGAAAACAGTCGGTACCGGGGATAGCCCCCGAACAACTCGTCGCTCCCCTCGCCTGTCAGGGCTACCGTGATGCGTTTCCGCGCAAACCGTGACAGGGCGAGGAGGTGCACACAATGGGCGTGGTTCAGGGGCGCGTCGAGGTGCCAGACGGCGGTGCCGAGGTCGAGCGCGTACTGCTCGGCATCCAATTGCAGCTCGTGAGCTTCGGTGCCCAGAAGGTCTGACACGACGCGTGCGCGGGCCGTTTCGTCCCAGTCGGGCTCCTGGAATCCCACAGTGAAGGTTTCCAGTTCAGGCACCGCTTCGCGGGCGGCAGCGGCGACCAGCGCCGAGTCCACCCCGCCAGACAGGAAGATCCCGACTGGGACGTCGCTCACGAGCTGTCGGCGCACGGCCGCCGACAAGATACTCCAGGTAGCCTCCGGAGTGCCCGCCTGCCCCGACGCGGGCGTCCACCACCGCTCGATGGACACGTGGCGGCCGTCGGTCACGAGCCGGTGCCCCGGCGGCAGGGTCTTCACACCGGGGAGTGGAGACTCGACGTCGACCCAATGGCGGAACGCGACGTATTCTGCTAGCCGCTCGACGGGTGGAGCCCCACGCCGCGCCGAGGGTGGCAGCGCTTTAGGCTCGGACGCGAAGGCGAAGCCTTCCGGTCCCATCGTCCAGAATAGGGGCTTGATGCCGGTGCGATCCCGAACCAGCAGCAGCTGGCGGCGCACCCGGTCGTAAAGCGCGAATGCGAACATTCCCTCCAGTCGCTCGAGCGCCGTCACCCCTCCCCACTCCATGAGATGGAGGATCACCTCGGTGTCCGAATCCGACTGGAAATCGCGGCCCGCCGCGCGCAGCTCCTGGCGGAGCTCGCGGTAGTTGTAGATCTCGCCGTTATAGGTAAGCCAGTACCGGCCACTTGCGCTCGCCATCGGCTGATGCGCGCGGGGAGAGAGGTCGATGATCGCGAGACGTGTGTGGCAGAGCCCGCACGGCCCGTCCACCACGACACCTTGGCCGTCCGGACCGCGGTGTCGAAGCGCATCGCGCATCCTCGCGAGCTCGCGTTTTGCCACGCGCGCCTGTGGATCAATGTGGAGCACGCCGGCAATGCCGCACACGGTCAGCGCTCCCGAGCCTCGAGGCGGCCCGGCGATCGATACCATGCCAGGAACGCTTCCGCGCCCAGCCGGTGCCCAAGCGCGTTCGGATGGACAGTGTCCTCCGCCGACACCTGAAGCTTGTGGTACGGCACGCTCGAAAGTTGCGGAAGCAGATCGATCACGGTGAAGCCGACCTTCGTCGCCTCGCGCGCCACCCACGCGTGGATCCACCCGAACCGATAGCTTCGGTAGTCCGTAACGAGGGGCCAGATCATCACCACCACCCCGAAGTGATCCTTCCTCTGCAGCTCCGCCAGCCTCGAGAATCCGTCCGTCACCTTCCGGGGGTTCTTCTCGCTCGCCCATATTCGCTCGTAATAGTCTCCACTGCCATCGATGCCGACCAGGGTCTCTTTAAGGCTCAGAACCCGATCATTCAGGAAGTAGATCAGCGCAGATGACTTCAGGAGCCGCTTAACGTGGGGAGAGATCGGGAGGTTGAGCATTGCGATGCGCGAGTCGGCCTGTTCCCCGGCGCGCTGCGCGGGATGAAATTGCGTGTAGAAGTCCACGTCGTTCAGCACGAAGTTCAAGACAACCAGGTCGGGACTATACCTCGACCCAACACGTTCGAAGAGATGAATCTCCTGAGGGGTGTTGAGACCCCCTTGGGCGATGTTGATCACCTCGTACCGGTCGCCCAGCCTTGACTGAAGAACGCGGGCAAAGACGTCCGTCCACTCGACCCCGTAGCCCTCCGTGACCGAATCGCCGAGCACGACGAGTCGCTGGATGCCGGCGGGCTTCCGAAGCGCGTGATCCGTGTCCCGGAATCCCGCACTGTTGTACCGATACACTGCCCGCGCGCTTTGGACTTCTGAATTGGGCACGTAGCGCCAATCGAGGACTGGGTCGTCGACGAGGTAGCTGTTGCTGATCCTCGAGATCGGCTCACCGTGGTGCCCCAGCAGCCTGAGCCCCACCTCGGCCAGCGCTAGAGAGACGCCAATCGACACCGCCACGAGGAGTAGCGATCCGACAGCCGGCCGGATCCTTGTTCCCACTATCCGACCTCGCTGGGCGGCGCCGGCGCTCGAGTGGCCGAGGGCAGCATCTCGACGATGCGTCGCACTCCTCTGTCGATCCGCCCAAAGCACGCCTCGAACACTTCATTCGATGCGTACACGGGATCGGCCACGTCCAGCGGATCCTCATCCGTGAGACAGCCGAAGAGATAGACCTTGTGCCGGTACTCCGGAAAGAGCCGGCCAATCTCCAGGACGTGGTCGATTTCCATCGCGAGAAGGACGTCGGCTTCCTCGATGTCGCTCCGGTCGAGACGACGCGTGCGATGCGCGCTCAGGTCTACCCCGAACCGCCGTGCGCATTGCACCGCGGTCGGGTCGGCCGGGCGATCCGGTGTGGTGTGGAGTCCGGCGGAATGGATCTGGAGATCCGGCCGTCCAAGGCTGTGTGCGCGCAGGAGCTCTGCCGCGAAGGCGCTACGGATGATGTTTCCAAGACAGACGAAGAGGATCGTTTGCGCCCGCGCGACCCGAGCAGCCAGCTCGGCGGGGCGACGGGCGGCCAGTTGCATTCGCCGCCGCTCGTGAGCGCGCGTGAGCCGCCGCGCCACGCTCTGCCAGAGCCCCGAATTCATTTCGCGCAGCTCCTGGTCATCCGGACGCACATCGGTGACGCTCTGCGTATGCGGGTCCTCGGCCGCCGCATTCCTCGCGTAGAATCGCGACGATGCGCTGCGAGGCCTTGCCATCCCACAAGAACGGGCGTGACGCCGTGCGCGGTGGTCCTTCCAGGACCTGGCTCGCCTCCTCGATGATCCGCTGCGGCACCGTGCCCACCACGCGGTTCGTTCCGCATGTGACCGTGATCGGCCGCTCCGTCTGCTCTCGGAGCGTCAGGCATGGGACACCGAGGGCGGTCGTCTCTTCCTGGAGTCCTCCGGAATCCGTCAGGACGATTCGGGCTCCGGCCACCAGCGCCAGAAAGTCCAGGTAGCCCAGTGGCTCCGTCAAACGGATCCCCTCGCTGGCCACCCCGTCCGCCACAGCTCGAAGCTCTGCCACGTTGCCGTTCATGCTCTCCAGGCGCATTCGCGTCCGCGGATGGACCGGAAAGATCAGCGGTACCAGGGTTCCGACCTGCGCTAGCCCGGCCATCAGTCCCTCCAGCGTCGCGCTGTCGTCGACGTTGGAGGGACGGTGGAGCGTAACGACGCCGTACTCTCCCGGACTGACCCCGAGGCGCTGATGAACCGTGGACCGCTGCCAAAGAGGGCGGCACTGCTCGAGCGAATCAATCATCACGTTACCCACCAGATGGATCTTCTTCGCATCGATGCCTTCCCGGAGCAGGTTTTCGCGTCCGCTCTCCTCGGTGGCGAACAGATAATCAGAAATGGCATCGGTGACGAGCCGGTTGATCTCCTCGGGCATTGTCCGATCAAAGCTGCGGAGCCCCGCCTCAACATGGGCCACTGGGATGTGCATCTTGACGGCGGTGAGCGCCGCGGCCATCGTCGAATTCACGTCCCCGACCACGACCACCATCTCGGGTCGCAGCGCCTGGAGTACGGGCTCAAGGCGCTTCATCACCTCGGCCGTCTGGTGCGCGTGCGAACCCGAGCCCACCTCGAGTGAGACGTCCGGCGTCGGCAGGCCGAGATCGTGAAAGAACTGCCCGGCCATGGCGAAATCGTAGTGTTGACCTGTGTGAATCAGGATCGGGGAGAGCTCGGGATAGGCCCGCATCTCGCGGATAAGCGGAGCGGCTTTCATGAAGTTCGGACGCGCCCCAACGATACACGCAATCCTCATGCGCTTCTTCCACCGGAGGCGGTCGTTGCCGCCATCCCATACTCGGCCCAGCTCTTGACGAGCAAATCGTCCACGGTCTTCCGGGCAAGCGCCTCGACGAATCTCTGGGCGAGGTGAAGGTCGGTGATGAGGGGGACTCCGAAGTCCACGGCCCGGCGCCGGATCAGATAGTCGTTGGTCAACTCGTCCTCGTGAGAGCTCTTCGGGATGTTGATCACAAGGTCGATCCGCTTCTGCTCCAGATAGTCCATGACGTTCGGGCGCTGGTTCTCGAGGGGCCAGTGGAGCACGGTACTGTCGATACCGTTTGCGCGGAGGAATTCGGCGGTTCCTCGAGTCGCGTAGAGGGTCACGCCGAGGTCCTGGAGCAGCCGGCTCCCGTCGAGGAAGGCGGCCTTGGCTTGCACCGGACCAGTCGACAGCAGGACGTTCCGCACAGGAAGTCGGTACCCAACGGCGAGGAGTGCCTTGAGGAACGCCTCCTCGAAGTCGTCGCCGAGGCACGCCACTTCCCCAGTGGAGGTCATCTCGACTCCCAGCGTCGGGTCGGCGCCGTCAAGCCGAGTGAACGAGAACTGCGGCGCCTTCACTCCGACGTACTCGAGGTCGAGCATCGACCCATTCCGGGCTCCGCTCGAGGCGTCCCGTCGCCCCATCATCACCTCGGTCGCCCATTCGATGAAGTTCACCTTGAGCACCTTCGACACGAAGGGCATGCTGCGTGAGGCCCTGACGTTGCACTCGATCACTTTGACGTCGTTGCCCTTGGCGATGAACTGGATATTGAACGGTCCGTGCAGCTCGAGCGCCCCGGCGATCTGGTCGGTGACCTTCTTGATTCGCCGCATGGTTTCCAGGTAAGTCCGCTGAGGGGGAAGCACCAGTGTTGCGTCCCCCGAGTGCACTCCCGCATTCTCGACGTGTTCAGCGATCGCGGATACGAGGACGCGGCCCCGGCACGCCACGGCGTCCATGTCGAGCTCTTTGGCGTTCTCGACGAACTTGCTCATCACGACCGGATGCTTTGGGGACACCTCCGCCGCCTTCCGCAGGAAGGTCACCAGTTCGCGCTCGTTTGCTGCCACCCCCATCGCAGCCCCGCTCAGAACGTACGACGGTCGGACGAGGACTGGGTAACCGACCTTGTCCGCGAAGCGCATCGCCGCATCGGACGTCACCACTTCCTTCCACTCCGGCTGTGCGATGCTCAGGTCATCGAGCAACTCCGAGAACTTGTGGCGATCTTCGGCGGTGTCGATGCTGAGAGGCGACGTGCCGAGCACCTTGACGCCCGCTTCGTCGAGTGGGATCGCGAGCCGGTTCGGGATCTGCCCGCCGACCGAGACGATCACGCCGACGGGGTTTTCCCGCCGACAGATCGCCAGCACCGACTCGAGGCTCAGCTCCTCAAAGTAGAGCGCGTCGCATTCGTTGTAGTCGGTGCTCACGGTCTCAGGGTTACAGTTGATCATGACCGCTCGGTAGCCGAGCTTCCTCAGTGTCAGGACGGTGTTGACACTGCACCAGTCGAACTCCACCGAGCTGCCGATGCAGTACGCTCCGGAGCCGAGCACGACGACGGTGTTCGAGTCTCTCGCCGCGACGTCGTCCTCATCGGCGTTGTAGGTCAGGTACAAGTAGTTCGTCTTCGCCGGATACTCGGCGGCCAGCGTATCGATCTGCTTCACCCGGGGATGGATGCCGTAGGCCTCACGCTGTCTGCGCACGTTCGCCTCAACCGCCCCGGTCAGCTCAGCGATTTGTCGGTCGGCGAAGCCACTCCGCTTGGCCTCGGCCAGCAACGCGCGGGGCAGGGGGTTCCTTGCCGATTCCTGCCGCAGCCGAGTCCCCGTTCGCACGATGCGATCGATCTTCTGCAGGAACCACGTATCGATTCGGGACAGCTCGTGGATCCGTTGGATCGCGACGCCCCGGGCGAGCGCCTCGGCGATCGCAAAGATCCTGTCGGGGGTCGGCTCCCGCAACTCCTGCTCGAGATCTCCGAGCCGGAGATGACCGTTCCCAACCAGCCCGACGGCGCCGATCTCGAGCATCCGGACCGCCTTTTGCAGTGCTTCCTCGAAGCTGCGCCCGATGGCCATCACCTCGCCGACGGATTTCATGCCGGACCCGATCTGTCGGGACACGTGGCGAAATTTCTGCAGGTCCCAGCGAGGCATCTTCACTACGATGTAGTCCAACGCCGGCTCGAAGCATGCCGTGGTGGCGCCCGTGATCGAGTTCCGGAGCTCGGGCAGGCTGAAGCCCAGGGCAAGCTTGGCGGCGATCAGCGCCAGTGGATATCCGGTTGCCTTCGACGCCAGGGCCGAACTGCGAGACAGCCGGGCGTTCACCTCGATTACGCGATAGTCGCCCGAGCGCGGATCGAGCGCGAACTGGATGTTGCACTCACCGACGATCCCCAGGCTCCGCACCACCAGGATGGCGATTTGGCGCAGCCCATGGTACTCGGCGTTCGTCAGCGTCTGGCTGGGCGCGACGACGATGCTCTCACCCGTGTGGATCCCCATGGGTTCGAGGTTTTCCATGTTGCACACGGTGATACAGTTGTCGAAGCGGTCTCGGACCACCTCGTACTCGACTTCCTTCCATCCGCCGAGGAATTCCTCGATCAGCACCTGGTCGCTGTGAGCCAGCGCTTTGGCGGCTCGGTCGCGCACCTCGGCGGGCGACGCGCACACCCCCGAACCCAGCCCACCCAACGCGTACGCCGCCCGAAGCATCACCGGAAAGCCGATCTCCTCGGCGACACGGGCAGCCGCGTCGATCGACGTCGCGGCGGCGCTCCGCGGCACCTTCACGTCGATCTCCATGAGCTTGCGGGCGAATAGGCTCCGATCCTCCGTCTCACGTATCGTCTGTATGGGCGTCCCTAGGACCTTGACCCCCCAGCGCCGTAGCACACCACTCGCCTCCAGGGCGAGACCGCAATTGAGAGCCGTCTGTCCCCCGAAGCTCAGCATGATTCCGTCCGGCCGCTCCCGCTCGATCACGCGCTCCACAAACTGGGGGGTCACGGGAAGCAAGTACACCTGGTCCGCCAGGTAGTCGGAGGTCTGAATCGTGGCAATGTTCGGGTTCACGAGCACCGTCGCGATCCGTTCCTCCTTGAGCGCCTTGATGGCCTGGCTGCCCGAATAGTCGAACTCGCCCGCCTCGCCGATCTTCAAGGCGCCGCTGCCGAGGATCAGGACCTTGTGGGGGCTAGCGTCCATGGAGGGTGGCGATGAACTCGTCGAACAGAAAGTTGGTGTCGAGCGGCCCCGGCGCCGCTTCGGGATGGAATTGGACGCTCATGAACGGGTGCTCCCGGTGCCGGATGCCTTCGTTCGTGCCGTCGTTGAGATTCTGGAACCAAGCCGTCCAGCCGGCAGGCAAGGTCCGCTCGTCCACGGCATAGCCGTGGTTTTGGGACGTGATGTAGCAGCGTGAGGTACCGACCAAGGTGCACGGCTGGTTCTGACTGCGGTGTCCGAACTTGAGTTTGTAGGTGTCTGCGCCAGCGGCGAGCGCCAGAATCTGATGACCGAGGCAGATGCCGAGGATGGGGCACTTTCGCTCCATCACACGCCGCACGTGCTCGATGGTCTCGACACAGATCTTCGGGTCTCCGGGTCCGTTGGAGATCACCACCCCGTGGAAGGTCTCGTTCATGAAGTCGTAGTCCCAGGGGACGCGGATTACCGTGACGCCGCGGAGCAAGAGGCTCCGGATGATGCTGTTCTTGCAGCCACAGTCGATCACCACCACCCGCGTGGAGCCGTTCTCGTAGACCACTGGATCCTTGGTGCTAACGAGCGAGACGAGGTTGTCCTGGTTGGGGTCTCGGAGTTCGACGTCTTCGCCGGCGCTCACGATCTTGCCGAGCATCACGCCGCGCTCCCGGAGTCGCTTGGTCAGCGCACGCGTATCGACGCCCGAAAGCCCTGGGACTCCCTGCTCCTGGAGCCACCGCCCCAGGCTTTTCGCAGCACTCCAGTGGCTGTACTCCTCCGTCGCCTCGGCGACGACAAGTCCGGCGACCTGGATCTCTCCCGACTCGAATGTCTCGTCGAGTCCCTGCGTCAGACGACGCTCGGGGACCCCGTAGTTGCCGACAATGGGATACGTCAGTACCAGAATCTGGCCGCGGTAGGATGGGTCTGTCAGCGTCTCGGGATAGCCCACCATGCCGGTATTGAAGACGACCTCGCCGGCGACCCCGGTCGGGAACCCGAACATCCGACCGGCGAACAGTGCGCCGTCTTCCAGTACCAGCCGGGCTTCCTTGGGCTCCACCCTCTTCGTTTTCCGGAGCGCCCTCACGACGGCATCCTCACCGGCTCGATCAGAACAGGGTGTAGATGAACGGCGCCACCGCCGATCCCTGGGTGAGCACGATCAAGCTGCCAAATAGCAGAAGAACGATGACGAGCGGGAGAAGCCAGAACTTCTTCCGCTCCCTCATGAATGCCCAGAGCTCCACGACGAACTCACCCATATGAATTCCTCCTCCGTACCGTCAAAACTGTCGCGTCATGTGAGTACCCGGGCGCGGACGCCGCACGACGCGATACGTGTCCAGGCTTGGCTCAAATCTGCGGCGCATCGGATCATGGCCCAAACGGCGCATGGTCAGTCCCATCGGCGTGAGGAGTCCGTAAAAGATTGCGCCGAGGATGATCCTCGTGTTGAGCCAATTCAAGGCATTGCCCAGGGCCATCCAGATCCGATACACCGGTCCCAGGCTCCTCGGCAGCACCAGAGCCGGCAGAATCAGGAGGACGCCAAGCGCCAAGGCCCATAGTCGCGGATTCTCACCTCGGATGATCGCGGGCCACAATCCGATCGCGCTGAAGATCCCTCCGACCAATAGGCCGAAGTTGCGGAGCTGCTTCGTATCACCCTGGACTGTCATCATTGACCTCTCCTTCGTTCAGTCCAACTCGAATTCTTTTCTCCAGTCTGTGTCGTTGACCAGAGGCTTCTGCTTCGCCTTCTCGAGCACGCAGTTCTCGAGTACGAGCAGATCGATCTCGGTACGCATGAAGCAGCGGTAGGCATCGGCCGGAGTGCAGACGATCGGCTCCCCGCGGACATTGAACGACGTGTTCACGATGACGCCGCACCCGGTCTTCGCTTCGAACGCCTTCAAGAGCGCGTAGTATCGCCGATGCGTGGTCTCGTGGACCGTCTGGATGCGGGCCGAGTAATCGATATGGGTCACCGCAGGGATATCCGAGCGCGGCACGTTCAAGAGGTCGATTCCCCATAAGGCCTCCTGCTCCGAGGTCATCTCCGTGCGACGCTTCTCGAGTACGGGGGCGACCAGCAGCATGTAGGGGCTGTCGGTGTTCATCTCGAAGTAATCGGCGACTCGCTCCCGCAGCACCGAGGGCGCGAACGGTCGGAATGATTCCCGGTACTTGATCTTGAGATTCATCACCGATTGCATGGTGGGATTCCGCGCGTCCCCGAGAATGCTGCGTCCTCCGAGCGCTCGGGGCCCGAACTCCATTCGGCCCTGGAACCAGCCGACGATCTTTCCAGATGCGAGCTCCTCGGCGACCCGATCAAACAGCGCACTGTCATCGAGCCGGACGTAAGGAGCCCCCTGTTTGTTCAAAAATCGCTCGATCTCTTCATTGGAGAAGGACGGTCCTAGGGAACTTCCCCGCATCGCATCGCCGTGGCCGTTCGTCTCTCGAGGCCGTCCCTCTAACCGGTGCCACGCAGCCAAGGCGACACCGACTGCTCCCCCGGCATCACCGGCGGCCGGCTGAATCCACAGGCCCTTGTACGGGCCTTCCCTTAGGATTCGTCCGTTCCCTACGCAGTTCAGAGCGACACCGCCCGCAAGGCAAAGATTCTCTGCACCGGTTTCCAGGTGTATCGTCCTGGATAGGCGCAACATTACCTCTTCGGTGACGTCCTGGATAGACCGCGCCAAATCCATCTCTCGCTGCGTCAGCAGCGTTTCGGCCTCTCGGGGCGGACCGCCGAACAGTGCGTCGAACTTTCGGCTGGTCATGGTCAGTCCCGTGCAGTAATCGAAGTACTCCATGTTGAGTCGAAACGTTCCGTCCGGCTTCAGGTCGATGAGATGATCGTAGATGTTCTTGACGTATTTCGGTTGGCCGTAGGGAGCCAGGCCCATCACCTTGTACTCCCCGGAATTGATCTTGAAGCCTGCGTAGTAGGTAAACGCCGCGTACAGGAGACCCAGCGAGTGCGGAAATGGTATCTCCCAGAGCGGTGTGAGTTCCTTCCCTCGGCCGAGCCACGCGGACGTCGTGGCCCATTCACCTACGCCGTCCATACACAGGACCGCGGCCGTATCGAACGGAGAGGGATAGAAGGCGGACGCGGCGTGGGATTCGTGATGCTCGCCGAATAGTAACGGGGGTAGTGCCGCCTTCTTCAAACCATCGGTCAGCGCCAAGAGTTCTGTTTGCAGCAGCCTCTTTAGGAACAGCTTCTCCTTGAGCCAGATCGGCATGGCCGTCACGAACGATCGGATCCCTCGCGGAGCAAAAGCAAGATATGTCTCCAGTAGTCGTTCGAACTTCACCAAAGGCTTGTCATAAAACGCGATGTAGCGCAGGTCTTCCAGTGAGACACCCCCTTCGCGGAGACAGTAGCGTATCGACTGGCTCGGGAATCCGGCATAGTGCTTCTTGCGGGTGAACCTTTCTTCCTGCGCCGCCGCGACGATCTCTCCATCTTGCACCAAGCACGCCGCGCTATCGTGATAGAAAGCGGAGATGCCCAGGATATCTGTCATGGCTAGCTCCTCGTGCGCTGCGCTGGCCTGCCACATTTACGTCTCATTGAGAAGTCCCAATTACCCGCGATGACCTGCCAGGCCTCGGGAGGACTTGACCGGGCGATCGAGGGCGGCACGTAGCCGCGGCGCGATCGCCTTTGCCACGATGGCGTAAGCTCTGGGCGACGGATGCCCGTCATGGGGGAGTAGGTAGAGCTCTGTTACTGAGAGTCCCGCGGCGCGAAGGGCGGGAGTTAGATCGATTCCGTCGATCCCCTCAGCACGAAGGGCGCGGAGGACAGGACCGATGGTCTCGCGCGGGGCTTGATTGCCGCTCAGCCTGAACCAGCTTGGGAAGGCGGCGAACACCAACTCAATGTGTCTCGTACGAAGCATGTCACGCATCTCGCTTGCCGCTTTGGCGTAACGGGTCACAAGTTCTTCAAAGCGTTCTGGCACTTGCTCGCGCGCTTGCGCAGCCGACCGGGTTTTCCATGCACGCGTAGCCGACTTGGCCCGGAGCGAGAGGTTGAACAGCGCGGTGTCCCGGAAGGCCAGAAAGAGGGGCGCGAGTCTGCCGCTCTTGAGGGTCCGGTTCCGAGCCATCAAGACGTGGAGGGGCGGATCGCTAAGGAGATCCTCCAGATCGTTTTCCGAGGATATGATGAGCACGACCCGCGGTTCCAGAAAAAGCATCCTCTCGAGAAAGACACGCTGGTCTACGATCGTCGTCCCACCGACGCCACCGTTCAACACTTCCGAGCCTGGGTCGAGATTTAGCTGCAGCTGTGCGGGGAGGGACTCGTCGTCTTCGACGAAATCCCCGAATGTGAAGGAGTCGCCGATACACAAAAGACGTGGACGCTGTGGCTTGAGGGTCGTCTCCGGCCCACGGAGACCGAGGGAGTTGGTTCTGACCCGGTATGGAGGAAGGGGAAAGGCTCGCCTTCTCACATCTTGATTGGGATCCCACATGCCTGGGATCCTTTCGTAATCCCTTGCTGAAACGCTGTGGAGCTCGGTTGTCGGAAACCACCCACTCAATTCGAGTGCAACCTCCACGGCCACAATGGCGACCGTGACGCTCATAATCGCGAACGCCGCTTTTTTCAGCATTGACTCGATGAAGCGCCTATCGCTTGGTTGAGACGTGATCGCTTGTTGTGGGACGGATCGCCGTCAGGGCGCTCAGTAATAGCAATGGGATGAAAGACGTCGAGGGTGGGTGGCACCGTACGGATGTCGGGATGTTTCGTCATTCCGCTAGCTGCAGAAGCGGTGTGTTGGCGATGCGGGTCCCCGTCCCATAGACTAACTAGCCGTATGCTTACGCACCACGGCGAGGAAACGTTCACGCTGCACTTCAAGGTTCAGCTCGCGTTCGCACCGTTCCCGGCCTCGCCGACCATACTCGGCAGCCACGTCGGGCCGGTCCAGGAGTGCCTCGAGGCAATCCGCTAGCGCCTGCGCGTTCCCTGGGTCGAAGAGCACTCCTGTCTGACCATGCAACACTGCCTCCGGTAACCCATCCAAGCGCGAGGCGACGACAGGCAGCCCGGCCGCCGCCATCTCAATGCTCGTGCGTGGGAATGAGTCCCACCCTGTCGACGGGATGACTCCGCAGAAGCAGCTCGTATAGAGTCGTGCCATATCCTCACGGTACCCGCCAAAACGGATCCAATCCGCAATGCCGAGGCCAGCGTACATCCGCTCGTATTCTTCACTCTGATTTCCGGTGTTGCCACAGATCAGGAAGCAGACATCGGAGCGCCCACGCTTGGCCAGAAGTTCGATTGCCGCTTCAACAAGGGTGTGAACGCCTTTCCGCCGTTCCATGTGGCCCGCGTAGACTACGATCTTCCGGTTACTGGGGATTGAGAGTGTTCGATAGGCATAGTCAGTGCGCTCGTGTCTGAAATGGCCGATGTCCACCCCGAGAGGTACGATATCGATCATGCGCTTTGGCACGCCCCGACCATACACCGCGAAGTCCGCCATTGCGTGCGATTCGAAGATCAGGCCGTCGACCTTTGAGCTTGACATCGCTACCTGTAGCCTTTTCAGGGGGAGCTTCCATAGAGGCATGAGCGAGGAAATTGGCGCCCCATAATACCCCAGGATGGTCGTCGCTCCTGCTTTCCGGAGTGCCCGGTGCAGAAGATGGACAGGCTGAATGTCGAAAATCACTACGAGACGAATGCTGTGGTCCTCAACGTAGGCCCCAAGACGCTGGAGGTTGGGTGGAGCGGTGTCCAAGAAGTCGAAGATGATCACGTTCGTAAAGTCTTGTGGCAACGAGCGGGGGGGACCCCTTTTGAGACTGGGATAGCTGAAGTGGACCCGATGCGGATCGCCGCCTCCGATCTCAAGCCCCACCTCGTAGAATAAGGTTTCGAGCGGCGCGATCGCGTAGCCGACGTTGGACCCGAATTGAAGGATGAACAACGAGGAAGTTGGATGGATCCCCAAGCGATGGGACACTCGGTGGCCCGTCACGGCGCCAGTACCTATTAGATGTGACCCCGGTTCTTGAGGTGGCCGTAGAGCGCCTCAGCCGCAACCGCATGACCGTTGCGGTTCCAGTGTATCCCCCACCGGAAGGCCGTGCGCAGCCACGACTGCTTGAAGTACGGCGCGAGATCCAGGTACTCGATGCCGAGTTCTGCACAGATGCACTGCACGGCCTCCTGATAGGGCACGTACCCTTTCGCCGCCACCAGTTCCACCTTCGACGGGATTGCGACGACGAGCAGCTGCCCGTCCCGCTTCGCCACATCTGACAGCAGATCCTCGATGATCCGCTTCGTCAACATGAAGTCACTCGCTTTCCATCCTCCCTCCAATGTTCCGTCCTCCACTCGCTCCCCTCGCTCAAGGTGGTTGCGGATCCGGAACCAGATATCACGGACGGCATGGGACTGCTAGGCGACATATGTCAGCTGCTGCATCAAGGAACTGGTCGACACGTGGGGAGCCTTCCAAAACTCTCGACTGAAAGGCACAGGCACATTGCCCAGTACCAGTCTGTGGTCGACGATCTCAAATTTTGGCTTAGGCCTCCCATAGCGGATGTGGTTGTTGTTGTCGAGGTGGTCGTTTTCGCCGAACATCAGGACGACCAGCCGGAGCGGCCGCTCGTCGCGCCAGTGTCGAAACGTAAGAAGGGACTGGTCTGTCCCATACCCAGGGTGAGCCAGGTTGAACAGCGCAAGCGTGCTGATCCTTCCCCGCAGACGATTCACGAACATCTCCTCCAAAGTCACCTCGTAGCCCCAGGTGAACGAATCCCCGAGGAACACAACAGCCGGTTTCCCGGCAGATCGTCGCTCCGGCTCGATGTCCCTATGGCCCAGTCGGTTATGCTGCACCTAGACTTTGGCATTTGGGGTAGCGAATAGCTCACGGGCCCCTGGCACTCCCTTCCACCCCAGTATTGGGTCATGTTGCCAGAGGTTGGCATGCCTCGTGCTATGGATTTCCTCAGGCGAAATGTAGGGATAGGGATCGAGGAGGCGATAGCCGATCTCCGCGACGGCAAAGGTCAGCCCGAGCGCGGTAATAACCAACAGGATCTTCCCCGCGGTGCCACCGCTAGGGATGAAGCGTCCCATACTCACGCGACGACAACCTCACGGAAGTCCAGCATAGGGCGACGCGCCTCTGTCCCACCATGAGCAGCGACCATTTGCATCCGATCTGGCATTAGTGCGGTGGCTGGATCAAGAGGAATTCAGGCACTTTTCTCGAAAAGGCCATGAAAGGATTGTCGACTTATGCGAGGATTCAGCGAAGATGACATTATCAGTGTTGCTGGGTTGACGCATAATCGCTTGCTGTGATTCCCTGCCGTTTCGACGGCTCCCAAGTGACTTGTTGCTGGCCCAACGCGTATTTCCCCCATCCCATCAACATGGCCCACTGAACCATCGTGAAATAGTAGACCACCCGGACAAACCGGTATCGCTGGAGGGGATGGAGGACTCCGCCTGCGCACCCCAGGAGATAGAAGCCGGCCTGCATCCAAAAGAGAAGGTAGAACATGGGATCGCTTCTACGAAGACCGCTAGTCGTCAAGGCTGTCAGTAACAGGAATGGGGCAACAAACCTCAAGAGTTTATGGCTCGCCAGTTGGAAGGCAAATCGGCCGTAGCGGAAGGGATTCAATAGATCCAGATTGGCCACGAGGACAGTGATCCCTCGGAGAAAAGTCCGGATCTTCCTGTGCATTTCAGCCTGAGCCGACATGACGGCGACAAACCTGCCTCGCGCCGACGGGTCCGCGATGGCCCGGTAGCCTCTGCGAGCCGCGCGGAGGGCTCCCATGAAATCGCTTGCGAGAGTGGATGACCAATCCGCGCAAAGCTCCTTGCGAATCGCAAAACAGGATCCACTCAACCCGACGAGAGAGTGGAAATAGCTTTCAAGGCGGCGCACCCACATCTCGTACTTCACGTAGAGTCCCTCGGCCGTCGGGTTCCCCGTTGCATCCACGAGGACATCTTCGGTGCTGACCGCCCCGATGGTTGGATCGGAGAAATTCTGCATCAGTCTCCCCAGGGCATCGGGCTCTAGGATTGTCGCGGCATCCGTAAAGACGAGGACATCCCCCGTTGCCACGGCCACAGCAAGCTCCTGTACGTACTCCTTCCCCCTGCGCTGAGGCGCCCTCACGAGTCGGACCCCGCGTATAGCGTATTCCTCCACGATCTCGTCAGTGCCATCGTCTGAGGCATCGGAGGCCACGAGGACTTCGAGTCGCTCTTTGGGATAAGTCAGGGCGAGGGTGTTTTCGATCTTTTGCCGGATCTTGTCTGCCTCGTTCCTGGCCGTGATGATGATCGAGACGTTAGGGGAAATCCTTTTCCTTAGTACGGCCCGCGGCCGGAGTCTCGTGAGGGCCCAGAGGACGAGCGGATAGCCGAGATAGGTATAAACAACCAGGAACATCGAGACAAAGAAGAGGATCTTCACGCGTGGCTTACCGGATTAACTCCGAGTAAAGGTCTTGGTAGGCGTGCACCATTCCAGTCAACGAGAACCGGCTCGCCACCATTCCTCGGGCGGCGTCTGCGAGCTCCCTGGCAAGAGACCGGTCTTCCAAAAGGGTCATGATGCCCTGGGCCAGGGCACGGCTATCGCCCGGCGGAACGAGCAGCCCGGTCTTCCTGTCTTCGAGGACCTCGCCTACACCGCCGACCCGCGTGGCAACGGCGGGCACACCGGCCGCCATCGCCTCGAGTAACGCGAGGGGCAGACCTTCAGACAGAGACGGAAGGACGAAAACGTCACAGACCGACAGGAGGTCCCGCACATCCTCACGGTGACCCAGGAAGCGCAGATGGGAAGCAATCCCTAGTTGGTCGGCTTGGGCTTCTAGTTCCTCAAGGAGTCCCCCCCGCCCTACAATCAGGAAGACCGCTTCCTGGAATCGACGGAGGACCGCACGTGCCGCATCGATCAAATATTTATGTCCTTTTACGGGATAGAGACTGCCTACTGTGCCAACAATCTCGTTGTGGTGATTGAGCCCCAGAGCCTTTCGAAGTGCGGAAATTCCTGCTTCCGACGCGTTCTGATCGAGGGGCACCCCATTGGGAATCACTTGCACGCGACTGCGAGGAATCCCGATCCGCTCCGCCAAGAAGCGCTTGTTATCTTCCGAGACGGTAACCATCCGCCCGGCAAATCTTCCAACCAGCCGGTATGCAATGCGTCGTCTGAGTCGATCGGCGTAGTAATTCTTCCCGTGGACCGTTGCTACGAGTGGAACTCCCGTCAGCCGCGACGCCATAAGCCCCAGGGTGTTCATGAAGAATTCGTGGGCGTGAAGGATTGCCACTCCCCGAAGCCGAATGAGCCTTACTAGATCCCAGAGCGTGGCGGCAAAGCCGCGAGCGCCGCGTTGGAGCATGGTGACTGGAACTCCTCGCCCTCGCAGGGTCTTGCCAAGCCAGCTATCCCGGATCAACGCTGCCTCGGAGCGGTACTCCGGACCAAGCCCAGACGCTAAGTGCACCAGCATTCGCTCCGCTCCTCCCGGCCCACCCGTTTCAATGACATGGAGTATGGTTTTCATTCCTGGCGACCGCTGCGATCGAGTCGTCTGACCAAGCCGCGGAGCGCCTGTCGCAGATACTGCGAAAGTTCCACGAGGGCCGGTGCCGGGTCGTCACGGCGAAAGACTTCAGCCTTCGTCATCTTGCCCGTTGGTTTCAGAAACTCCAGGATTGCTCCAAGCTGCGCCGCGACGCCGCCTCGCTCCCGGAGCCGTAAAAAGAGCCAGTCCAGGTCGCCAAGCCACCAGCGGAGGCGCATCCCCACTTCGTACGTGAACACTGGCTCAACATCGCCGTCTACAGCCAACCGGTAGAGCAAGTAAGGGAAATCGACTCCTGCATCCACGGCAAGTTGCAGGGAGCCCCAAAAGCGCCCATTGATCTCGAGCAGTTTGGAGACCCCATCCCGTGCGTCTCGCCTGAATTCCACCATCGCGACACCGTGCCACTTCAGGAATTCGAGGATTCGTTCAGAGTGCTCCAGCAACTGTGAGTCCAAGACGACGCTTTCGGAAAGAACGGAGACTCCGCCACCAGGGGGCTTCTCGCGAATTCGCCGATGAGCGAAGGCCGCACGGAGTTGCCCCCGGTTCATAAGGACAAAGACGCCGCGGCCATCACCCGGAATGTATTCTTGGACCAGGGGAAGGGGAACTAACTCCCGGACTGCCCGATACGCTTTGTCAAGCTCTGCCGCGGTGTGAACATAATGGACGCCGCCGCCGTTCCTCCATTGACCCCCAAGGGGAAACCTTGAGAAGCGTGCCTTGACCACGGCAGGAAGGCCGACGTGCCGGATCGCGCTCCTGAGGTCGTCTGGCTCGCGGACAACGACCGTCTTCGGAATGGGGATCCCCTTTTCCTCTGCCAGCGACACCAAGGCGCCTTTGTCATGGGCGATCTGAACAGTCTCAAACTCCGGAAAGGGAAGCACTGCGAGTCCTTCAAAGTGCGACCGGGCCTGCGAGATGAGCGAGAGGGTGACATCGTCAGTCGGAATGAGAACACGGTGTCCGCCTCGGCCGATCTCCTGGCGAATGGCGCGTACGAAGGCTTCTCCGGATCGCGCGGGTGACGGAACGCGAATCGAAGCGTGGCAATATCGCGAGGCCGCCGCCATACTCCGGAGACCCTCATCGGCAACCGCAACGGTGATACCTCGCCGACCCAGACTTCGCGTCACCGCCAGGGCACTCCGCAGATTCCCGGGGGTCACGAGGGCACTCACGCTGGCCTGCCTTTCGGTGCACGGAACAGCGCAAAATGGAGCAACGCTTCGTCAAACGATGGCCAGCCACCGGAGACTCCCTCGTGCATGCCGAATCGTCGCAGCACGCGGATCCCGAACTCGCCTTCTATGGCTCCGGGTCCGCCGAGAGACGCGGTTCGATATCCCGCAGCCGCCGCCGCCGTCAGGAGGGTTCCATTGGCAGCCTCGTTCGGAAACGCGAAGTGCTCAACGATGCGACCGACGCGGTGTTCGATTTCGGCCTTGGACCGAACCAATTCCTGTTTCACTTCCTCTGGGGGCAGCCGGGTAAATATGCGGTGCGAGCAGCCATGAGATCCGATCTCGATCCCGGCGGCGGCCATCTCGCGAACCTGATGCCAATCCAGAAAGAACTTTCGTTCCGGGAAGAGGGGCCTGGAAAGGCCCACTGCCTGGATGAGCGTGTGGATCAGTTCCTCGACGGCACCTTCGTCACACATCGCTTTGACTGTCTCTATGATAGGATCAACGTCACGCTCAGCTGAAACTCGTTCAAGTCTCGCGAGCCGCTTGAGATGGTGACGCACAGGACCTGGGTAAGCTCTCAACTCGGTTTCGTGTCCAAGTAACCGTGACAATTCCGCATGGATGAGCAAATGGATGAGCTCGGTGTGCCAGAACGCACGGTCGGTTCCGATGAAATCTGTCGTCAGGAAGACAGTTGCGGGAATGTCGTGTTTGCGAAGGATCGGAAAGGCCAAGTCGTAATTGTCGCGCCAACCATCGTCAAAGGTGATGACGCAGCGGGGCCGATCAACCGGCCAGTCGGTGTTTTCGTCCGCGAGCAGGCTGGCAAGGGGGACGATATCGAACTGCTCCTTCAAAAAAGCGAGCTGACGGTCGAAGGTCGGGCGCGTCACTACCATGCCCGGCTGCGAGTAGTCCAGCGTCTCGTCCCACTTTTCAATCACACGGTGATAGGCGAGGATAATCGTGGTGGGGCGTTGGGCCCACATCCGCAGAATCCGCTCCCAGAGCCCCGTTTGAACCAGGGCTTGTCCTAGAAGGACCTTAACGAAACGCTTTGCCGGCGCTGCCATGACTGTTTCGGATAATCGTCACGATCCGATCAATGTCGCGAGACGTAACCCAAGGGTGGGTGGGCAGCGTGAGAATCCGTGTTGCGATCGACTGGGCCCCCGGGCAGGGCTCCTGATTGGGCGCCAGATACCGTGTGATCCCCGGGATATCTCCGATGGGAGTGGGATAGGAAGGGCTTGCACTGATCCCGGCCTCCCTGAGGCGTCCCAGCAGATATGAACGGTGAGCCTCATCCTGAGTGAGGATAGGGAAGCGGAGATAGACCGGATTCGCTCCTTCGACAGGTCGAGGAATCTCAATCCCCTCAACTCCCTCGATTCCAGACCGCAACTGATCCGCGTGGTCTCGTCGAATCCGGTTGTACGAGTCGAGGAGGGGAAGAAGCCGCGTTGCGAGCCGCATCTGGTATGCCGACAGTTTGACTATCGGGAAACCCGGCTCGAACCGAGAGGCGCCGAGCTCCAGGAAGGGAAGACAATCGGCGATCCAGTATCGCGAGGGCCGAAGCATGCCGGAATAGACCAGGGAACCGACGACGGCGGTGCAGACCTCCCGCGCTGAAGGACGGCGCAGCTTGCGTACCTCCTGCTCGATGCTCCGAGCCAGATCGTCCCTATGGGTAACGAGAATTCCCCCACCCATCGTCGTGATCCCTTTGCCCCTCCCCAAACTGTAGAATCCCGCATCGCCGAAAGTGCCACAGGGCCGCTGCTCTCTTGTCGCCCCGAGGCACTGCGCTGCGTCGTCAACCAGGAACGTCCCGAAGCTGTGGGCGATCACTTCCAGCCCGACGAGATCTCCAGGCATCCCGTAAAGACCCGAGGGGACGATGCAGAGCGCCTTAGCGAGGTCGAGCCGTACGAGGGCATTCGGGTCCAGATCGAGTGTCTTCGGTTCCACATCGCACAGCCTGATCACCAGCCCCGCCCGAGCCACAGCAGAAGGAACCGAAAAACACGTATAAGCAGGGATTACTACCTCTCGCCGCTCTGACCATTGTTGTAACGCTTCGAGGAGGAGCGTGAAGGCGGCGCGCCCCGAGGAAACAGAAAAGAGATTCCGCATCCCCAGGCGCTCTCGCAAGAGCTCTTCTAGATCGCGATGATCGCCAGAACTCTGTAAAATCGACCGCACGACTGTTCGCAGCGGCAAAGGTGCGCCAGCCGGTGGTACAAGACGAGATAGGCCCATCGTTGTCTTAGCGACTGGACGAGGTGTGCGAGACCGAGGCTCATCTAGAAGCTAGTCGATCAGGTTGACCAGTTTCCCCGTCAGCTCCAACCTCGTGAACTCGCTCCGCAGCCCTTCGTTGTTCCATTCTACGGCACTGAGAGTATTACGCTCGAATTGCTGATACAGCTCCCTTAAGTGTGTCTGTAGGCGCTCGCAATCGTCTGGCCGAACGACAATCGGTCCAGCTAATTTATGTGCCAGATCCGCAGTGGCTCCGTCCTCCGTAAAGACCAAGATGGGTTTACGGACGGCAATATAATCGTAGAACTTGGCCGGGATCTGTAGCGGTTGCCCTTGAGCAAAGAGCAAAAGGACATCGGAACAGTACAGCTGTTCGATACAGTTGCTATAGTTGACAGCATCCACAACTCGTATCACATCGTCGATCCCCAGCTGTCGGCTGCGCTCCCGCACCTCCGGCGAGAGGCCCATGAAATTTACGCGCACCTTCGAGCGGGGAATTTGTCCGCTTTCGATCAACTGCGAGAGTGCGACAAGAAAGGGCTCCGCGGTGCGCCTGTAATAAAGAGTGCCGGCGTGCGTCAGCGTGAAGCGTTCGCGAACAGACCGGCATTCGGCGAGCGCCGGGCCATGAAAATCCGAAGGATCATAACCGTTGGGAATGACCGTAGTCTTGCTCCTGATGTCGGGATAGCGCTGATGCAGCTCGGCTTGCATTCGATCGGTGGTAAGAACGACCTGATCGGCATTGCGTATCGTCTTCTTTTCGAGCTTCGCCTCAATCGCTTTTGAGACGCCTGTACTCGTCACCAGCAGATTCTCGCGATGCGATAGCCACGGATCTCTGAAATCTGCAATCCATCTCCGCCCGGTCACTGCCTTGAGCAAAAGGCCAATCACGTGGCACGACATCGGTGGACCAGAGGTGAATATGGCTTCAACCCGCTCTTTGACGATAATCTTGAGACCCGCCGACGTGGCGGAGGGGATCCAAACTTGCTTATCGTCGGGAAGGGCCTCGAGGGAAAGGAACAGCCGTCTTAGGAATGAGAGGACGGTCCCCCCTTGTGATATGGACTGAGAGGTGTTACCGCGGTCTCTCTTCTGGAAGCGAGTCTTCAGATCTGCATAGATGCGGCCGACATGCGGAAGCATGCGCGTGCGATATATTTGGGACGCAGAGACGACATCTCTCAGCCTGGATTCATCGACGGAGGCATAATATCTTTCCTTGACGGTTAAGACGATTGGGTTCCAGCCGAACTGCGGTAAGTATTTTGCAAACTTCGCAGATCTTACCGCACCTACCGCTGCGTCCGGCGGAAAGTGATAACTTACAATAAGTATGTTCCGCAATTCGCGATTCGAGCGTTCTCGAGCACCCCGAAGTCACTCGCCATTGGTGCGAAGGGCTCGGATGCTGTCATAGTAGGTGTTGGATCTCGGATAGCCGTATGGACTCAATACCTGCATCCTTAGCAAAGATGAGAAACTCCCGTAAGTGTCGAAGGAGCCGTTCTTCATCGGGTTTTGTCCTGGTGAAAGGGGTTAGACCTGCTTTGAGAGAGCCCGAATGGAACATCATGTTCAGGACGCTGTAGCCGTTTCGCATCATGTTCTGCGCAAGCCTGATCATTGTCCGGCTGTTTGACAGTTCGGGGGAAAGCCACGCTTTGTTAAGTAGGCGGAGTCGGCGGAGAACCCCGGTAAGCCTCAGATTGCTGATGTGTCTCCGCGTGATGGCCTTGAGGATGTAGTTGCTCCGGACAAAGTCACGCTGGAGAAAGCCAATGGTGATAGGGACCTCTATGAGGTCCCCGCTGGCGCATTCTTCGAAGGCATTGTCACTTCTAAATCTGAACGGTCGCGGTGATATGTCTGTGAAGTCCGGTCCATGGTTCTTTGCCCAGTTTGTATAGGGAGTTACCGAGGAGTCCACTTTGTAGCCCACCCTATGGAGATTTCTGGCGACATTGGTGTCATATCCGAACCGACCGCTCTTGAAGGACAGTGGCTCCACTCCGAACGACGCTCGAATGGTCTCTTCGAGACACTTGATCTTTGCATATTGCACTTCGGCCGGTAGGTTACATAGCATGCTGTTGGCGCCAGTATTCTTCTCCGTTAAGGGGGGGGTATTCCAGGGATGACACTGCGCCCCTATTTCACATTGGTCTGCGTCAGATATTGCCTTTAGTATGGACACGGCCTTGGCGTCTGTGGCGACTGGATAGGTAATGAGATACGTTGGTTTGACATTGAACTGCCCAAACATCTCTTGGAGCGCTGGGATTCTGGCAGTGTTCTCAGAAGTATAGTGTCTTGTTCTGCGGGTCCCCCAGTTATCTTCCTCGACGTCGATTGAGATAATAAGCTTCATGTGTCTTGTCCTCGAAGATATCGGGGGCCAAGATATTCTCTGATCCTGTGAATCCTCATGGAATATTTCTGACAATTGGCGGGCCGATGATTTTCGCGAGAGCAACCGGTAATCTGCTCCAGATCTTGATTGCGAGGTTGTATTTCGAGTTTTCCGGGCTGAGTTCCGGCATCGGACGACCATCGCCTAACCAGTAGTACCAGTACAGGGGGACGGGCCGTGCCCCCCATTGCTCCTTAAATCGATGCGTTCCGCTAGCCGGGGTTGAGCGCCCGAAATCAAATACCTGGAATCCCTCGCGACAGGCATATTCGAGGACTGAACTGTACAACAGCATATTCGGCGCAAGGTGGTTGAATCGCCGATCAGAAGAGGCCCACGGAATCTCCAACGTATTTCGAAACCCATACAAAAATCCAGCCGCGACGGGCTGCCCTTTCAGGTAGACGACACAAATGCGGGTTTCCTTCGGGAACGCTTGGACGATCGCTTCGAAAAAGCATCGTCCGTATACTGGTGTTCCCAGGTCTCGCATGTTTCTCACGAATATTTTATAAAAATCAGCCAGAGTGTCATTTGCGTCTATGCGAACAGTCATTTGTTCTTTCTGGGCTCTTCGGATGTGACTGCGGAGCTTAGACGGAAATTCCTTCCAAAGGGTTTCAAACTCACTGGGCAAATCCAACCGCATGGAGACCTTGTGCTGCTTGTATGGCCAGTTCAGATCGAGCAGTGTCTGGTGGCGGAGCTCAATAGAGGTGGCTGTGAGTTCCTTTGCCAGATCCCTCGCCGTCTCCAGCAGGGCCCCTTGGCTTTCCAAACTATCTGTCAAGACACCGCCGTAATTGAAAAATGGCATGGAGACGAGAAAACGGCCAAAGACACGACTGGATAGGAAGACGAGTGGCAGAACCCCCCCGACTTCCTCATGCGTATCCTTCGCCACCAGATAGTAGGTCCGGTGCCCGCAGGCCTTTTCCACAACCCGTCGCCAGGCCATCAAGTGATAGCCGGAGGCCAGGGGGTGATCCAAGACGTATCGGTCCCATGCTCTCCCTTCATCATCCGTCGTGACTTCGGTGACCGATACCACGCCATTCACCCCCAGCGTTATCTCGTGAGAATCTTTACGATATCCTTGCCGCTCTCCAACAACTTCACCGCCGAGTTGCGAACATGGCGGTTGTAATATCGAAATGTCAGGGAGCGTCGCAGGCCGTTAGCCCAGGCCATCTTGTAGTCGGCTATTCCCCATAGCAGATCAAATTGTTTATGTCCTTCCACAATGGCTTCTTTAATACAGTGAAACAGGAGAAGAATTCCGGGGCTGGCTTGTGGAAAAATCGTTGGGTTAAACCCGGGAAGATAGAACGAGTACCGACCGTTGTAGCTATAACCATAGATCCCAGCGATCGCCTCGCCATTCAACCGCAGAAAATCTAGGCGGATCCATCCCCTCTCGCCGAACACCTTGGCAATCTCCTTATGGAAAGACAGAAACTGCTGACTTCGAAACGTTCCATCGGGCGCCTTTTGCCCCCATCTCATCCGGTGAAGCTGGATAAACATCTCAAACGTCTTCCCCACATCGTGAATCGAGGAGACCCGCTCATACACCACGCGCCCGGCTTGCTCCAGGCGCTTACGTTTCCGCTGGAGGTTGTAGCGCTCATTGCTGCTGATCCTCTTCACGAAATCCTCCAAGCGACCCGTCAGCTCAATAAGAGGGCAGGCAGTTGTTCCTACGATCTCCATGACCTTCCCGGCTTCCTGGATGAAGCTATTCCACAAATCTATAGTGGGAGACTCGGCAGGGATGCCGGACAATATCAAGGTATCCCATTGCTCGCGGAGCTCTTCATGAAGATATCGGTAAATGTGGTACAGGACCGTTTTTCTGTTTTGCTTGCAGACAATAAAATCTAGATAAGGAGAACCGACCCCTTCGCTGGCGAGGAAGCGCATCTCGCGGAGATTAAACACGCCATACGTGTTGACCCACTGGATATAGAATGGGGCGATTCCGACCAGTTGACCCGGCTGCTTGTATACTAAGATGATACAGGGGCGGTTCTCCCCAAGGTAGTGTTTGGCCCAGGTGTAAAGCCAGTCCCACCTCAAAAAGATATTGTCGGATGCACTCTGGCCGACCAGGTTGTTCCAGCAATCAGCGAGCCTGTGGAATTCCTCTAAGGTCGTCACCGCGCGGATGGAAAACACACTCGTCCTCTCAGGGAAGGTACGACCGGAGCCTCGGGAACAGGGTTCGAGTGAATACTTCCATCTGGGCCACCGTTCCCGCGTCGTCAACAGAGTCTCCGGCGATTAGCACTAGCGCTCCATTGGTGCGGCCGTGCACCAGTGCGTCCCGCATGGTCTCCAGCTTGGCACGATACCGATCCGCAATAATGTGGCCGTCTATGTCATACCAGAAGATGACCTGATGCTCGCTCTGAGGTCCTCGTAAATGGCCCCGGTTGACGGCAATGACCTGACCGGGACGAATTGTAATTTCCACAACGTCGGCGTCCTGGTGGAGCCGAGCTGTCCGGTAATCCACAAGTTTTTTCCACTGCCCCTGGGATGCGAGGTAGGCCACATAGAGCTGAAGGGGCCGGCCCTCATGATTCTGGTACGCCCGTAAGAGCTCCTGGTCAGCCCCTTCAATCCGGAAGATCGCGTGCTTGAGATCAGCCTGCTCTCCTCGCCACCCATCGAAGGAGATAGGAAGGGTGGCCAAGTCCTCCTTCAATTGGACCGGTCCGCGATCAAGAAAGAGCATGGACACTCCAAAGACGATGAGCGCCACCAGACCGATGTGCCATGAGCGATTCCATTCCAAGGGAGGACATAGCTCGCCAGCGCCACGCTGATGCATCGGGAGGGGCTGCATTCGGGGATTTCGGGCAGTCGGTGCCTGCATTTTCGAGAGCCCCCATGCGGCGGCGACGAGCGCTAGCACGCCGACCCATGCCACAAACATCGCCCGAAATATCTCGAAAGGTCCATGCAGCACGTCGCCGCCCCAATTGGCCCAGATGCCGATCAGGACGACACGTAGCCAATTGGCACCCACCCCGACGGCCACGGCGGAAAGGATCAAGGCCCCCCGGCTCCACCACGTTCTCAGGGTCAGGTACGCCAGCGGAAGTCCGATAGCGAGAATCGAAATGAGGTAGTGTGTTCCGCTACAAGCTCTCGCCACTTCCAAGGTGGTGCGGGGCAGGACGATATATTGCTGCTCAACCAAGGCGGAGAAGCCCAAAAGCTGCAAAAGTCGCACTGCCATGCTCGCGGTATAGAGTTGAAGCGGCCAGTGGAGCGGAGCGAGAACCTCGTCGAAAATTGGAATCATGAAAACAAGGTATGCGATGGGAAAAGCGAGAGCCTTCGCATAGGCTGTGCCCAGCAGTAAGAGAACAAGACCGACAATCATCCCGACGAAGGAGAGACCTTTCAGGACGATCACGCTTCCCCCCATGCCCAGAAGGAGGAGAATGCCGGCCGCCAGGATAAGAGACAGACCCCAGACATTGCCCGGCTTCAATGGCAGTTGGGCGAGTTCTGACCTTTTCACCCATACCAGATAGAGGCTGATGGGAAGAATTAAAAAACCGTAGGAGTAATTATCACGGGTCCACCAGTTACCGACAAGGTCGCGGAGAACGGGAGCGTATAAAAGAAGGAAAACGACAACTAGTGTCCCAATCCGTAAGAGCATCGCCTTTGAGGAAGAGAGCGTGTCAACCGGGAGAGAGGCAGCCTTGGGGTCGCTCTCCATCACGGCATCCCGAGGATTCGCCGGATGGTGCTGAACCGGAAGTCTCGAAGAAGACGCGAGAGTTTCGCTTCCTCCCTTTGGAGGCCCACGTAGTGGCGAAAGCGATGGTGCCAGGGCATCGAGGGGCGCGGCTGGCCGGGGTCCAGTTCCCATGGGTGAAAAAAGAAGACGATGGGTCGGCCCTCACGAGTGTTGACACGTTTGATACCGCCTCGGATGAGGGACAAAGGCAACAACCGGAAGTAGCCTCCTCCCCCAATAGGAAGATTCACTCCCAACAGGCGGGTGGTCCCAATGGGAAACTCGACCAGCTTCGCGTGTCCATTCCGCCGTACTTCGTAGGGAAAGCGTGGTGCGGTACGGTCGCCGTATCGATCATGGAGGATCGGGTAGACGCTGGAATCGTAGCGGAAACCTTCTTCCAGGAGGATGTCATACGCCCATGACTGTGCGTGCCGGATCGAGAAGTTGGGAGCACGGTAACCGAGCACGAGCTCTCCGGTGATGTCTTCGAGGAGCGCTTTGGCCTCATGAATGTCAGCGCGGAATTGTTGAGGGGTCTGTCGAGAGACGAGCTCATGGCGGTAGCCATGGCAGGCGATTTCGTGGCCTGCCCCTGCGATCTTCTGGATCATAGCGGGGTGATTGGCGGCGACCTGCCCCAGAATGAAGAAGGTTGCCTTGACCTCGTAGGAGGCTAAGAGCGTCAGTACTCGCTCGATGCTTGCTTTGACTCTGCTCTCAAGACCGTCAGTGGCACGGCCCTTGAGAGCTTCCCCGAAAATCGCGGCATGATAGTACTCCTCGACGTCGACGCTGAGGGCATTCTCAATGGTCGAGTTCGCTTTCGGGGTTAACGATCCGTCGATGTGCGGAGGCATCTATGCAGCGCTGACCAAGTGGTAGGCGACGAAGGAGAGCTTGCGCATCGCCGGGTTAGAAAGCAGGGACCGGAGAGCTCGTCCGGCCGTGGAGCGGCGTGGCGTAGGAATGGTGGGATTTCTCCATCCAGTAGGGATCTCGGTCGATGAAGATCTTGAACCAAAGCTCCAGGTTGAGTAGGCCCCAGCTCGCGCCCTCCTCGGCGCACGCCTCCCTGAGCGCCTGGGGTCTGGCGATCCCCCGCTTGAAGCTCTCTGGGGACAGGAGGACCTTCCTCTCGAGGGCCCGAAGGGCGGCCGAAGCGTTGAAGGAGCGGGGCAGCGGAAACGGCTGCTTGTCACGGCGCTGCCATACCTCGGGCGGCAGCAGATTCGACGCCGCCTGCCTCAGGAGGTACTTCGGCTGTAGGCCATGGACCTTCTGCTCCGGCGGGACGGTCGCCATGAACTCCACGATGCGATGGTCGAGCAGCGGCACACGCGACTCGATGGACAGGGCCATGCTGGCCCGATCCTCGAGGTGGAGGAGTGACGGGAGGTAGACCCGGAGGTCGTGGTAGAGGCACTTGTCGAGGACATGCGCGGTCGGGACCTGCCCGAAGGGGCTGACGTAATCGTCCCGGGGAGAGTAGCCGTTCAGCGAACGGGCGAAGCCGGGGTCCAGGGTCGGGAGGCTCCCGCAGTGGAGTTGAATCCAGAGGTCCTCCAGCGAAGGGTGTCCGCCGAAGAGGCCCTGTCGAAGGCGTCGGGCCAGGCGACCGGCGATCTGGCCGGCTAGCACGCTTCGGAGCCGACGGCGAAGTAGCCGGAGGGTGGAACCCGGGGCTGGACGCCACCCGAACACGTCCGTGCGCCCATAGGCGGCCCGGAACTGGGCCGGGTAACCCGCGAACACCTCGTCTCCGCCGTGGCCGGTGAGGGTGACCTTTACGTGTCGCTGCGCGAGGGCGGATACCGTGAAGTAGCAGAACCCTCCCTGGTTCGCCATGGGGCCGTCCATCTGCCACACGAGGAAGGGCAGGAGCCGCTCCAGGTCGATCGCCGTCGGGGAGCCCTGGAGATACGAGGCCCCGACGTGCTGGGCGGCGGCTCTGGCGTAGGGAGTCTCGTCGATGGCGTCGTCGCCCGAGAACTTTATCGAGAACGCAGGAAGTGGGTGCCGATGCCGGGCGGCGAGGGCCACGACCGTACTCGAGTCGAGGCCTCCGCTCAGATGGCAGCCAAGGGGGGCGTCGCTGCGGCAGTGCACTCTGACGGCGTCGTCTAGGAGGTGGGAGAGCTCCTCCTTCGTTTGCGTCAGCGTGCGGGAGAAGTTGTAGTCGTAAACGACGTCCCAGAACTTGCGGGTCCGAATCCCGCCGGCTGGGACGTCTACCGAGAGCAGGTGGCCCGGCTCTAGCTCGCGGACATGTTTGAAAAACGTCTTCCCGGCCAGCGGCCGTCCGGCGAACAGGTAGTCGGCGATCGCTTCCGGGTCCGGCTCCCGGGGCACGGTGGGATCTTCGAGGATCGCTTTGATCTCGGAGGCCAGGATGAGCCGCTTGCCGTCCGTGTAGACGTACAGGGGTTTGATCCCGAGGCGGTCACGGGCGGCGAACAGGTGTCGGCGCTTCCGGTCCCACAGGACGAACGCGAACATGCCGTTGAGGTGAGCGACGCAGTCGTGTCCGTGCTCTTCGTACAGGTGGAGGATGACCTCGCCGTCTGAGGCCGAGGAAAAGGTGTGACCGCGCGCCTTCAGGTCCTGCCGCTGCTCCACGTAGTTGTAGATCTCACCGTTGAAGATGAGGAACAGGCTGTCATCCTCGTTGGCCAAGGGCTGGCGGCCGCTGGGGGACAGGTCGATGATCGCCAGCCGCCGATGAGCCAGAGCCACGGGTCCGGCGGCATAGAGACCAGCGTCATCAGGTCCCCGGTGGTACATCGTGTCGCGCATGCGGACGACAAGGGCCTGGTCGACGGGTTCGTTCTCTAGGTTCAGAACCGCAAGAATGCCGCACATGGGAGGACCTCAGAACCGCGCCGTCATCGAGCGGCGACCAGGCTGCGCTAGTGCAGACAATCCGGGAAAATCAGCACCCGGCCCACCCGCTCGCTCAAATGGCTGTGACAGAACGCCAACCCTCTCTCTCAAGGCGCAATCTCCGGAGCGTGACGGGCGTCCGGCGGGAGACCGCCAGCGCGCATCACCGCTTTGTTCCGGCGATCCATAGACTCCAGCCCCAACGTCTGGCCCACGCTCTCTTCCAAGACTCCGGCAGATACGCACCGATCTTCAGAGGAAAAGCGTATTCGATATCTCCGTAGACGTCTATCGTGAGCTCATCGCTGTACGGCGAGAATATCTTCGTAGCCTCCCGACGCGTAACGGGCCAGGTGTGAGGATTCCCCTCTTCGTATCCTCCGTGTAGCGGCTAGCTAATTGGAGCGGATTCAAAAAACGGGATTCTGCGTGCAAGTAGCCTTGCAAGTACAGGATTAAATACAAATAGAAAATTGACCGGCGGTTATAGAGCATCACGCCAAACCCGCCTCCAGGACGTAATACTCTGAAGAGTTCGTGCACCGAACGCTCCAGCTCTGGAGAGTGATGCAAGACCCCCCACGAATACACATAATCGAAGGCCTCCCGAGTGAAAGCAAGAGTGCGGGCGTCCATTTCCAGGATAGTGCCGGGCAGAGCGAAGTGCCGGAAACGCCGCGCCGTCTGAGCTACGGACACTGGATTGAGATCAACAGCGGCCACGCGAGCGCCGTGTTGAGCCCAATTCATCGCCATGGTCCCTAACCCGCAGCCGATTTCTAAGACATCTTTGCCCTCATACCGACCATAGGGAAAGAGCTTGCCGAAGAACCCCTCCTCAGTATGAAGAACGTTGTTCCAGCTATAGAATGTCGCGTCCACACGCTCGAAAAACTCCCGCGTCCCGAACTCCAGGGTTTCGGTAGAGCCGCTCTCCGTCACATAGGTGGCTTGCCCGTGGGCCGCCCCATAGGTCATAGGGTAGGCGGCCCACCAATCTCTGATTATCTCCTTGCTGGTATCGGTATTGATCATTTCATCTTCTCGGCGCGAGGGAAATCCCAAAGAGCAAGCCAAGGACTAGTTACAATGAATATCAAGACAGCCCCTATCTCAACAACAGGCGTCTTCTCCAAAAACCGTTTCCATTGAAATACCCTCCAACTTCTCCGTTCCAGTAGAAAACAACGACGCCGACCATTGACGATAATCACGCGCGCAGATCGTTGTTTCATTTTGAACACCCGTCGCTCGATTCCCGTCCAGCCGGTACCATTGCCATCGGGCCATAACAGAACTATCTCATCGATGGCCGTCCAATCCAGGCGCGGTAGGTCACACTTGCCATCAAGGACGAGCAGTTGCTGCGGATCAAAGTCGGAAAAGAGCTCGCGCGCGCGAGCCGCCATTAAATCTAGGCTGCGAGGGTTTCGCCGGGAACCGAGATGCCCGGCCAGCTTCAACAATGTTCTAGGAAGGAAAGCATTCTGTCGCCTGAGAGCCCAGTCCTCCATCACGGGAAACGTCTTTCCACTGTGAAAGAGAAAGATCCTCTTCTGCATGAGTTCTCCTTGTTACTGAGGTCTTCAGGGGATAGAAGTGACTTTACGCTGAGATTTCGAAGACTAGGCTTGGTCGACGGATTCGTTGTCGAGGTTCAGAATGACGAGAATGCAGCACATTGGTGCACCTTAGAACCGGGCCGTCATCGGGCGGTGAGCAGGGTGAGCTTGGTGCGAAGGGCGAGGGTGAACGTCCGGAGCACGCGGGCCTCGTCCGGCGTGTAGAACCGGAAGGGCAAGAGGGCCACCGGAAACGCCCCCGCGAGGAGCAGCTTGAGGGTGACGGCGTACGGGAGAGGGAGGTCGGGAAGCGCGTACCCGACGGCGTAGAGGGCCAGGGCGACGAGGAAAAGCTTTGCGAGACGACCGAACTCGTAGGGCAGCGGGAGGAGTCGGTCGGAGATGACGTAAGCGGCGACGGCCATCGTCACGAAGGAGAGGAGGGTGGCGAGGGCCGCGCCGAGCGAGAGCAGCCGGGGGACCAGGAGGTAGTTGAGGAGGAGGTTGACGCAGGCCGTCACAGTCAGGATGAGGCCGAGGTACTTGGTCTGCTTCTGGATGGAGATGCCGGTCTGGAGGAGGTAGTACATGCCAAAGACGAGGTAGGAGAGGACGATGATCGGGATCAGATGAGCGGCGGCGTGGAATGGCTGGGCCGCGACCAGCTGGAGCATGTGCGGGGCGAGGAGGGAAAACGCCAGGCCGACGAGGAGTTGGCAGTAGACGAAGTACGTAAGGACCCGCCCGTAGATCGCCTCGCTTCCGGGTCGGCCGATCAACTCGAATCGCTTGGCACTCCAGACCACCCAGAACGAGGAGCTGAGGAGCATGTGGGGGACCATGCCGAATTTGTACGCCAGGGAGTAAATACCGACCTGCGCCAGGGACCCGTACACCTGGAGAAAGAAGTGGTCCGCGAAGTGGAGGGTGAACATCCCCATGGTCTCGGGCACGTGAGGCAGGCCGTAGGCGAGCATCGACTTCAGGATGCGCAGTGAAAAGCGGCAGCCCACCAACCAGAGGGTGCGCGCGGTGAGAAAAAGGCCAATGAGCGCGGTGGTGATGAAGGTGGAGTAGAGGAGTCCCCAGATCTTCCAGTCGAAGTACACGATGAAGAGGATGTTCAGAGCGAGCGATGAGACCAGCCGGGCGATGGATATCCCGGTGAAGAAGACGATCCGCTGCTGGGCGCGTAGGAGCGCGAGGGGGACCTCGATGGTCGCCGATAAGAGTAGATTCCAGAGCGAAAGGGTGACGTAGGCATGGTACTCAGGGGTCTTGAAGACGAGGCGCGAGATGTCCTCGGAGAAGAAGGTGAGAAGGAGAACGGCGGCGAGCATGACGGCGATGCTCGTCAGCATGGCTGTACTGACCACGGTGTCGCGGTCGGACTGGTCCTGGTATTCGAAGTAGAAGCGGACCGTCGCGGCGGTAATGCCGAACCCGATGACCAGGCCGATGATGACGCTGCTAAGGTCGAGGAGCTCGGCGATGCCGTATTCCTGGGGGGTGAGGTAGGTGGTATAGACCGGGATCATCAAGAAGGCGGCGGCCTTCCCGAGGATGTTCCCGATCCCGGCAACGGCCGAGTTCTTGAGGACCTGTTTGAAGTCGGAGATCATGCGAGGCGGCCCTGCTGGCTGACCCGTCGGCCGATCGGACGGGCGGGGACGCCGGCCACCACCGAGTAGGGCTCGGTGTCCTTAGTCACGACGGCGCCGGCGGCGACAACGGTGCCTCTGGCGAGCCGGACGCCCGCGAGGATGACGGAACGGGCGCCGATCCACACATCGTCCTCGATGACGACTTTCCCGAACTCGTACCCCTGCTCGAAGTAGGGGCGGTCGGCGTCCTGGTAGCGGTGATTCAGGGAGTAGACCATGGTGCCTTCGGCGATTCCCACGTTGGAGCCGATCTCTATGCCGCCGGCGCCGTCGAGGTACGTCATGTGATGGATGCGGACGTCGTCACCGATCGAGATGTTTTCCGGGAACCTGATCCAGGCCATCTCCCAAATAGTGACGTTCCGCCCGCAGCGCTTGAATCCGAGGGTCGCGACGCGGATGCGAGAGCCAGTCCGGCCCGGGATGACCCTCGTCACCATCCCGAGCCACAGTCCGAGCTCGCCGAGGAGGACCTGGAGTTTTTTAGTCGTGAAGGCCCGGATCCACTGTGGCCGGAGGTAGTGGCGCAGAGGGTGTCGGAGGGCGAGGGTCATGGGCGGTGCTCCTGTGCGGGGATCGGGGCTCCGGGAAGTGCGGAGCGCCGACCCGTGAGGATCGAGACGGCGGGCGAGCAGGACGGTTCGCGCAGGGGCGCGAACGGCCCTATCCGACCGGCTGGCCGAACAGGTCGAACGGATCGCTCAATACCTCCTCCGAGGTGAGGTGTGGGGCGGGGCGCCCACCTACTTCCGTCATGTCGGCACCAAGGTGGTCAGCATCGCGAAAGATCTCCAACTGTACTTCGTGACAGGGAGGGGATTGGTAAGTCTCCGTCGTCGGGCCGAGAGAATCTCCTAAACTTTCCAGTGGGCCAGGTACGTTGTGCAGGATGATCCTTATAGAGGGACGGCCGTCAAGATTGCCGGCCATGGCAATGTCGATGTCGACGGCTCCCGGTTCCTTCAGCACGTCCGTAAGCCACGCAAGGAGCCGGCCTGCCTCTACGTGTTGAGGCCCTCTTCGAATCATTATAGCCCGTCCTTCGACGCAGCAGCCCTTCTTGGCGCCGCCGGCCTTCGGTATTGTGTGTCGCTTCGAAGGTGGTGAAGGCACTGATAGTTCTCCTTCTGGACCAGCCAGTCCGAGACCGCCACCAGGTCGGGATTCCCGAGGGGCCTCAGGATCATGGTTCTCGGATGGCGGGCGAGCACGACTGTTCGCCTGGGGACGCGCTCCGCGGGCCGTCGGCCAGCTTGAGGGCCTGGACGTACCCTGCTGATCGGTTTGCGGCTCGGACCAGACGGCTTTTCGACGGCGGTTATTAGCAAGGCTTCGCCCCCTTTGGTTCTGCCCCTATTTCCGGGCCGAACCAACCCACACCACTGGAATTACAGCCAAGCGCCACGACGCTTTGGGGACCGTGTCCCGTGTCGGTGGGCCCGTCCCACGGCCGACTCAGGCCGCGGGAGCTTGGCCTATGTATCCTCTCTTACAGCGTGACGACCCGCCCCTGTGGCGCGGGGATCCCCCAGGTCGCATTTCGTGTATCGATGACCAATGGGGCGATCTCCACGGTTCGCCGATAGTCAAATTCCGGATGATCCGTGAGGATGAGTACGCAATCGGCCGCCGAGAGGGTCTCCTCCGTCGGCTCCACGGCCTTCAAAGGGAGCCCGTCAAGGATGATGGAGGGGACGCGGGGATCTGCATACGAGACCTCTGCGCCCTTCTCCCGGAGTCTTGTGAGGATCTCGAGCGCCGGTGACTCTCGGATATCTCCGACCCCACGCTTGTAGGCGACCCCAAGTGCGAAGATCCTGGCGCCATTCAGGCAGCGGCGCCGACGGTTCAGGGCTTCGGTGATCACCTCCACCACATAGGACGGCATGGATCGGTTGATCTCGTCCGCTAAGGCGATGAAGCGGGACTCGTAGCCGTTGAGCCGGAGCTTCCAAGACAAGTAGAGGGGGTCCACCGGGATACAGTGTCCCCCGATCCCGGGCCCTGGATAGAAGGCCATGAAACCGAAGGGCTTTGTGGCGGCGGCATCGATGACTTCCTTGGTGCTGACACCGAGGCGCCGACACATCAGCGCGAACTCGTTAGCGAGCGCGATGTTGACGTTTCGGAAGACGTTCTCATAAAGCTTGGCCAGCTCTGCAACCTTCGGGCTCGAGACCTCATGGACGCGCGGGACGATCTCACGGTAGAGCGTGGCCGCCAGGCGCGTGCACTCGGGCGTGATGCCTCCCACCACCTTGGGGATATCCTTGACCTTGAAGGTTGGGTTCCCGGGGTCGATCCGCTCCGGAGAGAAGGCGAGGAAGAAGTCCTCGCCCACTTTGGCTCCCCTCCCCTGGAACATCGGGAGGAGGAGTTCCTCCGTGGTCTCCGGGTAGGTCGTGCTCTCAAGGATGACCAGCTGTCCCGGGTGGAAGCGGGCGGCCACCTCCGATGCCGCAGCAATGATGAAGGAGATATCCGGGTCCTTCGATTTCCGGAGCGGCGTCGGCACGCAGATGAGCACGATATCGATTCGTTCGAGGACCGAGAAGTCGGACGTCGCTTCGTACCGCCCTTGACGGATCAGGGCCGTCAAGTCCTCACTCTCCAAATCGGGGGTGCAGGATTGCCCGGCCTGGAGGGCGCCAACCCGATCGAGGTCGGTGTCGATGCCGATCACCGAAAACCCAACTCGGGCGAACTCGACTGCCAGCGGGAGGCCCACATACCCCTGACCGATGATGGCGAGGTGGGCGCTGCGATTTTGGATGCGCTCGGCAAGATGTGAATGACTCACTTCATCGCCTCCACGGCCAGTTCCAGGAGTACCTTGGCGAGCTTGTGGGGGTCGTGGCGGATCTTGGGGCCCGGCGAGAGGAGATCGCGCTCCACTGGTTGGCAGCCCAGCGCATGAAAAAGCTCAGTGTCCTGGGGGACCGGACGGCCGCCCTCGGCAACGTAGTACTCGATCTGTTTCTCCGGGATTGGGGTCGTGTTAAGGAGCACGTCGTGAATGGGGACCCGGGGGGCATGCCGGCGAATGGCCAGAAGGTGGTCGACGCCGGTGTAGCCGTCCGTTTCTCCGGGCTCGGTCATGAGGTTCATGACCAGTACGACCCGGGCTGCCGAATCAGTGATGGCGTCGGCGAGTTCCGTGACGAGCAGGATGGGAATCAGACTGGTGTAGAGACTTCCGGGTCCGATGACGATGAGGTGTGCCGCCGCGATGGCTTCCAGCGCTTGGGGAAGGGCTCGGACACCCTCAGGGTGGAGACAAACCCGCCGGATAGGCCGGCGAACCGATGCAATCCGTGATTCACCTTCGACCTGACTTCCGTCGTCGAATTCCGCCTTGAGGGTGACGTCCTCGAGGGTGGAGGGGAACACTCGTCCGCGGATCGCGAGGATCTCGCCCCCCCGCTCGACCGCATGCGAGAAATCTCGCTCTAACTGGCTGAGGGCGGTCAGGATGAGATTCCCCAGGCTGTGGCCGTCTACATCCTGCCCGCCGTTGAAGCGGAAGTCGAAGATACCCGCCATCGTGGAACCACCATCTGCGAGAGCGAGGAGGCAATTTCTGATATCCCCTGGCGGGAGCACTCGGTACGCGTGCCGGAGCCGGCCTGAGCTGCCGCCGTCGTCGGCAACGGTGACGATGGCCACAAGCCGATCCTGATCCCGAGCTGGCACCCAGCTCCACCCCGGAGGGAAGAACGCCGCCTTCAAGCCCTGCAGAACCGTCGGAAGGCCCGTTCCACCTCCGAGCGCGACGACTCGACAGGCCCGAGGCGGAAGTTGTCGGGCCGGGGGCTCGAGCCGTTCCCCCGGGACGACCTGCCATCGGTAGAGCCCCAGACGGCTGTCGTACTCTCGGGTGTAGCGTGGCTCGTTCATCTCTCGCTCACGACCATGGTGGCCCCGGGCCGGTAGGCATCCGCAGACCGAGACCCACGGCCGAAGAGGACGATTTTGACCGTGTCGGAAAGGATGCGGAGATCAAACCACACCGACAGGTGCTTGATGTAGTACAGGTCGTACCTCATTTTTTCAGTCTCTTCATCGAGGTTGTTTGCGTAGCCGAAGCGCACCTGAGCCCAGCCTGTGATGCCCGGACGAACCGTGGACCGGAGCGCGTAGTAGGGAATGTTCTCGACGAAGAGCTCGAAGTTCGAGACCGGGTGAGGCCGAGGCCCCACGAAATTCATATCGCCCCGGATAACATTGACGAACTGGGGAAGCTCATCGAGCCGGAACTTCCGTAACCATTTCCCAACTCGGGTGATCCGCTCGGTATTGTCAGATACCCACTCCGACGTCCGGACGTCGGCGAGATGCATGGTGCGAAACTTGATCAATTTAAAACGCTTCGCATTCATGCCGACACGCTCTTGAACGAAGAAAACAGGCCCGCGGGAATCCAGCTTGATGAGCAGGGCGGTCAGGCCGAGCAGAGGGGCGAGCGTCACCATCCCAACAACGGAGGCTATGAAGCTTATGACACGTCCCGCTGCCAAATCGAGTCGCGACTTCTTGAAGTCGCTGGAGAAGATCAAATTGCTCGGCGTGAGCGACTCGATCGCGAGCTTGCCGGTGAATCGCTCGTAGGCGTTGACACCTTCCTCCACGAAACTTCCGTTCAGTCGCGCCTCCAGAAGCTGACGAACGGGTAGTCGCGCCCGCCGCTCGGCCAAGGCGACGATGATGCGGTCTGGCTGGAGCTCGTGGACGATCTTGTCGAGGTGCTCGAGAGGCCCTAGCAACGGGTAGGCGAATGGCGACCCATTGGAGTCCGTTGCATCGTCGGCAATGCCGAGGATGGTATATCGCAGGTGGGGACAGGTTTCGATTTCCGTGATGATCTTGTGGGCCAGGGGGCTCCTTCCGAGGATCAGGACGCGCTCCAGGAAAGGCCGCCGCCGCATGAGGCTATAGGCGAGAGCCCGCAGCGGTAGAAGAACCGGCAGGATGATGAGGAGGCTGAGCAAAAAGGCTTCATTGGAGATCTTGATCTCCGGGAGCAGCCCGTAAAAGGCAGCGAGGAAGATGAATGCGACGCCAAACGCTTGAAGGAGTCGGGACGCAAAGTCGACAAAGCTCCGGACAATCCGGAGGTCGTAGAGGTCGTTGTAGTAGAACGACACGGCGCAGCAGAGAGAGATCGTGAGGGCCTGTGCGAGCACGAGCAGGACATCGAACCAGTTCATCTGGAGTGGGGGCGCCCAGATGAAGATGGCCCCGCAGACCGCGGCAAAGAGGGAAACTCCCTCGAGGAGCGCTAGCGTCAAGGCCATCGCATCACTCCACCGTCACGCTCTTGGCGAGGTTTCGTGGCTGGTCTACGTCGCACCCCCGCAGGACCCCCAGGTGATACGCCAGGAGCTGGAGCGGAAGCGCGATTAGGGCTGGCTGGAGCCACTCCAGACTGGGAGGAATGGGGATCATGAGATCGGCCTCGGCTTCGATCTCATCATCGCCCTCCGTCGCCACGGCGATCACCACCCCGTCTCGTGCCTTCACCTCTTCAATGTTGCTGGTCATCTTTTCGTACGTGGATCCCCTCGGGGCGATGGCGACAACCGGCATGCGCCGGTCGATGAGGGCGATGGGCCCATGCTTCATCTCGCCGGCCGCATATCCCTCGGCGTGAATGTACGATATCTCCTTGAGCTTCAGAGCCCCCTCGAGGGCCAAGGGGTAGTGGAGACCTCGCCCCAGGTAGAGGAAGTGATCGCTCTCGACGAAGCGTTCGGCGATCTGCCGAATGGCATCGCTCCGCTGGAGCACGATCCCCATGAGGTCGGGCAGCTCCCAGAGCCCTTTGGCCACTTGGCGGACGAGCGCGGGATCGATGATCTCTCTACCGAGGCCCAGCTTGAGGGCCAGGAGCGTGACGGCGACGAGCTGGGCCGTGAAGGCTTTCGTGGAGGCGACGCCGATCTCGATGCCAGCGCGAGTGTAGACGACACCATCCGCCTCGCGGGCCAGGGAGCTCCCCACCACGTTGCAGATGCCGACCGTGCGGGAACCCTGATCGCGGGCCTCGCGCAAGGCGGCGAGTGTGTCCGCGGTCTCGCCCGACTGGGAGATCGGGACCGTGAGAACGCGGCTGTCGAGGACCGGTCGGCGATAGCGGAACTCGGAAGCAATGTCCACCTCGACTGGCAGTCGGGCAAAAGCTTCCACGAGGTATTTTCCGACAAGCGCGGCGTGCCACGAAGTGCCGCAGGCGATGAAGCAAAGCCGGTTGAGGCCGGCCAGCTCTCGATCCTTGAGCCCGAGCTCAGGAATTCGGATGTCGCCGCCCTCCGGATCGACCCGTTCTCGGATCGTGTTCCGGACGGCCTCGGGCTGCTCGAAAATCTCCTTGAGCATGAAATGGGGATAGCCGCCTTTCTCGGCCGCCTCGCTGTCCCACGGGATCGTGCTCGACTTCCGCCGGGTAGGAACCGCATCGAGCGTGCGTAGGGCCATTCCGTCGGGGCTCAGCACTGCCAGCTCACCCGCCTCGAGGACCAGGATTTCTCGCGTCTCTCCCAACAACGCCGGGATGTCCGAGGCGACGAACATCTCCGCATTCCCGAAGCCGATGACCAGCGGGGAACTGCCGCTGCGGAGGGCGACGAGCGAGGTCGGCTCACTGGCGGCGATACAGGCGATAGCGTAGCTGCCTTTCAGGTCCCGGGCTGCTTGGAGGACGGCGGCGGGGAGGCCGTTGGACTGGTAGGACTCGATCAGATGAGCAATCACTTCCGTATCGGTCTGGGAGCGAAACCGATGGCCCTGCGCGGATAAAGTCTTTCGAAGCTCCCGGTAGTTCTCGATGATCCCGTTGTGGACGACCGCGAGGTGTGACTGGCAGTCCGCGTGAGGATGGGCATTGGCGTCCGACGGGCGGCCATGCGTGGCCCAGCGGGTGTGGCCGATGCCAAGGGATCCCTTGGGCCAGTCGGAAGCGAGGAGCGCTTCCAGATCGGCAATCTTGCCGGTCGTTTTCCGGACGTCAAGAGAGTTCCCGTGGATCGTCGCGATCCCGGCAGAATCGTAACCTCGGTACTCCAGGCGGCGAAGACCGGGCAGGAGGTAGGATACGGCGTCCCGGTGGCCAACATAGCCGACGATCCCGCACATTGTCGTACGCCCCTAGGCGGCCTCGACGAGGGTGCAGTCCACCTGGACCGCGATACTTCGCCGAAGGAGGTTGATGGAAATCACCACTAAGCCTTTGTTCGGATTGCTCCGGACGAGGATACCCTCCACATCAACCATGGGCCCGCTGGTGATGCGCACCCGTTGCCCTTCCCGGAGATAGGGGAAGGGAAAGATCGGGAGACGAGTTTGAAGGACTCGCTGGATCGCCTCGATCTCCCTGTCCGGGACGACGTCGAGTCGATCCCACCGCTCCCCCAGCACGCGCACTAGCCCCCGCGCCTTACAGGCCTCGAGATAGCTGCCCTTGTCCATCGCGTCATGAACGAAGAGATAGCCTCGGAACAGCGGGACACGCGTGAGGAGCCGGTCTCCACCCCGTCTCGACCACGCGTCGATCATGGGGAGGAAAACTTCGAAGCCCTTGGCGACCAGTTGGTCGTGCACGAGCTGCTCGAAGTTGCTCCGAGTCCAGAGGACATGCCACCGAAGGCGCTGCTGCTCGCTTACCGCTGGGTCGATGATGAGAGTCTCTGGCAAGGCTTCGCCCCCTTTGGTTTCCGACTCTCTTCTGGAGCCGAACCAATGCTTTTTGCTTCCTTCCCCACCCGAAAGCCGCCAGCCATGGCGGGGAGACTGCCCGGCGGTCCAGGCTGCTGGCCTGTGACCTTACGTTACCGTTCGGACGAGCGGCGTATCCTCAACCGGCTAAACCGACCTCTCACGGAGCGGCTGGCCGTTCTCACTGCCCGTTCCACCCTCTCGGCCCGGGTCCCATTCGAGGATCGGCGAGCGGCGTAGTAGTACCCGGGGAGCGGGCGATCGTCGCCGTTGAAGATGAGGCCAACGATCTTACCTGGATCCATCATATTCAACGCTTCCTCGAGGAGTTTTCGGGGCGTCTTGTGGGCTCCGACGACCATCAGAAAGCCGTCCACCCACTTCCCGATGACTCGGCAGTCCGGTACTGAGACCAAAGGCGGAGTGTCGAGCACGACGAAATCGTAGGCCTTGCGCGCCTCCTGAAGGAGCTCTCCGAGCCGTGGAGACTTTAGTATCTCGTAGGGCGCCGAGGGGAGATGGCCTGCCGGCACGATGAACAGGTTAAAGGGAGGACAATGCTGGACCACAGCCTTCAGGGAGAGGCCGGGATCCAGGATCGCTTCCACCAACCCCCGATCGGCCGGCCGGTCGAGCCCCAATTGGTTCGCCAGAGAGGACCCGCGTAGATCAATGTCCACCAAGAGCACGCGCCCCCCGGGGGCCTGAGCCAGCGCCCCCGCAAGATTGATGGCCGTGGTGGTCTTTCCATCACCGCCCCCTGGGCTAGAGACGGCCACAACCGAGAGGTCGGCCGATTTGTGCAGTTGTTCGACCAGGTGGCGGAGCGCCCGGTACTGCTCGGCCTCGAAGGAGGTTGGCGCGAGGAGGCTTACCAGATGCTCCTCCACCCGCTCGGAAGCCTCCGGAGAGACTTCTCGGGCTGGCTGCGCTCCGTGTTGCTCGACGGTCTCCGTTTGCAGAGCCCCGCCACCGTCGACAAGGGCCGGTCCGCGGGTCTCGTGGCGGAGGGCTCGTTCTTGCTCCGCTTGTTCGAGCGCTTTGAAGAACTTGCTCATCGAACCACCAGGGAGCGTATTGACTGCACGAGGTCGAGCACAGCCGTGTCGAACCGCAGGGCGAGGCCCACAACGGCGCTGGCGAGGGCCACGGCCAGGGCCCAGAGGCCCCACCGCGCAAGGACCCGCACCTTCAAGCCACGAAGTCGCCTGACCCGGCGCCGTGGCGGCGTCCCCTCCTCCAAGTACTCGATTGCCTGATCGACGATGCGTCGGTCGATCCGGCGTTTTTGGTCGGCGTACCCGAAGAGGAGGCAGTGATCGGAGAGGATGTTGACGAGCCGCGGAATCCCACCTGAATATTCCGTGATCCGGTCCACCGCCGGGTCGGTAAACAGACCCAGGTCGCGAGCTCCCGCCACGCGCAACCGGCTCCGCATGTACTGACGGGTTTCTTCCGCGGTCAGAGGCGGGATCTGGCAGCGCAGCCCGACCCGCTGCTTGAGCTGGTGGAGTTGAGGGAGCTGAAGCTTGGCCTTGAGCTCCGGCTGGCCGACGAGCAGGATCTGAAGAAGCTTGTCCGTTGGAGTCTCGAAGTTCGAGAGCAGCCGGATCTGCTCCAGGGTGGAGGCGTCCAGATTCTGGGCCTCGTCCAGCATCAGCACGGTGTTTTGGCCGAGCCGTCGACGCTCGATGAGGAAGTTGTTCAAGGTGATGAGGCGCTGGGCACGAGACTCTTCGCCTTTTCGGATGCCGAAGTCTTCGAGGATATATTCGAGAATGCCGTCGAACGGAAGAGTCGAATTGAACACGAAGGAGACCGCCGTCTGTCCGTTGAGCCGCTGGCGAAGGGCGTGGAGCAGCGTGGTCTTCCCCGTGCCGACCTGACCGGTCAGGACGATGAAGCCTTTCTGCTCCTGGACCCCATACAGGAGCTGCGCGAGCGCCTCCCGATGCCCCGGGGTCATGTACAGGAACTTCGGGTCCGGGGTCGCGTTGAAGGGCTTTTCGGAGAGTCCGTAGAAGGTCAGGTACATCCGGGGCTCCCTCAGGAGCTGCTCCGCCCCAGCAGCGAGACCAAGCGCTCGTTCCCGCTGGCGAGGAAGTACGCAACTCCCATGATCAGGACGAGACCAAGCAGCGCCGCGCTGGCGGCCAGCCGGGTGCGCCACCGCCGGCGGCGGAGGTCAGTTTCGGTGATAATCCGCGGGATACTGACAAGCACCGGCACCGTGCTGAACGCCCGGAGGTCGTCGACCGAGTGGAAGGAAGTGTCGAGCTTCTCGGCCAAAACTACTGCGCCCGCAGCCAGCCCGACCGACAGCATCAGGCCCATGAGGATAAGACGCAGGCGGTTGGGCGCTGAAGGCACATTGGAAGGGATCGCCGGCTCCAGGACCCGGAACTGCTCCCCCTTCTGGCGCTGCTCCAAGTTCTCCGCGAGTTGGGCTTCCTCGTATCGCCTCAGCAACACGCGGTAATGGTCCCTAGTCGAATCGTAGTCGCGAGAAAGCTCTTGGAACTCCTGGTCTCGCCGCGGGGTGTTCTCTACCCGTGCCTGGTAGGTGGCGATGGCAGTCCGGACCCCCGTCTCCTCTTCTTTGAGGACTTTGATATCTGCATCCAACGTCCTCAGGGTCTGTTGGAGCTGAGAAACGTAGGGGTCAGCTGAGGCAATCGGCTCTTTTTCCATGGCCGTGCCGTCGCTCTTTGTTTCCGCCAACTGGCGCTCGAGGGCGGCAATCTCCGCCTTCACCTGGAGCACGTCTGGATACTTATCGCTGAAGCGGGTGCGAAGCTCCGTCAGCTCCCGTCTGAGCCTGGCAAGGTGCGCGGAGGTGCTTTCGGGCCGCGCCGATGTGGGATTCACACGTGTCACTGGCTCTCGGTAAGCCAGTGACTCCAGTAGATTGACCAGCTCATGCCGTCGCTCTTTGGCACGGGTCTGGTTTTCGCTGTTGAGACGGAGTTGCGCATTGAGCCGCTCCAGCGTAGCCAGGTTCGCGTCCAGTTGCTGGGGGAGTTCCCCAAGGTAGCGGCGCTTGAACTCGCTAACGTGACGCTCCAGGACTTCAAGTCGTTTCTTAGTCTCATCGAGCTGCGCCCTGAGGAACTCGGACGTCCCGGTGGCCTGCCGCTCGCGAGCCTTCATGTTCTCTTCGATATAGTACGAAGCCAAGGTGTTGGTGACCACGGCCAGCGTCTGCGGGTCGCTACCCTGATAGCTGATGGTGAAGGCAATGGTGGCGCGATCCCGCTCAACCCCCGGGACCCCCTTCAGCTTCACCTCGATGTCACGCCGCATCCGTTCGATGACCGCCTCCGGGGAAGCACGTTCTCTCAACTGTGGATAGAGACCGAAGAGGGTAATCAGGTCGCCCAGACGCGAGCGGCTTAGTATCTCCTGGCTGATGGTCTGCAACCGGGTTTCAAGAGCCCCAGTGACAGTGGGTCTGACAAATTCTACGGGCACCTGCTGGCTCTGTACGAGCACAGTGGCTGTGGACTGGTAAACGTTTGGTAGGGATGTCACCGTGCCGACCGACGCCGAAAACGGAGCGGCGAAAACTAGGATCGCTAACCACTTCCGGCGACTCCACACTGCCCAGGCCAGATCAAGCGCGGATCCCTTCCGTGCCTCGTCAGGCATTAATCGGTGCTCCCGTGGCTCATGCCCTTTACGGCACCAGGACGATGTCACCCGGACGAAGATAGAGGTTTTCTTGTTCTCCACCCCCGAAGTTGAGGATCTTGTCCAGAAGTCCTCCCGAACCGAGCTTGCTGTAGTTGAATGGAATCTGCTGCATTGTGTTCCCGTTAAGACGGAGAATGACGATCCGCGAACGGGCGGCGAACGGGGTAAGCCCCCCTGCCAGCGAGAGGACATCTAGCACCGTGTGGTGGCTTTTCAGCTCGTAGCGGCCCGGTCGGACGACTTCCCCGATCACGGAAACCTTCAAACTCCGGACTTCCGTGACAATGACCGCAACCTCCGGGGCCGGCATGTAATCTGTCAGCTTCTTGGCTAGCGCGTCCCGGAGCTCTAGGGGGGTAAGGCCGGCTGCCTGCACGTCATTCACTAGGGGCAGCGAGATTTTCCCGTCCGGCCGTACGGTCACGAGCCGGGTTAGTAGCTCATTCTTCCAGACGGAGATCTGGAGGACGTCTTCCGGCCCGATTTTGTACTCTCCGAGTTCGGCGAGGTGGTTTCCGCCTGAAGGCAGCCTAGCCGCTTCGGGAGGTTGCACTGGTTCGGAAGTGGTGGCGGTCAAAAGGACAGCGACTTCGTTGGAGGGATCGGACTCCCCGTGCTCGTTGGCGGCTGTGACCACGCAGAAGTATTTGCCAGGAGCAGGGACTGCGCTCTTGATTGGCGTTCCCGTCGCCGGGGGGAGCACCTTCACCACCGGGAGCGTGTACACTCCGGGCTCGATGCCGCACTTCACGCGGTATTCTTCGACTTTTCCACCCCCCGCACCCGCAGCCCAGGACAGGCGTCCCTTTGCAATGTCCACTGAGAGCGCCTGCTGGGCAGTCGCCGGACCCGTGAGGCCGAGCAAGCTCCCTGCCAGCAGCACGCCCATTAGCCGCCTTGTTCGACGTAGCTGGGTTGTCATGATCCCTCCTTGGCCGCCAGGCCGGCGCACATATCAGAGGCCGGGTCGGAAGGCAGGTCGCTCGGGCTGAAGACCGACATCTTTGATCTTGTAGAGGAGAGCCCGGTAGCTGATATTCAGGAGCTTTGCAGCCTTCACGCGATTCCAGCGGGTCTGCTCAAGCATCTTCGAGATGGCCTCTCGCTCTGCCGTGAGGGCAGCGTGGCGGGAAATCTCCTTGAGGGAGAGTGCACGGGGCTTGGGCGGGTCCGCGGTGCCGTTCCCGTCGTCGCCCGCGTTCGCCCCAGGGAGTGTGGTCGTGCTGAGGAGGGGATCGTTCAGAACGATCATGCGCTTCACGATGTTCTCCAACTGGCGGACATTGCCCGGGTAGCTCTGCTGGACCAAGCGCTCCATCACCTTCGTGGGCACAGTAAACCCCTCGCGATTGAAGAGCCTGGAGTACCGCTGGGCGAAATAGTTAACCAAGAGGGGAATCTCCTCAGGCCGCTCGCGGAGGGGAGGGACGATGATCTGTATGACGTTGAGACGGTAATAGAGGTCTTCTCGGAACTGGCCGGCGGCCACGGCGCTTTCCAGGTCTTGGTTTGTGGCCGCGAGGATCCGGACATCCACCTTGATCGTGGACTTCCCACCGACCCGCGAGAACTCCCCGTCCTGCAGCACGTGGAGCAGCTTACCCTGGAGCGCGGGATGGAGGTCTCCGATCTCGTCCAGAAAAATGGTCCCGTGGTTCGCCGATTCGAACTTCCCCACCTTCAACTGGTGCGCTCCGGTAAAGGCCCCACGCTCGTGGCCGAACAGCTCGCTCTCTAGGAGCTCTCGCGGAACTGCGGCGCAGTTGACCTTTACGAACGGTCGGCCCTTCCGGGTCGACAGGTGGTGGATCGCCCGGGCCACGAGATCCTTTCCCGTCCCCGTCTCCCCCCCGATGAGGACGGTAATGTCCACGTGGGCGGCCTGCTCGATGACCTTCCAGACCTCGCGCATCCTGGGACTGCGGCAGAGGGCGACTTGCTGCTCGAGCCTGGCAATGGGATCATCAGCGGGAGGCTGCGCCCAAACGCGGTGCGACCGAGAGCAGACCTCCTTGATGGTGTTTTCCAATTCTTCCCGTTTAAAGGGCTTTTGGATAAAGTCGTCCACCCCAAGGGTGGTGGCCTCGGCGACCCGTCCGACGTTGAGGGGATCGAAGAGCATGATGATGGGGTTCGGATCTCCCCCCTGAATTTTTAGCTCGCGGAGGAAGTCAATCCCATCGGCCCCGTTGAGTTCCATACCCACCGTGCTGAAGAGGAATCGGGTCTGGGACAGGGCGGCGAGAGCCTCGTCCACAGAGCTGACAACCACGGGTGTATACCCCAATTGTTGGAGGAGGCTGCTGAGGTGACGCTGCATGAGTGGCTCGGATTCCACCACGAGCACGGGTCTGGCTTTCATGGCTTACCCTCCACTCAGAAGCAGCGCCATATATCTGGGCAAGGCGGACTATATATGTGGGGCAAGACGCATGATACCTGCGCAAGACTGATGCCAACTCGTCAAGAACTGAGGTTGCTCACAAAACAGCAGGATTTCGTTGAGTGTCCTTGCAGACTGTCGCAGGTCTGGGTCACTGGCGGGGCGCAACGACGGAGGGGGATTTACTCAGCTTGGGTAGCGGGCGTAACAGATTGGGAAGGGGGTTTCCTACCGTGCCTCCAAGATTTCGATCAAAACAGGCCGCGGTCAGGGGAAAGGAATGTAACCCTTTTCACAACCTGCCGGGAAGCTACATACTTTGGCGAGCGAAGGCTCAGTAGGCGCGGAACTGGTCGGACGCGGTGAGTCCCAGGAAGAAGACGTTGTGCTGAAGATTGTTGGTGGTCCCTGCTTTGTCATCTTGCTGCTGGAAGTTATACCCCCCCTGGATCGAAAGCCACTTGAACACCTGGTACTTGACTTGCCCCCCCCCCGAGTAAGTCAGGAAGTCCGTGGTCCCGTCCGATGACCGATTGTCGCTCATGCTGAACTGTAGGTCCATGGAGAGCAACCGGAGGGGCTGGTAATTGATTGCGATCCCATTCGAGAGAACCCGAAGGTCCGGGTTCGTGTGTGACGGTTCGGTGTAGCTGATGACCGAATTCAGTGCCAGGGTCATCGTAGTGGTGAGTGGGAAGTTAGTGGTCGTGGTGAGGCTGTCGGTGATGCCCGCTTGACCGATATTCCCCGCGAGTTGGGGCGCTCGGTCGAGAGCAATGGAAAGGGTTCCTCGCCTGAACTGCTGTGCATACCGGACGCCCCCACCCACGGCCACCTCCCACGAACCATCGGGGTTCTCGAGGAAGATGGGCCCAACGTCCGCGGAGACCCGTATGGTCGGCGAGAAAGCGTGGATGATGCCCACCCTGGGGAAGTGAGAATCCTGATCCGGATTGCCCTCCACCTGGAAATGGTTGAAGGTGTAGCGGAAGATCCCGGAGTTTCGGGGTGAGAACTGGCGCTGCACCGAGAATTCCGCAACCTGGGTGTCGCTATCCAGTGCGCCTGGCGAATCGGATCGAAACGAGGTGAGTGAGTACTGGAGGCCAAGAAGGGTGACGGGATTGATCTGATAGGTCATCGCTGGAGTAACGGTATTATTTGTAGAAACCGATCTGCCGGAAATAGGAAGCCCTGCTGCCGGATTAACATCCGAGGGATTGAGGCTCCTCGCGAGCGTGTCGGTCAGCGAAACTGTAAGCAATGGCGTGGGTCGAAATTCCACGGACATATTGCCTGAGGCATTGTCGCCAAAATTATTGAGCTCGGACTGGGTGGCATAAAGTTCGCCTCGGGCTGAGCCAGCCAAGGATACGTACCACGGATAGTCCTTGATCTCGAGACGAAGTCCCGGCGTCAGTGCGGTCACGAAATCACTTTGTCGGTTGGTGGAGCTCAAGAAGACATTATCGTCGTATGACTCTCCTATAGTAAGGGATGGCGTGAAGATGATGGATTGACCCCAGGCGACGCCACTTCCTGCCACTGCTAGGACCACCCCTAGGAGTAGCGCGACAGGGTGGTGGGTCTTCATTGCCCCCCTGTTATACCTCAGGTGTGGGCGGGTCACGAAGTAATGAATGATTACTCGGAAGTGTCAGATAAATCTTGCAGGGAAAGGATTTCGGACGAAGTCTGGAATTGGTACCAGTCTTGCTGAGAGCTGGAAGAAGGGTGGTGATCTTACCAAATGAAGACGGCCCAGATCGCCAGACCGCATTCAGCAATTTTGGCGAGCAGGGTCTTATAGCTGATCATGAGGAGGCGGGCCGCCGCGGTCCGGTTCCAATGGA
>CAZNWB010000001.1:65601-132781 GCA_964576535.1 uncultured bacterium | reverse complement strand
CCACGCCATGACCCAAGGCCAGAGCATCGTAGCCGCGGCCACCCGCCCGCTCCACGCTGCGATCCTGGAGACCTTGGCAAGAGATTCGGTACGGTGACGCGGACATGCTGGGTTGTCTCCGAGGGAAAAAGCCGTTGACACCTGCCGGCTTCGTTTGTATCCTGCAGCATGCAACCTCGTGAAAGGAAAGGATCTGACGCAGTCACGGAATCGGGAAAGGTCGGGACGGGCCCCCGGGTGATATAATGAGCACGTACGACGTTGTAATCTTGGGGGCGGGGCCGGGTGGGTACGTGGCGGCCCTGCGGGCGGCCCAGCGTGGGGCAAAAGTCTGCCTCATCGAGAAGACCACGGTCGGAGGCACGTGTCTGAACCGCGGGTGCATTCCATCCAAGGCCTTGATCCATTCGGCCGCTCTGTGGAAGCGTGCGCACGAAGGCGCCGCCTTCGGCGTGACTGCCAGCAACTGGATCTTTGATTGGGGCAAGGCCCAGGGCCGGAAGAACGAGGTGATCCGGGCCCAGGTCCAGGGCATCGGCACGCTGCTCGGTGCCGTCAAGGTCGAGGTGAAGCAGGGCACGGGGAGCCTCGTGGATGCCAGGACGGTGAAGGTCTCGGCGAACGGCTCCGCCGAGACCATCTCGGCCAAGGCCATCATCATTGCCACCGGGTCGGAGCCGGCAGCCCTCCCCGGGGTGGAGATCGATGGCGAACGGGTGCTGACCAGCACCGAGTCTTTGGAATTACCGGAGCGACCCGAGACCTTCCTCATCGTGGGCGGCGGCGTGATCGGAATGGAATTCGCCTCCATGCTGAGCAGCCTCGGCACCCAGGTGACGGTGGTCGAGATGCTGCCGCAGATTTTGGCCATGGAGGACCCGATGCTCGTCCGCGTCCTCCAGGGCGCCCTGCAGAAGCAAGGCGTGGTCTTCCACGTGAACTCGAAAGTGGAGAAGGTGGAGCGGACCGGGGCCGGAGTGCGAGTCCAGATCAGCGGCGGGACCGGCCTGGAGGCAGCGCGCGTCCTGATCGCCACCGGACGGGCCCTGAACAGCCGAGCCATCGGCCTGGAGGCCGCGGGCGTCAAGGTCGAGCGTGGGGCCATCCAGGTGAACGAGAGGATGGAGACATCGGTTGCCGGGATCTACGCCATCGGGGACGTGACGGGCATTTCGCTGCTTGCCCACGTGGCCTCGATGCAGGGGCTCGTGGCGGCCGCCAACGTGACCGGCGGGGACGCCAGGATGGACTACTCCGCGATTCCCAACTGCATTTATACCGATCCCGAGATCGCCAGCGTCGGCCTGTCCGAGCCCACGGCCAAGGAGCAGGGCCGTGCGGTCAAGGTCGGGCGGTTCAACTTCGCGGCGCTGGGCAAGGCCATGTGCATCGGGGAAATCGCGGGCTTGGTCAAGGTGGTGGCGGATGCCCAGACCGACAGGGTCCTGGGGGTGGGGATCGTGGGGCCACACGCCACCGATATTATTGCGGAAGGGGTGCTGGCCGTCCGCCACGGCCTCACGGCGACCCAGGTAGCTGAGACGATCCACTCGCACCCCACGCTACCCGAGGCGGTGGGCGAGGCCATGCACGATGTCCACGGGCAGGCGATTCACAAGGCACGCCTGCGCGTGACATGAACCGGAACCGCTGAATCCAGAAAGCCACACACCAGATGGCCACCGAGCTTCTCCAGATCGAAGGTCCGGGGGCGGCGACACCGCCTCCCCGAAGATTGCCGCCCTGGCTGCGCGCCAAGTCGGGCCACTGGGAGCGAATGCACGAGATGAAGGTGCTCCTCAGCGGCTCACGCCTGCACACGGTGTGCGAGGAGGCGCGCTGCCCCAATCAGGGCGAATGCTGGACGCGGGGGACCGCCACCTTCATGCTGCTGGGCGATACCTGCACCCGCAGCTGCGGCTTCTGCGCCGTGAGCACCGGGCGTCCCATGCCCCCCGACCCGGATGAGCCGCGACACGTCGCCGAGGTGAGCCGCCGCCTGGGTCTCACGTTCGTGGTCGTGACCTCGGTGGCGCGGGATGACCTTCCGGATGGCGGCGCCGCCCATTTTGCCGCCACGGTCCGGGCCATCCACGAGCTGAATCCCGAAGCGCAGGTGGAGGTGCTGGTCCCCGACTTCAAGGCGAACCGGGAGAGCATCCGCACGGTGGTGGACAGCCGGCCGACCGTCTTCAACCACAACCTGGAGACGGTGGAGCGGCTCTCCAAGAAGGTCCGGGTCCAGGCCCGCTACCGGCGCTCCCTGGACGTTCTCCGCATCGCCAAAGAACAGGGCCAGCCCACGGCCAAGACCGGGATCATGCTGGGCCTGGGCGAGACCGAGGAGGAGGTTCTGGCGCTCTTGCGGGATGCCCGCAATGTGGGGTGTGACATCTTGACCATCGGCCAGTACCTGCAGCCCACGAAGCAGCACCTACCGGTCGTTGAGTTCGTGCACCCCGATCGGTTCAAGGCTCTGGAAGAGGCGGGATACGGCCTGGGGTTCAGGGCGGTCTACTCGGGCCCCTTGGTGCGGAGCTCGTATCACGCGGAACTCACGGCCCGCAAGCTGGAGGCGGCCTAAGACGCAAAGAGCGTTCGGCAGTACGTCGGTTCGGCTGTTCGGCAGTTCGATGGTTCAGGAACGACCGAACGGTTCTTCGGAGGTGAGGGGGGACGATGGAAGAGTTCAAACGGATCAAACGGCTCCCGCCCTACGTCTTCGCCATCGTAACAGACCTGAAGGTCAAGGCGCGGGCACGGGGCGAGGACATCATTGACTTCGGCATGGGCAACCCCGACTTGCCCACGCCCCCCCATATCGTGGAGAAGCTGTGCGAGGCAGTTCGCAACGCGCGGAATCACCGGTATTCCGCCTCGCGGGGGATCACCAAGCTTCGCCACGCCATCTGCGACTGGTACCGCCGGCGCTACGGGGTGGAGCTGGACCCCGAGACAGAGGCCATCGCCACCATCGGGGCGAAGGAGGGGCTGTCCCACCTGGCCCTGGCCATCGTGGAGCCCGGGGACGTGGCCCTGGTCCCCAATCCGACGTACCCGATCCACGCCTATTCCGTGGTGATCGCCGGCGGGGACGTGCGCCACGTCCGCCTGGCCCCGGGCGAGGATTTCTTCGCCAACCTCATGGCGGCCTTCCGGGAATCGTGGCCGCAGCCCAAGCTGCTCATCCTGAGCTTTCCCCACAACCCCACGACGGCCGTGGTGGACGCCGAGTTCTTCGCCAAGATCGTCGCCTTTGCCCAGGAGAATGACCTGATCGTGATCCACGATTTCGCCTATGCCGATCTCACCTTCGACGGGTACCAGGCGCCCAGCTTCCTGCAGGCCCCCGGGGCCAAGGACGTGGGGGTGGAGTTCTTCACGCTTTCCAAGAGCTATAACATGCCCGGCTGGCGGGTCGGCTTCGCGGTGGGCAATCCGCGGATCATCGCCGCCCTCACGCGGATCAAGAGCTACCTCGACTACGGGATGTTCCAGCCGATCCAGATCGCGTCCATCATCGCCCTCAACGGGCCACAGGACTGCGTGGGGGAGATCGTGCGGACTTACGCCGCGCGCCGCGACGTCCTGTGCGAGGGGTTGACCCGCATCGGGTGGAAGGTGGACAAGCCCCAAGGGACCATGTTCGTCTGGGCGCGGATTCCGGACCAGTTCCGGATGGTGGGCTCGCTGGAGTTCTCCAAGTTCCTGCTGGACAAAGCCAAGGTAGCGGTGTCCCCTGGCATCGGGTTCGGGCAGTCCGGGGACGGGTACGTGCGCTTCGCGCTCGTGGAAAACGAGCACCGGACCCGCCAGGCCATCCAAGGGATCAAGCGGGTCTTGTGAGACCCGCCAATGACAATTGAAAACCGACAACTGACAACCGACAACCGGGCAACTGGCCGGTGTTCAGTTGTCGGTTGTCAGTTTTGCGTTGAGCGCGAGGGGAAATGCGATGTTGGATAAATTCCGCGAGGCCTGCGGTATCTTCGGAATCCTGGGCCGTCCCGAAGCGGGCAATCTGACCTACCTGGGGCTGTACGCCCTCCAGCACCGGGGACAGGAGAGCGCCGGGATCGTCGCCTCGGACGGCCACACGCTGCACCTCGAGCGGGGGATGGGCCTCGTGGCGGATGTCTTCGGCGAGATCCGCCTCCGCCGCCTCAAGGGCTCTCTGGCCATTGGCCACGTGCGCTATTCGACGACCGGCAGCTCCCAGCTCAAGAACGCCCAGCCGATCCTGGCCAACTACCGCCGCGGCAGCGTGGCCCTGGCCCACAACGGCAACCTCGTCAACGCCCACCTGTTGAAGGCCGAGCTGGAGCGAGAGGGCTCGATCTTCAGTTCCACCACCGACACCGAGGTCATCGTCCACCTGATCGCCCGCTCCGCGAGCGATAACCTCGTGGAGGCGACGGCCGAGGCGCTGGGCCGGGTTTCGGGGGCCTATTCCCTGGTGATCATGAATGAGACGGAGCTCCTGGGGATCCGGGACCCGCACGGGTTCCGGCCCCTGTCCCTAGGGCGGCTGGGGGATGCCTGGGTCCTGGCATCCGAGACCTGCGCCTTCGACCTGATCGATGCGACGTTCGTGCGGGACGTGGAGCCGGGCGAGTTCGTCCACATCACCCCCCAGGGGATGAAATCCTACCGGCCGTTGCCGCCAGCGCGTCCGGCCCAGTGCATCTTCGAGTACGTCTACTTCTCCCGCCCCGACAGCCTGCTGTACGGGCAGAACGTCGCCGTGGCGCGCAAGGCGCTGGGCCGGCAACTCGCCCGGGAGGCGCCGGCCGACGCGGACTTGGTGATCCCGGTGCCGGACTCCGGGCTGCCGGCGGCCCTCGGCTACGCGCAGGAGTCGGGCCTGTCCTTCGACCACGGCCTGATCCGCAACCACTACGTGGGTCGGACCTTCATCGAACCCAAGCAGACTATCCGCCACTTCGGGGTGAAGATCAAGCTGAACCCGGTGCGGGAAATCCTGGAAGGGAAGCGGGTCGTGGTGGTGGACGACTCCATCATCCGCGGGACCACCAGCCGGAAGATCGTGACCATGATCCGCTCGGCCGGCGCCCGCGAGGTCCACATGCGCATCAGTGCGCCGCCCACCGTCTCCCCCTGCTTCTACGGGATCGACACGCCGACCCGGAAGGAACTCATCGCCTCCAGCCACTCGGTGGAGGAGATCCGCCGGTACATCCGGGCCGACAGTCTGGGATATCTGAGCATGCAGGGGCTGCTCAAAGCCGTCGGAAAGGATGACGGGTTCTGCCATGCCTGCTTCAGCCTGCAGTACCCGGTGGCGTTCCCGGTGGAGGATGTGAGCCAGTTGCGCCTCTTCGGAGCCTGAATCACGGAGGGTGGGCGCTCACCTATGGCCGTCGAACGCAAGGACCCGCACGAGCGCGCCAGGCGGCTGGCGCGGCTGATCGTGGGGGACATCGTCCTGTACAACCAAGAAAAGATCACCGAGGGCATCAAGCACGACAATCTGTTCCAAGTGATGGAGCGGGAGCTTGAGGAGGGGCGGAGGTACTACGAGAAGAACGTGGATCCGGCGGTGACGCTCCAGACGGACTATTTCAACCTGGCGGTCGTGGACATCCTGGTGAAGGGCCGGGGGGACGTGCAGTCCGAGATTTGGTAAGGTCCGCGCCGGAATTTCCCAGCGAGAGCTGCCAAACAAGAACGCGGCCCGGAGACATCCTCCGGGCCGCATGGTTTCCAGAGCCCCCTCACCTATTTCCTTTCCCGCACCCCGCCGCAGGCGGGGTACCCGGGGAGAGGCGGAAATGAGGGGAGGTCAATACACCGGCGTGCACCAGTGGCGGTACTTGGGATGGTCGCCCTTGACGACCTGGAAGTAGAGCTGCTGGATGCGGGCCGTGATGGGGCCGATCTTCCCGCTGCCCACGGGGCGGCGATCCACCTCGATCACCGGGGAGACCTGGGCCCCGGTCCCGCAGAGGAAGACCTCGTCCGCCACGTACAGCTCCGTGCGGCCCACCTGACGCTCGACCACCGTCAAGCCCAGCTCCTCCCGGCACAGCGTGAGGAGCACGTCGCGGGTGATCCCCTCCAGGATGTCCTGGGACAGGTCAGGCGTGATGAGGCTGCCGTTGCGGGCAAGGAAGATGTTCTCGGCCGATCCCTCGGAGATGAAGCCGTCTTGGGTGAGGAAGATGGCCTCGTCGTAGCCCTGCTCTATGGCCTCGGTCCGGGCCAGCGCCGAGTTCACGTATCCCCCGGTCACCTTACAGCGGGCCGGGATGCTGTTGTCGCTGATCCGGCGCCACGAGGAGAATCCTACCTTGATCCCGACCGAGGTGTCGATGTAATCCCCGAGCGGGATGGTATAGACGGCGAACCCGGTCTCGTAGCCGATGAGCTTTGGACCCAGCCCCTCGGAGCTGATGTAGGCGATGGGGCGGATGTAGGTATCCTCCCGCGGCTGGTTCCGACGGAGGAGATCCACAGTGAGGGCGCACAGCTCTTTCATGTCGTGATCCAGCTTGAGCTTCATCACCTTGCAGTTGTTCACCATGCGCTCGTAGTGTTCCGGGAGCTTGAAGACGTACAGTTGCTGCTCCTTCGGATTCCAGTAGGCCCGGATCCCCTCGAATACCCCGCTTCCATAGTGCAGGGCATTCGTCCGGATGCTGATCTTGGCCTCCGAGAGCGGCACGAACTGTTTGTTGAAGTAGGCGAGATTCATGACCTCCCCCTTTGGTGGCCTCCCGAACGTGCGTTCGGCAGCACCCTACCGGGGGCGACGGGAAATGTCAACGACTATCCCGGGTGTCAGGACGCGCCCGGGAAGCGGATGTCTCAGCGGAACGCCGGCATGATCTCCTTGGCCAGAAGCTCCAGCTCCCGCAGGATATGCCGGTGGGGCATGCCCGGGAAGAACAGCCGGCAGATCAGGTGGGTCATGCCGTACTGCTCCACCACCGGTCTGAGGGCCCGGATGACCTCGTCGGGCCCCCCGATCAGGAAGCGGTCCTTCTTCAGGGCATCGAGGTCCGTGGCGATGGAGGCGTCGATGAAGGGGTGCTTCCAGCCTCCAGCGTACTCCTTCCGGTAGGCGAGCATGATGTGCCGCTCCGCCAGGTCCCGGGCCTCTTTGTCGGTGTCCGCAATGATGACGTCGCGGGTAACGGGCCACTCGGCGACGGGCGCGGTGCGGCCCGCAGCGGCGCGGTTCTTCAGGAACTGCTGCTTGCCCGCCAGCAGGCGCGCGAGATCCGCCGTGGGCCCGGGGATCCAGTTGTCGGCCAGCGTCGCGGCGCGTTTGAGGGTGAGATCGCCCCACCCCCCGACCCACACGGGCGGGTGGGGTCTCGTGATGGGCTTGGGCTCCAGCCGGCCCTCCACCTTGTAGTACTTCCCCTGGAATGAGAACGCCTCCTGGGTCCAGAGGCCCTTGACGACGGCCAGTTGCTCCTCGAAGCGCGCGCCGCGCCTCTCCAGCTCGGCGCCGTAGAGGGCGAACTCGTCCGGCTTGTAGCCGATGGCGACCCCCAGGACGAAGCGCCCCCCCGACATGATGTCCAGAAGCGCCGCGTCCTCCGCTAGTCGCACGGGATGGTAAAAGGGCGCGACCAGGATGTCGGTCCCCAGGATCACCTTCGAGGTACGCGTGGCGAACCCGGCGAGCACCGTGAGGGGGGAGGGCCAGTAGTGGTTCACGACAGAATGGTGCTCCTCCATCCAGATGGAGTCGAAGCCCAGCTCCTCCCCCCGGATCACCTCCTCCAGGGCCTCCTTGTAGTAGTGCCCGCCTTCAATAGGGATGAAGCCGATCTTCAGCTTGGGCATACCCGGTCCTTTCCGTTGAGGTCAATCGGCCGGCCTGGCGACTCTGTTGCACTCGCGCCGGATGCCTGCGAATGAGACAGCATGGCTTACAGCTTGAACACGGTGGGAAGAATCAGCACTAGCCACGGCCAGAAGGCGATGACGATCAGATCTACAATCAGGATGAGGGTGTATGGAATGAGTGGCCGAATGGTGTCCGTCAGCTTGATCTTGGCCAGGCTGCAGATGATTACGAGACACAGACCGATGGGCGGAGCCACGATCGAGATGCCAACGACCGCGATCACCAAGACCCCGAAGTGCAGTGGGTGGAGCCCGACGGAGAGGGCGATCGGATACAGGATGGGAAAGAAGATGAGAATGGCAGGCAGGCCATCCAAGATCATTCCGAATACCAGGAAGACCGCAATCGTCATGAGCAAGAAGACGGCTCGTCCTCCCTCCAGCGATCCGATGAAGTCCCCGATCATCCGCGGCACCTGATAGGTGGCCAGGATCCAGGAGAAGCTCGTCGCCGCTCCGACCAGCAAGCATACGACCCCCGTCATGACCGCGGTATCCACGAAGATTTTCACCAACTCCTTCCCTTGGATCTCCTTGTAGAAAAAGACCGACACGATGAACGCGTACACGGTGGCCACCGCGGCGGCCTCGGTCGCAGTGAAGATTCCCGCGAAGATGCCGCCGAAGATGATCACCGGCATCATGAGCGGAATGACGCTGTCCCAGAGCGAGATGAGGACTTCCCGGAAGGCTGGTCTGCTTCCTTCCGCGCCGGGTAAGGTCCCCCTGGACGACTGAATGTAGATGATGACCATCAGGGTGAGGGCCATGAGAAATCCGGGGAGGAATCCGCCCATGAACAGCCCGGCGATGGAGATATTGGACACCGCCCCCAGGACCACCATGTTCAGGCAGGGCGGGATCATCATCCCCATCCCGGTGGCCGCGGCGACGATGGCGGCGGCCCGGTTGGCAGCGTAGCCCGCCCGGATCATGGAGGGCAGCAAAAGCGACCCGATGGCGGACGCATCGGCGATCGAGGACCCGGAGATCCCAGAGAAAAAGATCTCGGACACCACCACCACAAAGCCCAGTCCCCCCTTGATGTGCCCCACGAGATTCCTGGCCAACCGCACCAGCCGCTGGGAAATCCCCCCGTGCTCCATCAGGCCCCCGGCCAGGATGAAGAGGGGGATGGCCAGGAAGGGGAACGTGTCGATCCCCGAGTAGAGCTTCAGCGTGACGGTCAAGACCGGGATCGTTCCCTGCCAGAGGAGGGTGGCGATGCAGGCAAGTGCCATGGCAAAGGCCACCGGCACGTTCATCGCGAGCAAGAGGGCGAACCCTCCGAGGAGGATCGCGATCGCCGTCATGGCCGAGGCAGAGCTCCTCCCTTGCCCCCCCAGCGCCGGACCTCGTGCTGGAGAAGGTACAGGAGGATCAGGGCACCACTCAGCGGGATGGGCAGGAAGGCCCAGGTATAGGAAAGGTTCATGGTGGAATAGATCCTATTCCAGTTCAGGGTGAGGAGGGTCCAGCCCTGGATGAGCATCGTCAGGCCGACGATGGCCATAATGAGTGGCACGAGCAGCTCAACGCCGTGGCGAACCTTTTCGGGCAGTGCCTTCACGACCATCTCAATGCCGAAATGGCGCATGCGCTTGACGCCGAGGGCCGCGCCCAGGAAGGCCACCCACTGGAACAGGAGCATGGCCAAATCTTCCGACCAGGCCAGGGGCGTCTTGAGGACGAAGCGGTTGAAGACCTGAATGAACACCACCACGGTCAGGGCGACAACCAAGCCCGCGCTCACCCACTCGATGCTCTCCCCGAGCAGTCTCTTCACGGGTTCCTCTCCACGCCCCGGAAAAAAATTGGGGAGCGATGTGCAACGTGCGGCATCGCCCCCCGTGCCTGATCGTTCCCGCGTTTCCCTTACTTCTTCTTCGCGGCCTGAACCTGGTCCAGGAAGTCTTTCCCGTACTTCTTGGTGAAGGCGTCATAGACGGGCTGGATCCGCTTCTCGAAGGCGGCCTTGTCCACATCGGTCACCACCTGGACGCCCCTTTCCTTCAGCCAGCCGATGGCCTTGTTCTCGTCTGCGACATAGATGTCGAGGAAGTACTTCTCCGCATCCTGACCGGCCGCCAGCACCGCGGCCTGGATGTCCTTCGGCAGGCCCTCCCACCACTTCTTGTTGGCCAGCAGCGTGCTGACCGACCAGAACTGCTCCGTTAGTGAGTAGACCTTGGAGACCTCCCAATGCTTGGAGGTGAAGAAGAGGACAGGGGAGTTCTCCGCCCCATCCAGGACTTTCTGCTGGAGAGCCAGGTAGACCTCGCCAAAGGCCAGGGGCGTGCCAATCCCACCCATCTCATTCATGGCCTGGATCTGGATGTCGCTGGGCTGGACGCGGATCTTCATCCCCTTCAGGTCCTCGGGTTTCCGCACCGGCTTGTTGGCATAGACGCTGCGCCCGCCGTCATCCACCCACATGATCCCGACGACGTTGTACTTCGGGTAGACCTCGTTGATGAACTTCTTGCCCACGGGGCCTCGCAGGACCCGCCACAGCTCCTCCCGGTTGTTGAAGAGGTAGGGGAGGTCGAAGACCTTCACCTCCTGGATCCACTCGCCGGCGAAGGAGGCAGGCATCTTGGCCATTTCGATGCTGCCGGCTTGCACCCCCAGGTACAGATCCTTCGTTTGACCGAGTTGGGCGCTGTGGAAGACCTGGACCTCCATCCGGTCCTTGGTCCGCTCCTTCACCTTGTCGGCGAAATACTGCCACGTCCGGGAGTGGGGGTGGTCCGGGGAGAGGATGTCCGCCACCTTGGCCACGATTTTCTTGTCCTGGGCCTCACCCCTTCCGGGAACGATCGCCAGGACGCACACGGCGATAAGCGCCAAGAGCCAGAGCCCCTTCTTCCTGTTCATGACGAAGCCTCCTTGGGTCTGCGTAGGATTCGGTGGCAGCGGATGCTCTGAAAGCCAGTGACTCCTTGTACGCCTAGATACCTGGGGAGCTCTTGATCTGTCAACGGCAAAGTCGTAGAGGCACGCTCTCCGGGACTTCTGGTCCGCTAGCGTTTGAGGTCTACCCGCCGGCCTTCCTGCGCCGAGACGTAGGCGGCGTAGATGACCTCGACAGTCTCGTGGGCGAGCAGGGCGCCCGAGAGGGGCTCGCGGCCCTCCCGGACGGCGTCCACGAAGTCCTCCATTTCCTGCGGGTAACCCCGCATCCAGTCCTCGTCGGGGCTGGGGAACTGCCACCCGCCCTTGGTCTCCACCTTCTCCGTGATGTACTCGTCCCCCCAGATCTTCCCGTCCGGGGCGTAGACCACCAGGCTGGTGTTGGGATTGATATTGACCTGGACCACGCTGTTGGAGAGATAGGCGGTCACCAGGTTCTTCACGCCCCCCAGACTGACGTCGGTGGACAGGACGGTGGCCTTGGTCCCGTCCTCGAACGTCAAGATGGCGGCCGACCAGTCCTCCACATCGTCCCATTCGCTGACCAGCCATTTCCGGGGTTCCTTGCGGAAGGCCTCGGTCTTGGTCAACTGGGCGACGTCGGCCAGGACCGACTTGACCCGGATCGGCTTCCCGAACTTCCGCTGTCCCTCGTAGTGCTTCAGGTGGATCACCGCGCCTATGGGGTGGGACCCCATCCGAAGCATGGACCCCCCGCCCGAGGTCACCCACCGCCGCGAGTAGGCCGCGTGGGAGCCGGAGTGACTCTCCTCGGCCCGGAGATCGAGAAGGCTTCCCCCGCTGGCATCCATGAGGCGGCGCAGCTTCGCCACCGGGGGCGCATACACGAAGTTCTCGGCGTACCCGAGGGTCACCCGGTTCTGCCGGCAGGCCTCCAGGACGGCGTCGGCATTCTTCATGGCGGCGTCGAACATGGCCTGCCGGGTCATGGCGCTGGCCTCGACGAAGCAGCCGGTGAGCGGCTTCTCGCAGATGATGTGCTTCCCCGCATTGGCCGCATCAATGGCCATGCTGTGGTGCAGGTTGGTCGTCAGCACCAGGTCCACCAGGTGGATGTCCTTGCGGTCCAGCACCGCCCGGTGGTCGGCGTACACGTGGGGGACGTTGAATTTCCGGGCGAAGGCCTCTGCGCTCTCCTTCGTCCGGGAACAGACCGCGACGATCTCGCACTTGCTCCCCCGGACCTTGCTCAGGGCGTGGGCGTGAAGATCGGCGGCAAACCGCGATCCGATGATGCCGATGCCGATCTTGTTCATTCGAAGGGCTCCTCGTAAGGCTGGCCGGCGGTAGAATGAGGGCGTTCCACGTGCCGCCCCCGCGCCGAACGGATCGGACAAGAATCGTCTCCGATGCGATCCCTTCGCACCAGAAGCAAACTCGATTCGAGGACGGCGACCATGTATACAACCGGCATGGGGAATGGGTCAAGGGAGAACGCCAGGGGAGGGGCGTATCTATCCCGCCATTTGTGGCGCGGGGTTAGGGAACTCGATGGCTGCCAGGCGAGGGGGAAAGGGCTTGACAATCCTGGGGGTGGTGAGTATTGTGACCGCACTCCTGCGTGGAGGAGACTCGCAGGCCGAGAGGAGACTCGCGGGCCGAAAGGGGAGTGATTGGGACCCCTCACGACGACGAAGCAACGGACCCGTGGCAAAGCGGAGGGCCCCGCGGCCCGGGAGAAGTTTCTGCTGTTTCGCGTCGGCGACGAAACCTACGGAGTGGGGCTCCGAGGGCTGCGACAGGTTCTGCTGCCCGACGGGCTCACGGCCTTGCCAGCCCCTGCCTACCAGGCCTGCGTCGCGCTCACGTATCGGGGGCGCAGGCTTCCTGTCATCCGCATGCGAGCGCTGTTCGAGGGTTCCCCGGCTGAAATTCCGGCGACGGCACGCGTCCTGTTGACGCAGGCGCAGGGACGAGCGCTCGGGCTTTTGGTGGATGAGGTCCTGGAGATGGTCGAGGTGGATCCGGCCCGGATCGCGCCGATGCCGGCGCTGGCCACGCTCCTGGACCCCGCGTGTTTCCGCGGGCTCTACAGCCGCCAGGACCGGATCATCCTGCTGGTCAACGAGGAGGGGTTGACGGGACTCGACGAGGTCGTCCAGTTCTATGCGGGCGGCTCCTGAGTCCTTGACTTCATAGATCCGTATCAGGGTTCCCCCGATACGGATCGCCCTTTGCCAAGGGGGTTTCGTACGGGGTTGGTTCCGGCCAACCCTGCACGAAATTATGAAATCAAGCACTGAGTGCGGTTCGGCGGATCCGGAGAGGTCGCATGGCACAGACGGATACGATGCCCTCCAGCGTGGCGCAGGACGAGGTGTCGGTCCTGATGTTCCTCCTGGCGGGCAGGCAGTTCGCCGTGGACCTCAACTGGGTGCAACACATCCTGGACTACCAGGTCCCAACCAAGACACCGAGGTGCCCCCCCTTCGTCGAGGGAATCATGCTGCACAAGGGGCGCTTCCTCCCCGTCGTGAGCCTGCGCAAGCGGCTGGGGGTGGACGGGCCGGCGCCCGTGCATCCCGCGATCCTGCTCCTCAGGGGCATCGCGCAGGATTCCGTGGTGGGGTTGATGGTGGATCAGGTCCTGCGCGTGTTGTCCCTGCCGGTGGAGAAGGTGCTGACCCCTCCACCCCGGATGCTGGGCATCCGGGCGGAATTCATCCGGGGGGTAGCCAACGCCGGCGGACGACCCGTCGTGTGGCTGGATGAGGCGAAACTCTTCACGTCGGAGGAGCCGATTACGCTGCTTGCCTAGCCCCGCCTTCGGCGGGGCGGGACGGCCGGCAGGGGCTGGGTGGGGAGGATCGCATGGGCGCTCGCATCCTGGTCGCAGATGACAGCGTGACGATCCAGAAGGTCGTGGAGCTGACCTTCAGCAAAGAGGACTTTGTCCTCATCCCGGTGCGGAGCGGCGAGGAGGCCATCCGCAAGGCCAAGGAAGTCCAGCCCGACCTGATCCTTTTGGATCTGGTGATGCCGGACAAGAACGGGTACGAGGTCTGCACTGCCCTCCGGGCGGAGCCGATGCTTCGCGCGGTCCCCATCATCATGCTCGTTGGGACGTTCGAGGCCTTCGATAAGGAGCAGGGACTGCGTGCGGGGGCCAACGACTTCCTGACCAAGCCCTTCGAGTCCCAGGCCCTGATCAGCAGGGTGAAGCAATTGCTCTTCGCCAGGACGGTGGACCTGGGGGGCCCGGCGGCTCCCGCCCCCGCCGCCACGGTGGCGCCACCAGCACCACCGCCGCCAACAGCAGCCCCGCGCCCCGCCCCCACGGTAGCGCCGCCCGCTCCCCCGAAAGCGGTCGCCGCACGCGCGATCCCCGGGGTCCCCCCGACCCCGCGTCCGGCCCGGCCGATCCCGCCGCCGGTTGCGGCCCCGGCGCCGCCTCCTCCGCCCGCGCCCACCGCCCCGGCCAGGGCTGGCGAACCGCCGGCATTGGAGTTGCCGGGTCTCGAGCTCGAGCCGATTCCAGCCGTACCAAAAACCGCCGGGGCGGACGCCTCGCCCTTTCCCCAGAGCCTTTCCCTGGAAGAGCTGCTGGCGCCGGGACCCGTTCCTCCGCAGCACGCCACGCCGCCCGAGCCGCCTTCCGGCGTCACGGCCGAATCCGCGCCGGAGCCGGCGCCCGAGCCCGGATCGCTCGAAGGGCCGCGTCCCGCGGACGAGCCGGTCTTCGACCTGACGGCCGACATGCAGGGACCATCGTTGCCCCTGGTCGAGGTGGGGACCGGGGAACCGCCGGCGCTATCCGTGGAGGATGTCCGGGGCCACGCGACGGTGACTCCTGGCCAGGCGTCGGCCGCAGCTCCTCCCGAGCCGGCGCCCGAGGTCGGCCTCCTCGAAGGGCTGGTTGCCGCGAACGAGCCGGTCTTCGACCTGACGGCCGACATGCAGGGACCATCGCTGCCCTTGGTCGAGGTGGGGACCGGGGAGCCGCCGGAGCTGGCGATCGAGGACCTCCTGCGCCCGCCAGGCGCGGCGCCACTCGAATCCGGAATCGGGGAAGTGCTCGAGCTACAGCTTGAGCCCCTCGTGGACAGCAAGCCAGAAGCGGCTGTGCCTTCCCCCGAGGTCCCGCCGGCGTTCGAGCCCGCGATCGAGATCCCTCCCGAGCCACCCAGGACGGCCACGCCTTCCGCTGGCCCCGTGGAGATCGGCGACCTGGTGAGGGCCGCCGCCGCCGCTCCCCCGGCTGCGCTCATGGCAGAAATTCTTGCGACCCCGGCGCCATCCGAGGGGGCGGAGACCCCCCCGGCTCCTCCGGCCGCGGCGCTGGGGCCGGAGATGGGAACGCTGCGCCAGGCCGTCACGGAGCGGGTCGCGCACGAACTGGCCAAAGAGCTCAGCAACCAGTTGATCGAACGCATCGAGCGTATCGTCTGGGAGGTGGTTCCGGACCTCGCCGAGATCTTGATCAACCGGGAGATCGAGCGGATCCGGACCATGGCGGAAGGCAAGCAGCCCTCCTGAGGCTGCCATCCAGCACTTGACGGGGACGCCGCCCCCGCGGGGGGGACGGCGTCCCCGTTTCACTTCGGGGCTTGGAATGACCGACATGCACGACGCGTCCGAATCCCCCGGATCCCCGCCGAAGGCGGGGCCGAAGCAGGGGTATGATCCCCACGGGGTGGAGGAGCGCTGGTATCGCTTCTGGGAGGCGCGGGACCTGTTCCGCGCCGACGCAACGTCGTCGGCTCCGCCCTACAGCATCGTGATCCCGCCGCCCAACGTGACCGGCTCCCTCCACATGGGGCACGCGCTGAACAATACCTTGCAGGACATCCTGATTCGCTGCCAGCGGATGCAGGGGAGGAACACCCTCTGGATGCCGGGGACAGATCACGCCGGGATCGCCACGCAGAACGTGGTGGAGCGGCAACTGGCCCAGGAGGGGCTCAGCCGGGAAGCCCTCGGGCGCGAGGCCTTCGTCCAGCGGGTCTGGCGCTGGAAGGAAGAGTCGGGCGGAACGATCATCCGGCAGCTCAAGACCCTGGGCTGCTCGTGCGACTGGGCCCGCGAACGCTTCACCATGGATCCCGGCCTGTCGGAGGCGGTGAAGGAGGTGTTCTGCCAGCTCTACGAGGCGGGGCTGGTGTATCGGGGGGATTACATCATCAACTGGTGTCCCCGCTGCCGGACCGCGCTCTCGGACCTGGAGGTGGAGTACCAGGAGCGGGACGGGAAGCTCTGGTTCATCCGGTATCCGATGGCCTCGGGGAGCGGCGGGGTGATGGTGGCGACCACGCGGCCCGAGACGATGCTGGGGGATACCGCCGTGGCCGTCCACCCGGAGGACGAGCGCTACCGGCACCTCGTCGGGCAGACGGTCATCCTCCCCCTGATGAACCGGAAGATCCCGGTCATCGCCGATGCCTATGTGGACCCCGCCTTCGGGACGGGCCTGGTCAAGGTGACGCCCGCCCACGATCCCAAGGACTTCGAGTGCGGCCTGCGCCACGACCTGCCCCAGGTCAAAGTCATGGCCGACGACGGGACCATGAATGGCAACGCCGGCCGCTACGAGGGCCTGGACCGATTCGCCTGCCGAGCCCAGGTGGTGAAAGACCTGCAGCGCGAGGGGCTGCTGGTCACGATGGAGGACCATCGCCACGCCGTGGGGCAATGCTACCGGTGTCAGACGGTGGTAGAGCCGTCTCTCTCGCGCCAGTGGTTCGTCCGGATGAAGCCCCTGGCCGAGCCGGCCATCCGCGCCGTGGAGGACGGACGGATCCGGATCATCCCCCCGCAGTGGGAGCGGACCTACTTCGAGTGGATGCACAACATCCGGGACTGGTGCGTGTCGCGGCAGATCTGGTGGGGGCATCGGATCCCGGCCTGGTACTGCGGGCCGTGCGAAGAAATCATCGTGTCCCGGACCCCGCCCACGGCCTGTCCGAAGTGCGGGCAAGGCGCCCTGCGCCAGGAGACCGATGTCCTGGACACCTGGTTCAGCTCGGCCCTCTGGCCCTTCTCCACCCTGGGCTGGCCCGAGCGCACCCGGGAGCTCCAGGTCTACTATCCGACTGCCTGCCTGGTCACGGGATTCGACATCCTGTTCTTCTGGGTGGCCCGGATGATCATGCTGGGCCTGCGCTTCATGGGGGACGTCCCCTTCCGGGACGTCTACATCCACGGGCTGATCCGGGACGAGCAGGGCGAGAAGATGTCCAAGACCCGGGGCAACGTGATCGACCCGCTGCACGTCATCCACGGGGCGACCCTGGAAGAGCTCCTGGTGGCTGCACGGGCGGGCGGGGCGCCCCCCGGGGCGCTGGAGGGCATCCGCCGGCAGTACCCGGACGGCTTTCCACGGTTCGGCGCGGATGCGCTGCGATTCACCCTGGCGGCCCTGGCAGGGCAGGGAAGCGACGTCAAGCTCTCGGTGAAGCGGATCGAGGGGTACCGGTTCTTCTGCAACAAGATCTGGAACGCCTATCGCTTCGTGGCCGGCCACATGCGCGAGGAGGATGTCCCGACGGCACCGCTGTCCCAGTTGAGCCTGACGCTGCCGGACCGCTGGATCCTCAGCCGGATGAACGAGGTGATCCGAGGGGTGACGGAGGCGGTCCAGGCCTACCGGTTCAACGACGCGGTCTCCATCCTCTATCAGTTCCTGTGGCACGAGTACTGCGACTGGTATCTCGAGATGGTGAAAGCGCGCCTCACCGGCACGGGGGACGAGGCCGAGAAGCGAACGGGGCGACTCCTCCTGGTCCGCGTCCTGGAGCAGTCCCTGCGGCTCCTGCACCCGATCATGCCCTTCATTACGGAGGAGATCTGGCAGCGCCTCCCCCATGAGGGCGTGAGCATCATGCTGGCGCCCTGGCCCACGTCGGAGGACGGGTTCCATTCGCCCGAGGCGATGGAGACGATGGGGTATCTCATGGAGGTCACGCGGGAGGTCCGGAACGTCCGCTCCAATTACAACATCCCGCCGGGCGAGCGGCTTCCGGTGGTTCTGCGGACCTCCACCTCGACCCACGACGCTGTCCTCCAGGTGTGTGAGGGATACTTGACGAACCTGGCCAGGCTCTCGCGGGTCACCTGGGGGCGTCAGGTCGCCAAGCCGGAGATGGCAGCCAGCGCCCTGGTCCGGGGGATCGAGGTCTACGTCCCCCTTGAGGGGGTGGTTGATCTCGCCGCCGAGCGCGCGCGACTCAGCCGGGAGCTGGCCAAGGTGGATGAGGCCCTGGACCGGGTCAACCGGAAATTGACCAATACGGATTTCCTAGGCAAGGCGCCGGCCGAGGTCGTGGGCCGGCAGCGAGCCACCCAGGCAGAGCTGCAGGATGCCCGGACGAAGCTTCAGGAGGGTCTGGGGCGGATCGAAGCGCTGTTGAAGCGCTGAGAGGGGCAGCGATCAGCAATCAGCGGTCAGCTCGCTGATCGGCGCTGATGGCTGAATGCTGATGGCTGAGCGCTACAAATGGTGGTGATTCCATCCGACTTGGCTCCGGAGCAAATCCAGGCCCGGCTCCGGTCCCGCGTGATCGGTCGCCCCCTGGAGGTGCTGGGGGAGATCGGCTCCACGAACGATCGCGTAATGGCCGCGGGCCGTGACGGGGCCCCCGAGGGTCTGGCCGTCATTGCGGATCGCCAGACCGCGGGGCGGGGACGGCTCGGCCGCCCGTGGGCCTCGCCTCCTGGCGTGGGGTTGTACACCTCGATCCTCTTGCGGCCGAGGCTGCCTGCGGGCCAGGCGCCGCTCCTCACCCTGGTTGCCGGCCTGGCCGTGGCGGAGGCGATCGAGAGCGTCACCGGGCTCGCGCCGCGCCTGAAATGGCCGAACGACCTTCTGGTGAACGGAAAGAAGGTAGTGGGGATCCTCACAGAGACAGCGAGCGTGGAGAGCCGAGTGAACTACGTCGCCGTGGGCATCGGCATCAACGTGGGGCAGGAGGCGCAGGATCTGCCTGAGGAGCTCCGTGCGACCGCCACGTCCCTCCGCCTGGCAAGCGGTCGGGAGGTCCCGCGTGGCAACCTCGCGGCTGAGATCTACAATGGACTCGACGGGTGGTACCGGGAGTTTTCCACGGGACATCTTGAGACCATCCTGGCGCGCGGACGCGAACGAAGCGCAATCCTGGGATCCCCGGTGGACGTTCTGGCGGGGGACGAGCGGTGGAGCGGGCTGGCGGTTGACCTGGACGCCGACGGGGCCCTGCTGGTGCGGAAGGAAAACGGGACCGTTCGGCGCGTGGTTGCGGGCGACGTCTCGATCCGGATGCGTCACTGAGCGCTCAGCCATCAGCGGTCAGCCGTCAGCTTGTGGGTCCGAGACACAGGAACCGCCAGCTAGGTTCATTCCCCAAGGAGTGACGAACGCAGAATTCATGTGGGACGCTAGGGCTGACAACTGACGGCTGACAGCTACAGTTCTCCCGAGAATGGCTAGGTAGTGGGGTCCTGATGTTACTGGCGCTGGATGTGGGGAACACCAACACCGTCCTCGGGGTGTTCGACGGGAAGGCCCTGAAGGTGCACTGGCGCCTGTCCACGCGCCGCGAGGGAACCTGCGACGAGTACGCCATGCTCATCAAAGGCCTCTTCGATTTTGCCGGGCTGGCATTCGAACGCGTCTCGGCCGTGATCCTCTCCTCGGTGGTCCCCCCGCTCCAGGGCCCCCTGGAGGAGATGGCCCGCCAGTATTTCGGGGTCGAGCCGCTGGTCGTGGGCCCGGGGATCAAGACCGGGATGCCGATCCTGTACGAATCACCGCGGGAGGTCGGGGCTGACCGGATCGTGAACGCCGTGGCTGCCTTCGAGGCGTACGGCGGCCCCTGCATCGTCGTGGACTTCGGCACAGCCACGACCTTCGACGCCGTTTCGCCCCGGGGGGAGTACATCGGCGGCGTGATCTGCCCGGGGATCGGGATATCGTCGGAGGCCCTCTTCCAGCACGCGGCCAAGCTCCCCCGCGTGGACATCACCCGGCCCAAAGCCGTCATCGGCAGGAATACCGTGGGCAGCATGCAGGCGGGACTCTTCTACGGGTACCTGGGCCTGGTGGAGGGCGTGGTGGCCCGCATGCGGGTGGAACTGGGCGGCCGGGCGGTGACGGTGGCCACCGGCGGTCTCGCGCAACTCGTCCTGGCCGAATCCACGGCCATCGACCACGTGGATCCCCTTCTCACCCTCACCGGCCTCCGCATCCTCTTCGAGCGGAACCAGTAGGAAGGCAATCAGGCAACCCGGCAATCAGGGTCTCTGCCGATCATGAGTTGGGCTTGGCTGCCTGTTCGGCGCGGAGAGCGGCCATGGCGGCCTGGTGCTCCGGCGAGGCCAGGCAGGCCTGCATGGCCGGGACGAAGGCCTGCATGAACCGGGTGAAGTCGGTCTGGAAGGCGAGGTTGGACAGGCGCTTGATATGACTCAGGCTGGTGTGGGGCACCGCCAGGAGGCGGTCCGCCAGGGCAAGGCAGGCCCCCTCAAGCTGGTCACGCGGGACCACGCTGTTGACCAGCCCGATCTCCAGGGCGCGGCCGGCGTCAATCGTATCGCCGAGCAGGAGCAATTCCCGGGCACGGCCCATCCCGATCAACCGGGGCAGGCGGTAGGTCCCGAGGCCAGGGATCAGGCATTCCTTGACAGCGGGCAGCCCCAGGACAGCGTCTTCCGCCGCGACCCGCAGGTCGCAGGCCAGCGCAATCTGGAGCCCCCCACCCAGACAGTAGCCGTGAATACCGCAGATCACGGCCTTGTCGCAGTTCTCCAGGATCTCCCACAGGTACTCGATGTCCGTGAAGAAGGCGCGATCCAGGATCCCGGTCGAGAGGGCCTTGAGGTCCACCCCCGCGCAGAAGGCCCGCCCGGCGCCGGTCACGATGGCCACCCGAGCCTCGCGATCATCTCGCAGGGCGTGGACCGCCTCGGTCAGGTCGTTCAAGAAGGGCATGTTCTCGGCGTTGAGGACCTCGGGCCGATTCAGGGTGATACGGGCGATGCGGCCATCCCGGCGGTACAGGACCGTCCTTTCCCTGGCCATTCCCGTCTTTCCTCCCTTCATGCTTGATGATTGACCATCAGCGATCAGCCATAATCCAGGAGCAACGAGCCATGAGAGCGGCGAGAGTCTACGGCACCACGTTCGGATCTGCAAAGCCTAACCCGAATTATTCACGAAAAGGTGAATAATCCGCCCTCCGGGCTTCGACTACGGCCCTGTGGGCCTTCGCTCAGGGTTAGCCCGGGTTAGTCTTGAGCAAGGTGCGTGAGCACCGCGTCGAAACCCCGCGAAACGCGGGGCGGTTATGAGCGAAGATACAGTCTTCGCGAATAATACGGGCTAAGATCGGCGGTCAGCCCACAGTCGTCAGCTATCCGCCATGCCGCCATCTAGCGTAGGCCCTGAGACAATGGGGACATTTGGCTTGACAAAGTGGCGTTCCCTGCGTATTTTTACGCGGTTTGGGGCGACACGCGCGATGGTTGCTCCCACCGGGAGTGTGCGAGGTTCATGAAGACGTATCAGCCGAAAGCGGGAGAGATCAACCGGCGCTGGGTGCTGGTGGATGCCCAGGGGCAGACGCTGGGTCGCCTGGCCAGCCGTGTGGCCGTGATCCTGCGTGGAAAAGACAAGCCGGTCTTCGCGCCCCACATGGACGTGGGGGACTTCGTGGTCATCATCAACGCGGAGAAGGTGGCGGTGACCGGCCGGAAGCTTCACCAGAAAGAATACCATCACCACTCCCAGCATCCTGGGGGGCTGAAAACGATCCGGCTGGGCAAGCTGCTGCGGGAAAAGCCGGAGCGCGTCCTCGAAAAAGCGGTGCGAGGGATGCTGCCCAAGAATAAGCTGGGCGATGCGCTATTCGGGAAGCTGAAGGTGTACGCCGGCCCGAGCCACCCCCACGTGGCCCAGCGGCCAACCCCGCTGCCCGCCTCGAACTGAATCAAGGAGAGTACGCAGGGATGGAGCTCACATCGCGCACTTACGCAACCGGACGCCGCAAGTGTTCCGTGGCGCGGGTCTGGTTGCAACCGGGCGAGGGGAAGATCGAGGTGAATAGCCGCCCGGTGGACGATTTCTTCCCTCGACCGACGCTCAAGATGGTCCTGGCCCAACCACTCAAGGTGGTCGGGATGGAGGGGAAGTTCGACGTCATGGCCACCGTCAGCGGGGGCGGCGCGAGCGGCCAGGCCGGGGCGATTCGCCTGGGGATCGCGCGGGCCTTGGTGCAGGCGGACGGGGCCCTGCGGACCCCACTGAAGAAGGCGGGATTGCTCACGCGAGATCCCCGTGTGAAGGAGCGAAAGAAATACGGCCAAAAGGGCGCGCGGGCCCGATTCCAGTTCTCCAAGCGGTAACCGTTTCGCCGGGGAAGGACGGGGAAGGGCCTTCGGGTTCTTCCCTTTTTTTATGCCTGCGGGCCAGCAGGAAGAAACGCATTCCTGCAACCGTGGGCGGTCGGTCGAGGGCGCCAGTTCTGGGGACAGCGGGGGAGCGGACAGCGTGACGGAAAGACAGGGGCACGAAAGAATCCGCCACGTGGCCATTGCCGGGGCCAGCGGGTACACAGGAGTGGAGCTTCTCCGCCTCCTGCTTCAGCACCCCTTGGCGAAGGTCGTGGCCCTCACCGCCGACACCTATGCGAACCAGCCGATCGGGAACGTCTTCCCCAGCCTGACGGGCCTGGTGGATCTGACCTGCCTCCCCCTGGATACGGCGAAGCTGGCGGCGGAGGCGGAGTTTGTCTTCCTGGCGCTGCCCCACAAGACGTCCATGGCGGCGGGCGCGGATCTGATCCAGCGCGGAGCGCGCGTCCTGGACCTCTCCGCCGACTACCGCCTCAAGGACCCCGCCGCCTACCCGCGGTGGTATGGGGTGCAGCACGTGGCCCCCCACCTGCTGAAGGAGGCCGCATACGGCCTGCCCGAGCTCCATCGCGCGGCAATTGCTGACGCGCGGCTGGTGGCCGTTCCCGGCTGCTATCCCACCGGCGCGGTGCTGGGGCTGGCTCCCCTGGTCGTCGAGGGGCTCGTGGATCCGGACTCGATATTGATCGATGCCATCTCGGGGGTGTCGGGGGCGGGCCGCAAGACGGAGTTGCCGTATCACTTCTCGGAGATGAACGAGAACCTCAAGGCATATGGAGTCGCCACCCATCGCCACACCCCAGAGATCGAGCAGGAGCTCTCCCGGCTGGCCGGTCGTGAGGTCATCGTCTCATTCACGCCGCACCTGGCGCCGCTCACCCGTGGGATCCTGACAACCATCACGGCGTCCCTCCAGACCCGCCGGTCCGCCGCCGACCTTCTTTCCCTCTTCCGGACCTTCTACCGGGACGCCCCCTTTGTCCGCGTCCTGGGGGAGGGGCAGCTCCCCGAGACGAAGCCGGTCCTGCACTCGAATTTCTGCGATATCGGCGTGGTCTCTGACTCCCGGACGGGGCGGGTCATCGTGGTGACGGCCATAGACAATCTGGTGAAGGGGGCCTCCGGTCAGGCCGTGCAGTGCTTCAACTTGATGGCCGGCCTGGACGAGCGGACCAGCCTGTGGATCCCGGGGCTCTTTCCGTAAAGCCCTTTGGGCCCAGTGCCAATGCAAAACTGACAACCGACAACTGACAACCGGTCAAGCGGGATCATCGGTTTTGCATTGCCAGTTGTCAGTTTGCAATTTTTCATTGCCGCCTGAGGAGAGGTGCCGTGTCAGCGGAGGACGCATACCTGTTCGGCATCCCCGGGGGACTCTCCGCGGTCAAGGGTGTCCGGTCGGCGGGTGTGGCCTGTGGGTTGAAGCGGGGAGGTGCGCCGGACCTGGCGCTGGTCGTGTCGGAGAGACCGGCAACGGTGGCGGCGACCTTCACGACGAACCGGGTGCAGGCGGCGCCGGTCCAGGTCTCGCGCCGGCAGCTTCGAGGCGGGAGGTTCGCGGCCATCGTCCTCAACAGCGGGAATGCCAACGCCTGCTCGGGCCGCCAGGGGCTCCGGGATGCCGAAGAGATGGTTCGGGAAGTGGCCCGGGCCATCCAGCGACCGACCGGCCAGGTGTTCGTCGCCTCCACCGGTGTCATCGGGAGGCCGCTGGACATGGAGGCCGTCCGGAAGGGGATCGCCCGAGCCGTGGACCGATTGGATGTCAGCGGGGGAAGCGAGGCGGCACAGGCCATCCTCACCACGGACACCACGCCCAAGGAGGCGGCCATCACCTTCCCGGTGGGGGAGCGGCGGGTGACCATCGGAGGCATGGCCAAGGGTTCGGGTATGATCGCCCCGCGAATGGCGACGATGCTGGCGGTCCTGGCCACGGACGCGGCGGTGGCGGCCGGACCGCTGCAGCGGGCACTCCGACTCGCCGTGGACGGAAGCTTCAACTGCATCACCGTGGATGGGGACACCAGCACCAACGACATGGTGTTATGTTTCGCCAACGGGGCCGTGGGAGGGCCCCCGCTGCGCGCGGGGACGGCCGGCTTCCGAACATTCCGCGTCGGGTTGGAGATGATCTGCCTGAGTCTCGCCAAGATGATCGCCCGCGACGGCGAGGGGGCGACCAAGCTGGTCGAGGTCCGGATCTTCGGCGGGCGCACCCCCAGAGAGGCGCGCCTGGCGGCCGAGGCGGTGGCCAACTCCCCCCTGGTCAAGACGACGCTCTTCGGCGAGGACATCAACTGGGGGCGGATCATGGCCGCCCTGGGCCGATCGGGCGCGCGGTTCGACGCCGGATCCGTGGACCTGTTGGTGGATGAATTGCCGGTCGTGAGAGGCGGCGTTGGCCTGGGGGGAAGCGCAGAGGCCGCGGTGAATCACCGGCTCCGCCAGCGGGAGTTCGCGCTGGTGGTTCACCTGCACGCGGGCCCCGCGGCGGCGCGGGTCTGGACCACCGATCTGAGCGAGGCCTATGTCCGGATCAACGCCGGATACCGGACCTAGCGGAGAAAAGCGTTCGGTGGTTCGACCGTTCGGTGGTTCGGTCGTTTTGGGTTCGGGGGAACAACCGGGACCCACGGCACCGCGGTGGATACCCACCGCTGTGGCGTGGGTGCCCCGAACTGCCGAACAGTCGAACGCTTTTCGACGACACTTGCTGCCCCTGCAGCTGTGTGATATAAGACGAATCGGTCCGCGGCGATCGCGGGCCAAATTCACACGCGCGCGGATTCCATCGGGGGTGTCGCCCCGCCTTTGGCGGGGTGATCCGGTGGGAGGGGAGGCGCGCGGCGGATCAACCGGACTGGGAGGGATGCGATGGCCACGGTGACGATCAAAGAACTCTTGGAAGCCGGCGTTCACTTCGGGCACCAGACAAAGCGGTGGAACCCGAAGATGAAGAAGTATCTGTTTGGGGAGCGAAACGGGATCTACATCATTGACCTGCAAAAGACCCTGAAGAAGTTTCAGGAGGCGGAGGCCTTCCTGCGCGCCATGGCGGCGCGGGGCGGAAAGGTGCTGTTTGTGGGCACCAAGAAGCAGGCGGTGGATACGATCCAGGATGAGGCCGCGCGGGCCGGCATGTTCTTCGTCAACCGGCGGTGGCTGGGCGGGACCCTGACGAACTTCCAGACGATCACCAAGAGCATCTCGCGTCTCAAACAACTCGAGGACATGCAGGCCACCGGAAAGTTCGAGGCCTTCTCCAAGAAGGAAATCCTGCGGCTCGAGCGGGAGATGGAGAAACTGAACAACGCGCTCATGGGGATCAAGGCCATGGAGAACCTCCCGGGAGCGGTGTTCGTCATCGACCCGAGTAAGGAGCGCATCGCGGTGGCTGAGGCGCGCCGCCTGGGCATCCCGGTGGTGGCGGTGGTGGATACCAACTGCGATCCCGACGAGATCGATTTTCCCATCCCAGGCAACGACGACGCCATCCGGGCCGTCCGGCTGCTCACGTCCCGGCTGGCGGATACCATCATCGAGGGGCGCGGGGAGGCCGCCAAGGCTGGCGTGGCCGGACTTGAGGAGGCGATGACCGCCGGTACCGCCGCCAAATCAGGCGCGGAGGGGACCCCAGGGGCAGCGGCAGCCGCGGGGGCACCCACAAGTGGGTCCCCCCGCGAGGCGGGGTCCCCGGGGACTGAAGCCCCGCGGCCGGAACCCCCATCCGCACAGTCGACCCCGGCCGGTGTTCAGTGAGGAACGCTCATGACGATTTCCGCGACGATGGTCCGTGACCTCCGCGAGAAGACGGGCGCGGGGATCATGGAGTGCAAGGCGGCCCTGGCGGAGGCCAGCGGCGACATGGAGAAGGCGATCGAAGTCCTGCGGAAGCGGGGGCTGAAAACCGCCGAGAAGAAGGCCGGCCGGACGGCTGCGGACGGATTGGTGGCCGCATGGGTGTCGCCGGGCCGGAACGTGGGGGCCTTGGTGGAGGTGAACTGCGAGACGGACTTCGTCGCGCGCACGGATCGGTTCGCCAGCGTAACCCGATCCCTGGTGGCCCTGGTTGGGGCGGACAAGGCGGCCGAAGACGTGGAGGTGTTGCTGAGGCGATCCCTCAACAATCAGCCGGTGGCCGAGGTCGTCAAAGACGCCATAGCGTCTCTGGGGGAGAACATCGTGGTCCGGCGGGCGGCGCGCCTGGCGCTGCCGGAGACTGCCCAGGGTGTGATCACGAGCTACCTGCATGCCGGTGGGAAGATCGGGGTCCTCGTGGGGGTCCGGTGCGGCTCCGACCGCGCGGCCAAGAGCGAGGAGCTGGCGCACCTGGCCAAGGAGCTGGCGCTCCAGGTGTGCTCGGCCGAGCCCGCCTGCCTCACCCGCGACCAGGTGCCGGCCGAGATCCTGGACAAGGAACGGGAGATCCTGCGGGTCCAGCCGGACGTGCAGGGCAAGCCGGCGGCCATCCAGGACAAGATCATCCAAGGGCGACTGGAGAAGTTTTTCATCGAGCGCTGCTTGGTGGATCAGGCCTTCATCCGGGATCCTGAGGGGAAGCAGAGGGTCCGCGACGTCCTGAAGGCGGCCGAGAAGAGCCTGGGAGAGCCCGTCAGCGTGACGGCCTTCGTCAGGTTCCGATTGGGTGAAGGGATCGAGAAGCGGGTGACGGTCTAGGCCCGGAAGACGCGATGGCGGAACTCACGTACCGACGCATCCTCCTGAAGATCAGCGGCGAGGCGCTGGCGGGCGAGCAAGTCTACGGGATCAGCGCCGACGTGGCGCGCTTCATCGCGGAGGAGGTCCGGGAGGTCCACCAGCTCGGCGTCCAGATCGGCATGGTGATCGGCGGCGGGAACATCTTTCGTGGGGTAGAGGCCAGCGCCCAGGGGATGGACCGCTCGTCGGCCGATTACATGGGCATGCTGGCCACGGTCATCAACGGCCTGGCCCTGCAGGACGCCCTGGAGAAGTTGGATGTCGATACCCGGGTCCAGACGGCCATCGAGATGCGCGAGGTGGCGGAGCCCTTCATCCGTCGCCGGGCGTTACGCCACCTGGAGAAGGGCCGGGTGGTGATCTTCGTGGGGGGCACGGGGAACCCGTACTTCACGACGGACACGGCGGCCGCCCTGCGCGCCATGGAGATGAACGCCGACGTCGTCCTCAAGGCGACGAAGGTGGATGGCGTCTACAGCGCCGATCCCAAGAAGGATCCGACCGCAAAGAAGTTCGACGAGTTGACCTATATCGAGGTGCTGAGCCGCCGCTTGAAGGTCATGGATTCCACGGCCATCTCGTTGTGCATGGACAACGGATTCCCCATCGTGGTGTTCAACCTTCAGGAGAAGGGCCGGCTGCGCCAGCTGGTCCAAGGCGAGCGTGTCGGGACCCTGGTCAGGGGAGGCTGAGGAGGGGGGAGAGCACCCATGCAGGACGTCCTCCGGAAGGCCGAGCAGGACATGAAGCGGGCCACAGAGGCGACCCTGAAGGACTTCAACAGCGTCCGGACGGGCCGGGCCTCGGTGGCGTTATTGGATGGCATCGTCGTGGACTACCACGGCACGCCCACTCCCCTGAAGGCGGTGGCCAACCTGGCGACGCCGGAGCGGCGCCTGATCACCATCCAGCCCTGGGATGCCTCGCTGATTCCGGTCATCGAGAAGGCGATCCTGAAATCCGACCTGGGGATCACCCCGACCAGCGACGGCAAGGTCATCCGGCTGGCGGTCCCTTCCCTGACCGAAGAGCGCAGGAAGGAGCTGGTGAAGGTCGTGCGCAAGATGGCGGAGGAGGGGCGGGTGGTCATCCGCAACATTCGCCGCGACGCCAACGAGGCGCTCAAGAAGCTGGAGAAGACCAAGCAGCTCTCCGAGGACGGCGTGCGCAAGGGCATGGACCAGACCCAGGAGTTGACCAACCGCATGATCAAGGGGCTGGACGAGCTCGTGGAGAAGAAGGAAAAAGAGATCATGGAGTTCTGAGTCCGCTCTGCGCGCCCGGTGTGGGACAGCGGACGGCCAGGTCATGCATCGTCAACGGATCCTCAGCTCCCTGTTGCTCATCCCCCCGTTTCTCCTCCTGGTCCACTTCGGCTCCGCCTTACACTTCACCCTGCTGGTGGGCCTGGTCATTGCCCTGGCGGCCTGGGAATTTTCCCGGCTGTGTCCGGAGGGGACCGATCCCGGGCTCTCCCTCGTGACGATCCTGGGCGCATTGGCGTGGCACACGGCGGTCACCTGGGGAGGTGGGCTGGCAGGGGTGGGGGCAGCGGTGGGGGGCGTGGCCTTGGTCCGCGCCACGCTGGTTCCGGCGGGGTTCCGGGTCGGCCTGCTGCAGGGGGCGTGGATTGTCCTGGGCGTGACCTATGTGGGGGGGTTACTGAGCTACGCCAGCCTCTTGCGAGCACTCCCCGAAGGGAGGCAGTTCATTTACTACCTGGCCTTCGCGATATGGGCGGGAGATACCGGGGCGTTCTATCTCGGGAGCCGGTTCGGGCGTCGGCCGCTCGCGCCCCGCATCAGCCCCAAGAAGACGGTCGAGGGCGCGCTGGGCGGCCTGGCGGCCACCGTCGTGGTGGCGCTGGCGGGCAGCAGCCAGGTCTGGCCGAGGCTTTCCTGGGACAAGGCGGCATGGGTCGGACTCATGCTTGGAGCCGCAGGGATCATCGGGGATCTCTGCGAGTCGGTGGTGAAGCGCGGTGCCGCTGCCAAGGATAGCGGGAGCCTCATCCCCGGGCATGGTGGGGTGCTGGATCGCCTGGACAGCCTGATGTTTGCGGGTCCGGTCCTGTACGTCCTGGTATGGCTCGGGTGGGTGTGATCGCGAGACCGTGGGCGGGTGCGCCGCAGATATCGCGAGCGGTGCGCTTCGGTCTCGCGGCCGGGAGCGGTGTCCTCTGCACGGCGGCCTTTCCACCCTGGGACATTGGCCTGGTCAGCTTCGTCGCCCTGGTGCCCCTGTTCCTCGCGCTCGAGGGGGTCGTGCCGCGCCAGGCGGCATGGCTGGGATACACGTCCGGCCTGTGCTTCTTCCTGGGGACCATCTGGTGGGTCGTCAATACGATGACCACCTATGGCCGGATGCCGCTTGGGCTGAGCCTGGTGGCGCTGCTGCTCCTTTGCGCGGTCCTGGGGGCCTATACGGCGGCCTTCACCTGGCTCCTGTCGGCCGGGCAGCACCGATTGCGGCTGCCAGGCGGGAGTGTCCCGTTGGTGGCTGCGGGGCTGTGGACAGCCCTGGAGTTCCTGCGGAGCCATCTGTTCTCGGGATTCCCGTGGGCGCTCCTCGGGTACAGCCAGTACCGGCAGCCCACGATCCGCCTGCTGGCATCGGCGGTCGGGGTGTACGGGATCTCCGCTCTCGTGGTCCTGGTGAATGGGACGATCGCAGACCTTCTGGCCCGAACCTGGCGCGGGCGGGTGGGGGGGAGCCGGCGGCGGGGTGCGCTCCTTCCGGTGGGGCTGACGATTCTCGCCCTGGGGAGCACGCTGGCCTATGCCCGGGCCATCTGGCGGGATCCCACAGGCGGTCCCACCGTTCGCGTGGGGCTCCTCCAGGGGAATATTGACCAGTCGCTGAAGTGGGACCGGAGCTACCAGGCAGCTACCCTGGACATCTACGAGCGGCTGGCCCGCCGGGTGGCGGAGGAGAAGCCGGCGCTGATCGTCTGGCCAGAGACGGCCCTGCCGTTCTTGTTGCGACGCGAGCCCGAGCTTGGCGCACGCGTGCGGCGCTTCATCGCAGAGGTCGGCATCCCGACGCTCACCGGCAGCCCCGACCTGGGGGAGGATGCCTTGCTGTACAATACGGCCTTCCTCCTGCGCCCTGACGGGGAGATCGGCGGCCGCTACGACAAGCGCCACCTGGTTCCCTTCGGCGAGTACGTGCCGCTCCGGACGATCTTCTTTTTCCTGGATAAGCTCGTGGTGGGGATCGGGGACTTCGGTCGGGGACGGGCCGCCACCGTCTTTTCCCTGGACGGGGTGCAATTCAGCGTGATGATCTGTTACGAGGTCATCTTCCCGGGTGAGGTGCGGGAGTTCGTGGACCGCGGGGCGGCCTTCCTGGTCAACATCACCAACGATGCCTGGTTCGGCCGAAGCGGCGCGCCCTACCAGCACCTGGCCATGGCCGCCATGCGGGCCGTGGAGAATGGGACGTACCTCGTGCGGGCAGCCAACACCGGTGTCACGGCCGTGATTGCCCCCACCGGGGAAATCCTGGCTCACACCGGGATCTTCACCGAGGCGAGCCTCTTGGGAACGATCCGGTTACGACAGCGTCAAACCCTGTACACGCGATACGGGGACATCCTGGCGTGGGCCTGCCTGGCGTTCCTGGCTGCATACGGACTCGCCCTCTGGCGGGCTCGTGCCCAGTGAGAAGGGACACAGAGACAAGGGGCAGAGGGGCAGAGGAAGACCGAGACAAGGAGCCGAGGAGCGGAGGAGCCGGGGACGGGAGCGTGCCTTTAGGCTATGTCACTTTGTCCCTAACGTGAGGAGGGAGCGATGATTCCTGATCTGCAACGCACGATTGACGAGCTCCAGCGAAAGGTCGAACAGCTCCGGGTGTATCTTTGACTTGCCCGGCAAGGCCGCTCGGCTGGCAAGTCTCGAGGCGGCCACGGGGGCACCGGAGTTCTGGAGTGATCCGGACAGAGCCCAGAAGGTCCTGAAAGAGACGAGGAACCTTCGCCAGACCCTGGACCAGCATGCCGGCCTGGTCAAAGACCTGGGAGATCACCGGGAGCTCCTGGATCTGGCCGCGGACCAGGAGGACGTCGAAACGCTCCAAGAGGTCTCCAATGGACTCAAGGAGCTCACGCGACAGGTCCGGGCCCTGGAGTTGCAGACGGTCCTCTCGGGCGAATATGACAAGGGGAACGCCATCCTGAGCATCAACCCCGGCGCCGGCGGGACCGAGTCCCAGGACTGGGCGCAGATGCTCCTGCGAATGTACCTTCGCTGGGTCGAGTCGAAAGGGTTCACGACCGAGGTCATCGACCTGTTGGAGGGCGAAGAAGCGGGGATCAAGAATGCCACCGTGACTGTAACAGGCCCCTATGCCTACGGGCACCTGCACGCCGAGATCGGGGTGCACCGACTGGTGCGCATCTCCCCCTTCGACGCCAGCAAGCGGCGGCATACCTCCTTCGCGTCGGTCTTCGTGTATCCCGAGATCTCCGACGACATCGAGATCAAGATCGAGGACAAAGACCTCAGGATCGATACGTTCCGGGCCGGGGGGCACGGCGGGCAGCACATCAACGTGACCGACTCCGCCGTCCGCATCACCCACCTGCCCACCGGGATCGTGGCCACCTGCCAGAACGAGCGCTCGCAGCACAAGAATAAGGCCATGGCCATGAAGGTCCTGCGGGCCCGGCTCTACGACCACTACAAGCGGCAGCAGGACGAGGAGATGGCCAAGCTCCAGGGGGTAAAGGCGCCCATCGCCTGGGGCAGCCAGATTCGGTCCTACGTCCTGGCCCCGTACCAGTTGGTCAAAGATCATCGGACGGGCGAGGAGACGGGGAACGTCACCGCGGTCCTGGGCGGGGACCTGGACCGTTTCATCGAGGCGGTTCTCTTCAAGCCGCCCGAGAAGGCAAGCTAGCGCAAACCGCCGGTACCAACGGCAACGCCGTTGGTGCGCCAAGGTCGCCACGAATCAGGGGCAACCAGGCAACTGGGCAATCTGGCAACCAGGCGCACTCGGAGGGTACCCGGCAACTGGGAACTCCCGATTGCCAGGTTGCCGGATTGCCTGATTGCCAGTTCAGAGGTTGGCGCCTTGGCGGCTAATATTCTCGGAATCGGGTTAGCATGGGGGGAGGTGAGCCATGGGGGACGACGATCTTCGGGCGGAGCTGGAGCGGCTGCGGGCCGAGAACCAGGCGCTCAAGGCCAAGGTGACCCGGGCAACGAGCATCAAGGTGAGCGAGAAAGGCGCGGTATCGGTCTATGGTCTGGGGCGGTTTCCCGTCACCCTCTACAAGGAGCAGTGGCTGAAGCTCCTCGGCATGGCGGACGACATCAGGAAATTTATCGCCCAGAACGAGTCCCAGCTCAGGGTCAAGGGTTGACCTGGCCAATGCCAGCCAGAGGCGTTCGATCGTTCGAGTGTTCGGGGCACCCACGCCACGGCGGTGGGAATCCACCGCGGTGCCGTGGGTCCCGGTGGTTCATCGGGATGCGCCGAACGACCCACCCACCGAACTCTCGAACCACCGAACACGTTGGGTTGGGGCGTTGGCTTGACACTCCTCCCACCCCTCCCTATAATCGCGGCACGTTACGCAATCTCAGCGTTCAGCGATCAGCGGTCAGCTTTCAGCTTTCAGCTTGCAGGCGGGCAACGAGGGCAATCGGTTTCAGCTTCCGAATTTCCCGCTCTCGCCTTTTCCGTGGCTGATGGCTGAGAGCTGGCCTCCCGATCATCCGGAGGACGAGTGGAAGAGCCGAGTGCGTTCATCCGGGAGCGCCTGAAAAAGCTGGAGGACCTCAGTCGCGACGGCATCGACCCCTACCCCAGCACCTTCCCCGTCACCCATCAGGGTGGCGAGCTCCTCACCCGCTACGCCGCCGCCGATGACGCCGCCCTGGCGGGGGCCGAGCCCGTCACGGTAGCCGGGCGGGTCCTGTCCCTGCGCACCCACGGCAAGGCCTCCTTCGCCCACATCAAGGACCGGACAGGGAGGATTCAGATCTACGTCCGGCAGGACAGCGTGGGCGAGACGGCATATCACCTGTTCCGCCGGATCGACATCGGTGACTTCTTGGGCATCTGCGGGCGTGTCTTCCGGACCAAGACGGGTGAGCTGACGGTGCATGTCGAGCGGCTTGAGCTGCTGGCCAAGGCGTTACGCCCGCTCCCCGACAAATGGCACGGCCTCTCCGACGTGGAGGTCCGCTACCGCCAGCGCTACGTGGACCTGATCGCCAATCCGCCCGTGGTGGAGCTCTTCCAGCGGCGGGCGCGGATCATCGCCGAGATCCGCCGCTTCTTCGACGCCCGGGGCTTTCTCGAGGTCGAGACGCCCATGATGCAGCCGATCCCGGGTGGCGCCGCCGCCCGACCTTTCGTGACGCATCACAACGCCCTGGGCCTCGATCTCTACCTGCGGGTCGCGCCGGAACTCCACCTCAAGCGGTGCGTGGTCGGGGGACTGGAGCGCGTGTACGAGATCAACCGGAACTTCCGGAACGAAGGGGTGTCCACCCAGCACAATCCCGAGTTCACCATGCTGGAGTTCTACCAGGCCTACGCCGACTACCGGGATCTCATGGCCTTGACGGAGCAGCTCCTGCCCCAGGTGGTGCGCGCCGTCTGCGGCGGGGAGACCATCACGTACCAGGGGAAGCCGATTTCCTTTGCCCCGCCCTGGCCGCGGCTCAGTGTTGAAGAGGCGCTAGTCAAGTTGGGAGGGTTGAGCCCCCAGGAGGCTGGGGACGGGGACCGCCTGCGCGCGGCCGCGGAGGCCAGCGGCATCGCGGTGAAACCGGCCTGGGGATGGGCCAAGCTTCTGGTGGAGCTTTTCGAGGCCCGGGTGGAAGCGCAACTCATCCAGCCGACCTTCGTGACCGACTTCCCCGTAGAGCTCAGCCCCCTCGCCAAGGCCAGGCCGGACGATCCCCGCTTTGCCCAGCGCTTCGAGCTGTATGCCGGTGGGCTGGAGGTGGCCAACGCCTACACCGAGCTCAACGATCCGCGGGAGCAGCGGGTTCGGCTGGAGGCCCAGGCCAAGGCGCGGGCCGCCGGGGACGAGGAGGCCCACTCCATGGACGAGGACTACCTGCGGGCGTTGGAGTACGGGCTGCCGCCCACGGCCGGCGAGGGGATCGGGATTGATCGCCTGGTCATGCTCCTCACCGACGCCCCCTCCATCCGGGACGTCATCCTGTTCCCATTGCTCCGGCCCGAGGCCCGCGAGGGCGTCTAGCCCTCGCATTTTCACATGACGAACTGACAACCGACAACCGGTCCCTTGCGGGGGTAATTTCAAGTGTCAAACTGACAACCGACAACCGGTCAAGTTCGGCAGATGGCCGGTTGTCAGTTGTCCGTTGTCCGTTTTGCATTGGCTTTGTTCGTGAAAGACGAATTGGACGCGGGGATACCTGAGGAGTAGCGATCACATGGCCGGGTCCACACCCTACGAGATCTTCATCGCCCTCCGCTACCTCAAGGCCAGGCGGCGGCGATCCATCTCCGTCATCACCTTCATCTCCACGGCCGGGGTGGCTGTCGGGGTCATGGCCCTGATCGTAGTGATGGCGGTGATGAGCGGGTTCGAATTCGACCTCCGCAACAAGATCCTCGGCACCAACGCCCACATCTGGGTCCTGCGCTACGGCGAGCGGGGGATCGAGGAGCCGGCCGCCACCCTGGCGGCCGTCCGCCAGGTTCCGGGTGTGACGGCTGCCTCCCCCTTCACCTACAGCGAGGTGCTGCTCACGGCCGTGGGTCGGACCGCAGGCACCGTGCTCCGTGGCATCGACCTGGCCTCGGCCGTGGAAACGACCGATTTCAAGAGGACGCTGAAAAGCGCCAGCCCCGACCTTACCGCCGCCATCGCCAACCCGCGCCCCGTCTTTCCTCCGGACGGGATCGTCCTCGGCTCATACCTGGCCAGCACCCTGGGAGTCAGCGTCGGGAGCGCCGTGGACGTGCTCCTGCCCCTGGGCGGAGACCTCTCCCCTCTGGGCATGATGCCCCGGACGCGCCGGTTCACCGTGGTCGGGATCTTCCAGGTGGGGTTCGCGGAATTCGATTCCAAGCTGGCCATGATCGCCATCCCGACGGCCCAGCAACTCTTCCGGATGGGGTCGGCCGTCTCGGGGATCGAGGTGCGGGTGCGGGAGATCTACCACGCGCAGCCCGTGGCCGAGGCCATTCGCGCCGCCCTCAAGTTCCCGTACTTCACCCGGACGTGGATGGAGATGAACCGCAACTTCTTCTCGGCACTCCGCGTGGAGCGGACCGTGATGTTCGTCATCCTGACCATGATCGTCCTGGTGGCGGCCTTCGGAATCATCAGCACGCTGATCATGCTGGTCATGCAGAAGCGAAAGGAGATCGCCGTCCTGAAGTCCATGGGGGCCACCGGGAAAAGCCTCATGACCGTCTTCATCGTGCAGGGGATGATCATCGGGGCGGCGGGGACGGTCCTGGGCCTCGTGGCCGGTCTCACGATCGCCCACAACCTGGATCCCATCGTGGCGGCGGTGGAGTGGCTCTTCGGCTTCAAGGCCTTCCCCCAAGACGTCTATCTGCTGGACAAGCTGCCGTCCCGCGTCCTGTGGCCGGACGTGCTGGCCATCACGATCACCGCCTTCGTGATCAGCTTCCTGGCGACCATCATCCCGTCGCGCCAGGCGGCCGGGGTGGATCCGGTGGTGGCCATACGGTACGAATGATGAACAGACGAATGTCGAATCATGAATATCGAATGGGCGGTTCGACATTCGACATTCGACATTCGATATTCGAAATTGGCTTGGAGTGGGTGGTGTGAGCCAAGAGATCCGGGTCCGGGACGTCTGGAAGAGCTTCCCCAGGGACGGCGAGCGGGTGGAGGTGCTGAAGGGGGTCTCGCTCACCATCGCGCCGGGAGAGCTGGTGGCGGTGGTGGGCCCCTCGGGGGTCGGGAAGAGCACCCTGCTGCATCTCCTGGGGGCGCTGGAGCACCCCACATCCGGCGATATCGTCTACGGCGAGACCGCGCTCTCGACGCTCAGCGATGCGACCCTGGCAGAGTTCCGGAACCGCCAGGTGGGGTTCGTCTTTCAGTTCCACCACCTGCTGCCGGAGTTCACGGCGCTGGAGAACGTGATGCTGCCCCTCCTCATCCGGCGGGCGGCGATGGGTGAGGCCAAGGCGCGGGCGCAGAGCCTCCTGGCCCAGGTGGGCCTGGGGGAGCGGGTGCGCCACCGGCCCGGGGAGCTATCAGGCGGGGAACAGCAACGGGTGGCCCTGGCGCGAGCGCTGGTGGGTGAGCCGGCCGTGCTCCTGGCGGACGAACCGACGGGGAACCTGGACAGCAAGACCGGGGAGGAGGTCTTCGAGCTCCTCCGGCAGATCAACCGCGAGCGCCGCCTCACCAGCCTGCTCGTCACCCACAACGAGGTGCTGGCGGGGCGTACGGACCGCATCCTGCGGATGCTGGACGGCCGGATGGTGGGATAGACGGGGCGCGAGGAGGGGGGGGCGGGAAAACCAATTTTGGCCCTTCCCGTGGCCCAACTCATCGGCTATAATCACGTCGTTTCGAGGGTCGCGCCGGCCACGGGGCGGATTGTCAGGGGGTTACGAGGAGCTGCGTATGTTCGAACGATTCACCGAACGCGCCCGCAAGGTCATCATTCTGGCCCGGGAAGAGGCCATCCGACTCGGTCATAATTTTGTTGGCACAGAGCACCTGCTCCTCGGCTTGATCCGCGAGGGGGACGGCCTGGCCGTCGCCATCCTCAAGAAGCTCAACGTAAACGTCTCGGCCGTCAAGGCCGAAATCGAGAAGATCGTCGCCGTCGGCACGGAATTCTCGCCGGCCGGGGAAATCCCCTTCACTCCCCAGGCCAAGAAGGTGCTGGAGTACGCCATCTCGGAAGCCCGCTCGCTGGGCCACAATTATATCGGGACGGAGCACTTGCTCCTCGGCCTGATCCGCGAGGGCGAGGGCATCGCCTCGCTGGTTCTCCGGGACTTCGGGGTGAGCGTGGCGGCCGCCAAGGCCCAGGCCCAGGAGCTCCTGGGGGAGCAGGCCTCCAAGCAGACCTCCACGACGCGGACGCCGGCCCTGGACGAGTTCGGCGTGGATCTGACGGCCCTCGCCAGGCAGGATAAGCTGGACCCGGTCATCGGCCGCGAGGCGGAGATCGAGCGGGTCATCCAGGTCCTCAGCCGCCGGAAGAAGAACAACCCGGTGCTCATCGGCGAGGCCGGCGTGGGCAAGACCGCCATCGTCGAGGGGCTGGCCCTCCAGATCGTGTCCAGCACCGTGCCCGAGATCCTGCTGCGCAAGCGGGTGGTCCAGCTCGATTTGGCCGGCATGGTGGCCGGGACCAAGTACCGCGGGCAGTTCGAGGAGCGGCTCAAGGCTGTGGTGAAGGAGATGCAGCAGTCCAACAACGTGATCATGTTCATTGACGAGCTGCACACCCTGGTGGGAGCGGGGGCGGCGGAGGGGGCCATCGATGCCAGCAACATGCTGAAACCGGCCCTGGCCCGCGGGGAGCTGCAGTGCATCGGCGCCACCACCATGGACGAGTACCGGAAGTACATCGAGAAGGACCGTGCCCTGGAGCGGCGGTTCCAGGCCATTCACGTCGGGCCGCCCAGCGTGGACGAGACGATCCGGATCCTGCGGGAGATCAAGGACCGGTACGAGACGCACCACCAGGCCCTCATCACCGATGAGGCGGTGGTGGCGGCGGCGCGATTGTCCCAGCGCTACATCGCCGATCGGTTCCTGCCCGACAAGGCCATCGACGTGATCGACGAGGCTGGGGCCCGGGCCCGGCTGAAGGGCATGGTCCTGCCGTCCGAACTCCGGGAGATGGAGAACGAGGTCGAACGGCTCCGCACCCAGAAGGAGGACGCCATCCGCACCCAGGCCTTCGAGGTGGCGGCTCGCCTCCGCGACACGGAGCGGAAGCTCCGGGCGGAGCTGGAAGAGCGGAAGACCGGCTGGAAGGACCAGCGGGCCAAGACCAAGACAGTCGTCAACGTCGAGGACATCGCCTACGTGGTGGCCAGGTGGACCGGCATCCCGCTGCAGCAACTCGAGGAGGCGGAGTCGGCGAAGCTGCTCCGCGTCGAGACGGAGTTGGCCAAGCGCGTTGTCGGCCAGGACGAGGCCATCAAGGCCGTGGCCCGGGCCATCCGGCGGTCGCGGGCCGGGGTGAAGAATCCCAACCGCCCGGTGGGCTCCTTCATATTCCTGGGTCCGACGGGTGTCGGAAAGACGGAGCTGGCCAAGGCGTTGGCCGAGTTCCTCTTCGGGACCGACGACGCCCTGGTGCGGGTGGACATGTCGGAGTACATGGAGCGCTTCTCCACCTCCCGGCTGATCGGGGCGCCTCCCGGGTACATCGGCTACGACGACTCCGGCCAGCTCACGGAGAAGGTGCGCCGGCGTCCCTTCTCCCTCGTGCTGCTGGATGAGATCGAGAAAGCCCACCCGGAGGTGCTCAACCTCCTGCTCCAGATCCTGGAGGACGGGCGTCTGACCGACAGCTACGGGCGGGTGGTGGACTTCCGGAACACCATCGTCATCATGACCTCCAACATCGGGACCCGCCAGTTCACTCTGCACACCCACATGGGGTTCGGCAAGGGTGGGGAGGAGCAGGGCTACGAGAAGATGAAGGAGACGGTCAACAACGAGTTGCGGCGGACCTTCAACCCGGAGATGCTGAACCGCATCGACGAGGTGATCGTGTTTCACCCCCTGACCAAGGAGCACATGCGGCAGATCGTGGACTTGATGCTGCAGCGCCTGGAGCTCCAGCTCAAGGAAAAGCACATGAGCCTCCAGATCGAGGGGGCCGCGAAGGAGTTCCTCATCGAGCAGGGCTTCGACCCCAACTATGGTGCCCGCCCCCTCCGCCGGGCCATCCAGCGCTACGTGGAGGACGGACTGGCCGAGGAGGTCCTCAAGGGCCGCTTCGGCGAAGGCGGGACCATCCGGATCCGCAAGGGCGAGGGCACGGTCCTGGAATTCGAGGCGGCCGAGCCGGTCGAAGCGCCCTCATAACCTCATTCTCCCGACATCTGCGCCGTACCCAGGCATTGTCCGGCCGGGACAGTTTGTGCTTGGCATTGATGGGGGATGGTGATAGGGTCCGCCGGCGTTGTTCAGCGCAGGGCCGGGTGGCTGATTCCGGCCTAGGACCGTCGTTCCCTTCGGCGAGAGCCTGTGACGTCGCTGCTCCGCGTGCGGCTGCCCGTCCTCGTGTGCGCCTGTCTCCTCATCCTCGCTCCACCCAGGGGGGCCGGGGCGCAGGACCAGCCCTTCGTCACCCAGATCGACGTCGTCGGGGCCCGCAAAGTCGAAGAGGCCACTGTCCGCTTCAAGCTGAAGAGCCGGGTGGGGGACCCGTACTTCCCGGAGGTGGTGCGCGAGGACATCAAGGCGCTCTACAGCCTCGGATACTTCGAGGACATCGAAATCCGGGCCGACATCTTCGAGGGAGGTCTGAAGCTCACCTTCATCCTGTACGAGAAACCCAGCATCCAGAGCATCCGGATTGAGGGGAACCGGAAGCTGGCCACGGATAAGATCAAGGGCAAGATCGACCTGGCGGAGGGGGCGATCATCCCACCCGGGGGCTTGGCCAAGAATGCCGAGAAGATCCGACTGTTTTACGAGGAGGAGGGCTATTACCAGGTCCAGGTGGAAGGGCGCGAGGACCGGGTCTCGCCGCAAGAAGTGGGGGTCACCTTAACCATCGTGGAGGGGGACAAGTTTGACGTCAGCGAGATCCGGATCATCGGCAACCGGGCGCTGAAGGAGAAGGACATCAAGAGCAAGCTCCAGACGTCGGAGCTGTACCTGTTCTTCTTCGGCGGCACCCTGAAGCGGGAGGAGCTCTCCCGCGACCTGGATCGCATCCGGGCCTACTACCTGGACAACGGGTTCCTGGACATCGCGGTGGAAGAGCCGGAGATCCAGCTCGACACCGAACGGAAGAAGCTGCGGATCCTGATCCGGGTAGAGGAGGGCCCCCAGTACCGGATCCGCGACCTGACTATCAAGGGGAACAGCCTGTTCTCGGAGCCGGAGATCCGGGGCCTGATCCGGACCCGTGCGGGCGGGATCTTCAGTCGCGAAGCGCTGCAGGGCGACGTCGTGGCCATCACCGACCGCTACGCCGAGCGGGGCTACCTCTTCGCCGATGTGGCCCCCGTCACCGACATCCAGCGCGCCGACAGCACGGTGACCGTGGCCCTGGAGATCACGGAAGGCCGGCAGGCCTTCATCCACCGGATCGAGATCACGGGGAACGTTCGGACCCGGGACAAGGTGCTCCGGCGAGAGATCCTGCTGGTCGAAGGCGATGTCTTCAACAGCCGCTTGTTACAGGAGAGCCGCCGCAATTTGCAGAATTTGGGTTACTTCGAGGACGTAAAGCTGGACACGAAGCGGGCTGCGGCCGAGGAGAAGGTGGACCTGACGGTGGACGTGAAGGAGAAGCCCACCGGGGCGTTCACCATCGGTGGGGGGTACAGCTCGGCGGACGGCCTCCTCGCGGCCGCCAGTATCTCCCAGGGCAACCTCTTCGGCCTGGGGAAGCGACTCATCATCGCCGGCCAGTACGGCCAGAACGCCAGTCGTTTCAACGGCGTGTACACCGATCCCCATTTCCTGGACACGGACTTCCTCGTGGAGCCCCGCCTCTTCAGCCTGCAGACGCAGTACCAGAATCAGGGCTTCAACCAGGGGAGCCAGGGGGTGGGCCTGACGGTCGGGCACCATCTCTTCGAGAGGGTGTACGGGACGGCGAGCTACCTGTACGAACGGGTCCAGATCAGCGATCTGGCGCCCAATGCGCCCCTCTTGATCCAACTGCAGGCGGCGTTGGGGGTCACCTACACGAGTGCTCTGATATTCGTCCTCGCGCGGGATACGCGGGACTCCCTCACGGAACCCACCCGGGGCCTGCACGCCCGGGCTTCCTTCCAGTACGCCGGTGGCGTCCTCGACGCGGACAGCAACTACACCGTCACCACCCTGGAGCTCGGCCAGTACTGGCCGCTCTGGTGGAAACTCGTGGGACACCTCCGGGGGAATATCGCGTATGGCGAGGCGTTCGGTGATACTATCGCCTTGCCCACGCAGAAGCGGTACTTTCTGGGCGGGGCGAATACCATCCGGGGATTCAAGAACTTCACCATCAGCCCCAAGAGCCCGGTTACCGGGGGTGAGGTCGGTGGCAACAAGGCCTTCTGGATCAACAGCGAGATCCTGTTCCCGCTCTACGAGCCCCTGAAGATGCGGGGGGCGGTCTTCTTGGATATGGGCAACGCCTTCGCTGAACCCAGCAACTTCACGTGGGACGTCAGGTACGGGGCGGGAGTCGGCCTGCGGTTCACCTCTCCTCTCGGGGCGATCCGGTTAGACTGGGGATTCCCCCTGGATCCCCAGCCGGGCGAGAAGCGGCAGGTGCTCTACTTCAGTACCGGAACGACGTTCTAGCGGCGATCCGGCCCGCGGCCGGGGCTGGCTTTCGGTGGGCGACATTCACAAGGCGAGAGGTCCTTCCGGGCAGGATACCCCGGACAGGACAGTGGAGGTGAGTGGGGTGATGGGTGGCGTGCAGCAATCTCGGTGGATACCGATGGTGGTGGCCGGGTGTCTCGTGCTGGGACTGGCGGGGCCGGTCTGGGCGGCGCAGGCGGGGATGCGAATCGGCGTCGTGGACGTCCAGCAGGTGCTGAACCAGTCCCAGAAGGGCAGCGCCATGAAGCAGAAGCTGGACCAGGAACGGGCGGCCCGGCAGCGCGAGCTGGATGCCCGGCAGCAAGAGGTGATGAAGCTCCAGGCGGAGCTGGACAAGCAGGCCCCGCTCCTCAGCGAACAGGCCAAGCGAGAACGGTCCGAAGGGCTCCAGCGAGGGGTGCGGGACGTCCGCCGCCTGGCCGAGGATGCCAACCGCGATTTCGACAAACGGGTCCGCGAGGCGGAAGTGGAGATCACGCGAGAGATCTTCGGCGTGATCCAGGAGTACGGCAAGGACCAGGGGTTCACCCTCATTCTGGAGCGCAGCACCCTGGTCTACACCGCCCCGGCCGTGGACATCACGCCCGAGGTCATCAAGCGGTACGACGCGAAGCAGAAGTAACGGAAGCTGTCAGTCATCAGCTTTCAGCCGCAAGCTGAAGGCTGGCCACGGATGGCCGAGCGCTGACGCGGAGGTGGAGTGCGACTGGGAGAGGTGGCGGAGCGGTTGGGGTGCCGGCTGGAAGGCGACGGCGGGCTCGAGGTCGTGGCCGTGCGCAGCCTCGAGGAGGCCGGCCCGCACCACCTGAGCTTCATCGCCCGAAAGGCGCATATCTCCCGCCTGCGGGAATCGGCGGTGGGCGCCGTGATCCTGGACGAGGGATGGCCGCCGGTGGATCGTCCCTCCCTCCGGACCCGCAACCTGTATCTTGCCCTGGCCCGTGCCCTGACCCTCTTTCATCCCGCAGCCCCTCCGGCTCCTGGCATCCATCCCACCGCGGTGGTGGCACCCGATGTGCGGGTTGCCCCCGACGCCTGCGTGGGACCGCTGTGCGTCCTGGGTCCGGGCGCAAAGGTCGGGGCGGGCACGATCCTGGAGGCCCAGGTGGCCGTCGGTGCTCGGGTGCACATCGGCCAGGGGTGTCGGATTTTCCCCAACGTCACCCTGCGGGATGACGTTGTCCTGGGGGACCGGGTCATCGTTCACAGTGGGACGGTCATCGGGGCCGACGGCTTCGGGTATGGCCGGGATGGTCATCGCTACGTGAAGATCCCCCAGGTGGGGCGGGTGGTGATCGAGGACGATGTGGAGATCGGGGCGAACGTGTGTATTGACCGGGCGACCTTGGACGAGACACGCATCGGCCAGGGCTCAAAGATTGACAATCTGGTGCAGATCGGGCACAACGTCCGCATCGGGTCGGATACCGTGATCGTCGCCCAGGTGGGCATCTCGGGGAGTGTGCGCATCGGATCCCGCGTCACGCTGGCGGGACAGGCCGGCGTCGTGGACCACGTGGAGATCGGCGATGACGTCATCGTGGGGGCCCAGGCGGGGGTGACAAAGGACGTCCCGCCCCGGTCCGCTGTCCTCGGCGCGCCGGCCGTGCCGCATACCGAGTTCAAGCGGCAACTGGCGGCCGTGGCCCGGCTGCCGGAGTTGCGCAAGGCCCTGCGTGCCCTGGAGGAACGGCTGGCGGGCCTGGAAGCCCGCCTGGGCAAGTAGGGGGAGGGGAGGATTGGCAATGTTCGGACCCAAGGAGATCGAAGAGATCCTGCCGCATCGCTATCCCTTCCTCCTGGTGGACCGCATCCTGGAGCTGGAGTTGGGCAAGCGGGTGGTCGGGATCAAGAATGTCACCATAAATGAGCCATTCCTCCCCGGCCACTTCCCCGGCCACCCCATCATGCCGGGCGTCCTCATCCTCGAGGGTATGGCCCAGGTCGGCGGAGTGCTCTTGATGCGCAGCCTGGACGCGCGGGCCGAGAAGAAAGTCATTTACTTCACCGGGATTGACTGGGCCCGGTTCCGGCGCCCCGTGGTCCCCGGGGATCAGATCCGATTTGAGGTGAAGATCCTCCAGCTCCGCCGCCAGATGTGCCGGTTTAAGGGCGCCGCCTACGTGGAAGGCAAGCTCGTGGCAGAGGCGGAGATGAGTTCCATCGTGGTCGATCGCGATCCCTCCCAGCCGGTCGACATGCCCCTCACCGTGTAGGAGGGTCGCATGGTTACCGTCCACCCCACCGCGGTCGTCGATCCGGGTGCAGAACTGCAGGAGGGCGTCCAGATCGGCCCATATGTCGTGATCGGCCCCCATGTTCGAGTGGGACCCCGGTCCATCATCGCCAGCCACACGGTCCTGGAGGGCTGGACAGAGATCGGGGCCGAGTGCCGCATCGGCCCCCACGCCATCATCGGGTCGCCGCCCCAGGACGTGAAATACCGCGGGGAACCCACCCGGGTCGTTATCGGGGACCGGACCCTCGTGCGGGAGTTCGCCTCGATCCACCGCGCCAGCACGGGGGGCTCGGGGGTGACGACCGTCGGTCCGGACTGCTTCATCATGGCGTACGTCCACGTGGCCCACGACTGTCAGTTGGGGGAACGCGTCATCATTGCCAACCAGGCTGCCTTGTCCGGCCATATCGAGATCGGGCGCTGCGCCGTGATCGGGGGCATGACCGGCATCCACCAGTTCGTGCGGATCGGCGAGTACGCCTTCCTGGGCGCGTGCTCCGGCGTGGGGCAGGACATCCCGCCCTACCTCAAGGCCCAGGGAAACCGGGCCAAGCCCTTTGGCCTCAACGTGGTGGGGCTGCGGCGTGACGGCTTCTCGACCGAGGAGATCCGTGCCCTGAAGCAGGCCTACCGGATCGTCTACGCCTCCGGCCTCAACACCTCCCAGGCGCTGGAAAAGCTGGAGCAGGAGATCAGCGGATCCCCCGCCGTGCAGCACTTCATCGACTTCATCAAGCGGTCCCAGCGCGGGATCAGCAAGTAGTCACGGATGGAGACGCTGGGGATCATCGCGGGGAGCGGGCGGCTGCCCTTCGTCGCGGCGGCCGAAGCGCGCGCCCAGGGTCTGCGTGTGGTGGCGGTGGCCGTCCGAGAGGAGACCGATCCCCGGCTGGCCGAGCAGGTGGACGCCATCCACTGGGTCCGCGTCGCCCAACTCGGGGCTGTGATCCGTCACCTTCGCGACGAGCGGGTGACCGAGGTCGTCCTGCTGGGGAAGGTGGAGATTACCCGCCTCTTTTCCCGGGCGCGTCCGGACCTGCTGGGGGCCAAGGTCCTGCTCCGAGCCCGGGACCTGCGCGGGGACAGCCTGCTGGAGGCCCTCGTGGAGGCCCTGGCCGCCGAGGGGATCCGGGTCCTGGAGACTCCCCGGTTCCTGGGCCCGCTCCTGGTCCCGGCCGGACAGCTCACCCGGCGGGGCCCGACGGCCCGGGAGCAGCAGGACATCGTGCTCGGCCGGGAGATCGCGCGACAGATTGCGGCGCTCCGAATCGGGCAGACCGTGGTGCTGAAGCACGGAACCGTCTTGGCCGTGGAATCAGTCGAGGGAACGGACGCCGCCATCCGGCGGGGTGGGGAGCTGGGCCGCGGCGGGGTGGTCATCGTCAAGGTGAGCCGGCCCGATCAGGACCTTCGCTTTGACCTTCCCACCGTTGGACCGGAGACGCTCTCCGCCCTGCGGGATGCCAGTGCCACGGCCCTGGCGCTGGATGCGGGCCGCACCCTGCTCCTGGATCGGGATCGGTTCGTAGCCGGTGCGGACGAACTGGATCTGGCAGTGGTGGCCGGCTAAACGCCAAGAGCGTTCGGCTGTTCGGTGGGTCGGCAGTTCGGTGGTTCCCTGAGTGCTGCGGTACAACCGAACCACCGAACGACCGAACCGTCGAACGCTCTTATGAGACGCCATGGACGCGGGTGAGCAAAAGGTCAAGGTAGCGGTAGTCGGGGTGGGTCACCTCGGGCAGCATCACGCGCGGATCTACACGGAGCTGCCGGGGGTCGAACTCGTCGCGGTGGTGGACATCGCGGAGGGGCCTCGGCGCCAGGTCGGCGGCACGCTCCGGGTCCGGGCGCTGGCGGACTATCGCGACCTGCTGGGCAAGGTCGATGCCGTCAGCGTAGCCGTGCCCACGGTGGACCACCACGGGATCGCTCGGGACTTCCTCCGAGCGGGGTGCGACGTCCTGGTGGAGAAGCCCATGACCCGGACGCTGGCCGAGGCGGACGATCTGGTCGCCACCGCCGCGACGAATGGCCGCATTCTCCAGGTGGGTCACAGCGAGCGGTACAACGGCGCCGTGCAAGCCCTGGAGAGGGAGGTTCAGGATCCCGGCTTTATCGAGGTCCATCGGATGGGCCCGTTCCCGGGGCGGGGCACCGATGTGGATGTGGTTCTGGACCTCATGATCCATGACATTGACATCGTCCTGACCCTGGTCAAGTCACCGGTCACGGCGGTCAGTGCCGTGGGTGTTCCGGTGGTCTCCGATCAGGTGGATATCGCCAACGCCCGGATCGAATTCGCCTCGGGCTGCGTGGCGAACCTGACCGCGAGCCGGGTCAGCGGCGAGCGCTTGCGGAAAATCCGCGTCTTCCAGCGGGACACCTCCTTCGTCCTGGACTATGCCGCCCAGGAGCTGCACCTATACCGGCAGACGCCCGGCGATGGCCCGGGGAGGTCGCGCTTGGCCCGGGTGGATATCCCGGTGGCGCGGGTCGAGCCGCTGCGGCAGGAGCTCATCGATTTCGTGGACAGCGTGCGGACTCGCCGTCCACCCATGGTCGCGGGAGAGGCGGGACGCGAGGCCGTCGCCGTTGCCACGCGGATCATTGAGCGCCTCTGAACAGCAGAGTGGATCGGTGGGCTTGTGCATGGGTGGATCGGTGAATTGGTGGAGTAGGGGGACGTGAGGACGGTGGGCCAGAACACGGATCCACTGATTCACCAGTCCACTAATCCACCCGGTCACGGTGTGCCCGCGGCGACCCGGATCATGATCGTGGCGGGCGAGGCCTCGGGGGATCTGCATGGGGGACGGCTGGTCGAGGCGCTCCGGCGACTGGCGCCACACGTGATTGTGGAGGGCATGGGCGGCCCGCGCATGCGAGAGGCCGGGGTGCACCTCCTCGCCGATGCGGGGCAGGCCGCCGTCGTGGGCCTCACGGAGGTGTGGGAGAAGCGACGGGTGCTCTCGACCGCCCTGCACCTCTTGCGGAAGCGCCTCCGGGCTGTCCGGCCAGCCCTGCTGATCTGCATTGACTTTCCGGATTTCAACCTCCTCCTGGCGCGCACGGCCCATCACCTGCGCATCCCGGTCTGCTACTTCATCAGCCCCCAGATCTGGGCCTGGCGGCGCGGGCGGATCCGCACGATCCGGCGCCTGGTGCGGAAGATGCTCGTCCTGTTCCCGTTCGAGGAGCCCCTGTACCGGCAGGCGGGAGTTGACGTGACGTTTGTCGGCCATCCTCTTCTGGATGTGCTCGCGGCGGTGCCATCGCGCGAGGCGTGCCGCGCCTCCCTGGGCCTGCCGGATGCCTCGCTGGTCTTGGGCCTGCTCCCGGGGAGCCGGCAGGCGGAGATCCGGCGGCACCTGCCTCTCCTGTTGGAGACGGCCGCGCGCCTCACGGCCAGACGGCCGGACCTTCGGGGAGTTCTGGCTCTCGCGCCGACGCTGGATGACGGATCGGTGAGGGAGGCAGTGCGGTCCTCGCCCGTGCCGGTCACGGTGGTGCAGGGACGGACTTCCGAGGTGATGCGGGCGGCGGATCTCCTCCTGGCGGTCTCGGGGACGGTGACCCTGGAGGCGGCCATCCTGGGAACTCCCATGATTATCACATATCGTCTGGGCTGGCTGTCGTGGCTGCTGGCGCGCTGCCTGGTCCGGGTCCGGTTCATCGGCCTGCCCAATTTGGTGGCGGGTGAGGAAATCGTCCCGGAACTGATCCAGTTCCAGGCGACCCCCGAGCATCTGGCGGCGACGGCCTCGGAGATCCTGGGATCGCCCGAGCGCCAGGCGTGGATGCGCGCCAAGCTGGTCGAGGTTGGCAGCCGTCTGGGAACCCCTGGAGCGGCGGAACGGGCGGCCCGTGAGGTCTTGGCGCTGATTCCGGCGGCCTGATGCGTTGATGGTCACATGGGCGAGCGCAGGTTCTCTCCCCGCGATTGGAACCTCACCCTGATCGCGGTGCCGTGGATGGCCAGCCGGCTGTTGCGGGCGGTCGCCGCCACGCTGCGCCGGGCTGACATCGGGCGCGAGCACGTGGACGCGTGCCTCGCCAAGGGGGAACGCGCCATCGTGGCCGTCTGGCATGGGCGGCTCCTGATGATGCCATTCGTGTATCCCGGCCGGTCGGCCACCCTCCTCATCAGCCAGCACCGGGACGGGGAGTACCTCACACGCGCGGCTCAGTGGCTGGGGTTCAGCGTGGTGCGCGGCTCCGCCACCCGGGGCGGGGTCCTCGCCTTCAAGCAGCTCATCCAGGCGCTTCGGGATGGCCGCCACGTGGCGATCACTCCGGATGGGCCGAAGGGGCCGCGGCACCGGGTCAAGTCGGGCGTCATCGATCTGGCGCGTTTGACGGGGATGCCGATCCTGCCGGTGGCGTTCGGGGCCTGGCCGCGGACACTCATGAGGAGCTGGGACCAGTTCCTGATCCCCCATCCGTTTGCGCGGGGGGTGTACGTCTGGGGCGAACCCCTCTACGTGCCGGCGGATGCCGACAAGGTCGCCATGGAGAAGTTCCAGACCTTGCTGGCCGACCGGCTGGATGCCCTGGTGGCGGAGGCGGACACGGTCGCCGCCACTAGGCGGCGAAAAACGTTTGGGAGTTCGAGCGTTCGGTAGTTCGGTTGTACCGAAACGGTCGAACTGGCGAGCCGCGGAACCGTGGAACAACCGAACCACCGAACTACCGAACGCTTTTGAGTGACCCGTGTACTGGCTCTACAGTCTCGGACTCGGGGCCTTCTTCGTGGCGGGGCTCCCGACCTTTGCCACCCAGGCGATCCTGCGGGGAAAGTACCGCCGGGGACTTGGCGAGCGGCTGGGGCGCGTTCCGGCCTGGACCGGAACCGTGCCACCCGTCTGGCTGCACGCGGTGTCGGTCGGCGAGGTGATGGCGGCGACCCCGCTGGCGCGAGAGTTGGCCGCGCGCCGGCCGGACCTGCCGCTGCTGGTCTCGACGGTCACGGACACAGGCCGCGGCGTCGCCGAGGGGCGGCTCCCGGCGAGGCAGTTCGTCTTCTTCCCCCTGGATTTCGGTTGGGCCGTCCGCCAGGCGCTGGATCGGCTTCGGCCCCGGGCCGTCCTGCTCACCGAGACGGAGATCTGGCCGAACTTCCTGCGCGCCTGCTCGGCCCGTGATATCCCCGTGGTCCTGGTGAATGGGCGGATCTCCCAGCGCTCCTTCCCCCGCTATCGGCGAGTGCGGAGATTCTTTGGGCGGGTCCTCCAGGGGATTCGCCTGTTCTGCATGCAGACGCCCGAAGACGCGCGGCGCATCCTGGACCTCGGCGCGCCGCCCGAGCGGGTGCACGTGGTCGGCAATCTCAAGTTCGACCTGGCCGGGGCGGGACCCGCGGAACGCGGGGCTGACGGACCGGCGGTCCGACAGATGCTGGGCCTCCCGCTCTCGCGGCCGGTCCTCGTGGCGGGCAGCACGCACCGGGGAGAGGAGGGGCCGGTCCTGGAGGCCTTCAAGGCGGTCCGCCGATCCGTGCCCGACCTCACGCTGCTCCTGGCCCCGCGGCATCCGGAGCGGCTCGGGGAGGTGGAGGCGCTTCTGGACCGCGAGGGGCTTCCCTGGATCCATCGGAGCCGGCTGCCCACGCAGGGCGGGGCCGCGGTTATCCTGGTGGACACGATGGGCGAGCTGGCCCGGCTGTACGCGGCCGGAACGGTGGTGTTCGTGGGCGGCAGCCTGGTTCCCATCGGCGGACACAACATCCTCGAGCCCGCAAGCCATGCGAGGCCCGTTCTGTTCGGGCCGCACATGGGAAACTTTGCGGAGATGGCCCGCCTCTTCCTGGAGCACCAGGCGGGCGTCCAGGTGCGGGAGGCCGGGGCCTTGGCAGAGGAGACCCTGCGCCTCTTGCGGGAGCCCAATGTCGCAGAACGGATGGGGGAGAGTGGCCGGGCCATCGTGGGGACCCACCGGGGCGCCGGTCGGCGGACGGTGGACCTGCTGGAGGCGGTGCTGTGAGTCTGGGGACCGCGGTCAAGGCCTACTCCCTGGGCTCGATGCGGTCGCCGGCACCGACGCTGGCGCAGCGGCTCTGGCTGGCGGTGCTGGCGGCGGCAACGGCCGGATACCGAGTCGGGGTGGAGGTCCGAGACTGGACCTTTGCCTCGGGGCTGCGGCGAATCCGCCGCCTGCCGTGCCCGGTGGTCTCCATCGGCAACCTGACGGTGGGGGGAACGGGCAAGACGCCCTGCACCATCGCCCTGGCCCAGCGGCTCCGCGGGTGGGGGCACGCCGCGGGGATCCTCCTCCGTGGGTACGGACGCCACGTGTCGGGGGTGACGCTGGCGGCCGATGACCGGGAGGTTCGTTCCCGCTGGGAAGCCGTGGGCGACGAAGCGATGCTCCTCGCCCGGCGCCTCCCCGGCGTTCCGGTGGTGGTGGGGGCAAGCCGGTTCCAGGCGGGGCAGGAGGTCCTGCGCCGCTTCCGGCTGGACGTCCTGCTGCTCGACGATGGCTTTCAGCACCGGCAACTCCATCGGGATCTGGATCTTGTCATGGTGGACGCGAGCGATGCCTTCGGGGGGGGCCGGCTCTTGCCGCGGGGGCGCCTGCGGGAACCCGTGGCTGCGCTTTGTCGCGCCCAGGCGATTATTTTGACCCGGTCGGACCAGGCGTCGGATCTTCCCGGTCTGCGGCGCTGCCTGGAGCAGATCGTCCCGGGCGCGCTCCAGGTTCTCGCGCGGCATCGGCCGGCGCGTCTGATGCGCTTCCCTGAGGGTGAGGAATACCCACTCGCCTCACTGGGGGGTCGGCGGGTCCTGGCGGTGAGCGGTATCGCCAACCCCGAGGCCTTCCACCGTACCCTCACGGACCTCGGGGCGGTCGTGGCCGGGACGCTGACATTCCCGGACCACCATCCGTACGGCCCGGCCGACCTCGCGCGGGTGGGGCGGGGTGCGGACGAGGCCCGGGCCGACCTGGTCATCACGACGGAGAAGGACGCGCTTCGCATGCCCGCCTGGGACGGGGGTGGACGGCCTGACCGACCGCTCCGGGTGCTCTGCGTGGACCTGGAGATCATCGAGGGTGCGGAAGCTCTCGACGCGCTTCTCACCCGGTCCGTTGGGGGGGCGCGTGGCTAAGCGATCCCGATGGAGCCCGGTGGCCCTGGCCGAATGGGCGCTGGTCGCGGGTCTTGCGCGGGTCTTGGCCTGGCTTCCCGAGTCGGTCGTCTACGCCCTGGGGGAGGGGGCCGGGCGTTTGGCCTTCGGGCTGGACCGACGGCACCGGACCGTCGCCGTCGAGAATCTCTCGCGAGCGTTCCCGGACCGTTTCTCGCCCTCGGAGGTTGAGACGCTGGCGCGCCGTGTGTTCGAGAACCTGGGGCGGACGGTCGTGGACGTGGCCCGTTCGGACAGACTCCTCAGCGGGCGAGAGGCGGGCGCCATCCAGCTGGACGGTTTCGAACGGCTGCTCTCGGCACGGCAACGGGGCAAGGGCGTGCTCGTGATCATGGCGCACTTCGGCCCCTGGGAACTCCTGCCGCTGTTCGCCTCCCTGTACTTGGGACCGACCCACATGGTGGCCCGACCCCTGGACAATCCTCGACTCGACGATCTGCTCACGGCCCTTCGGGAGCGTGGCGGGAACCGGGTGATCCGGAAGCGGGACGCAATCCAGGCGATCCTCCAGGTGCTCAGGCGCGGGGAAACCGTCGGCATCCTGATCGACCAGCACATCAGCGAAAAGGAAGGCGTGGTGGTTCCCTTTTTCGGCCGGCCCGCCTCGACCGCCTCCGGGCCGGCCCTCATCGCCATCCGGTCCGGCGCCGCCGTGGTGCCCATCGCCATCATGCGAGAAGCCCGCGGCCAGTACCGGGTCCAGATCGCCCCAGAGGTGCCCATCCACCGGAGCGGGGACCTCCGGGCGGACCTGGTGGTGAACACGGCTCGGTTCACCGCGGCGATCGAGGCGTTCATCCGGGAGCGGCCGGACCAGTGGTTCTGGGTCCACCGGCGGTGGAAGACGCACCTGCCGCTGGATCCGAGACTCGAGACGGAGCAGGAGGCGCCAACGTCGCAGGACGTGGAGGCACCCTTCGGCCCCCGCTAGGATCGTCGGAGCGGCGGACCGCAGTATGAAAAGCGTTCGGTGGTTCGGGGCACCCACGCCGTCGCGGTCCGCGAGGCGCTGGACCGCGGTGCCGTGGGTCCCGGTAGTTCGGTGGTTCCAGGAACAGCCGAACGCCCGAACGACCGAACACTCGAACGCCTTTGAGAGCCCGAATGATCGACATCGATCCTCAACAGATCACACGCATCCTCGTGCGGCAGGTCAACTGGCTCGGGGATGCCGTTCTGACGCTGCCGGCACTGGAGGCCCTCGATCGCCGGTTTCCCCAGGCCGAGATTTCGGTGCTGGCGAAGCCCTGGGTGAGCGGCCTGTTCGCAGGACACCCGGCCGTGGATCGGGTCCTCGAGTATCGGGCGGGGGATGTCCACCGGGGAGTGATGGGGCGTTGGCGCCTGGCGAAAAGGCTGCGGGACGAGGGCTTTGACCTTGCGGTCCTGTTCCCGAACTCGCTGGACGCGGCCGTGGTTCCCTGGCTGGCAGGCATTCCGCGGCGGGTCGGCTCTCCGACCGATGGCCGGCGCTGGCTGCTTACCCATCCGGCCCGGCGCCCGACGGCGGCACCGGGGCACCACCAGGTCGAGCGGTATCTCGAGATCGTCCGAGCACTGGGCGGCGACGGCACCCCATCCCTGCGGCTGCGTGTGCCGGCCGAGGCGAGACAGAACGCCCGGAGACTTCTGGAGGGTCATGCCGTCGGCCCCACGGATCTGGTTGTGGCACTCAACCCAGGCTCGGTGTACGGAGGCGCCAAGCGCTGGCCCCCGGAGCGGTTCGCCGCGGTGGCGGACGGATTGGCGGAGCGGCGTGGGGCCCGGATTCTCTTGATCGGTTCTCCGCAAGAACGCCCGATCTTGGACGAGGTGGGTGCAGGGATGCGGCATCCGGCCATCAACCTGGGCGGCCGCACCGATCTCGGCACTCTGGTCGGGCTCCTGGCGCGAACCCACCTGCTCCTGACCAACGACACCGGGGCCATGCACGTGGCGGCTGCGGTGGAAACGCCGGTCCTGGCGATTTTCGGTCCCACGGACGCGCAGGCAACTGGTCCTCTCGGCCCGCACAGCCGGATCGTCCGGGAACCAGTGCCGTGCAGTCCGTGCCTCCTGCGCGAGTGCCCCATTGACCACCGCTGCATGACCCGCGTCACCGAGGACCGAGTCCTCCAGGCCGCCCTCGACCTGCTAAAGAATTCTCACGGCTCTCGTCTCTCGGCCACCCCACCCTCAGGGTCCCCGGTCCCCGGCTCTCCCGCCGCCTTCCTGGATCGGGATGGGACGATCATCGAGGATCTGGGTTACCTGGGGGATCCAGCGGGCATCCGAATCATCCCGGGGGCCGTCGAGGCCCTCCAGAGGCTCCAGGCTTCCGGGTATCGTCTCATCCTTGTCACGAACCAGGCGGGAGTGGCGCGGGGCCTGATCACCGAGGCGGATGTCCGCAGGGTCAACGGCCGTCTGGCGGCACTCTTGACCGAGGCCGGCGTGCGACTCGACGGGATCTACTATTGCCCCCACCACCCCGAGCACGGACCGCCGGAATACCGGCGCGAGTGTGAATGCCGGAAGCCCAAGCCGGGCATGATCCATCAGGCCATCCGCGACTCCGATCTGGACCCTGCCCGATCGGTGGTCATCGGCGATCACGTGACCGACGCCGCGCTCGCCCAGGCGTTTCCGGGGATGCGGGCGATCATGCTGCGGACCGGCCATGGGCAAGAGCAATGGGAAAAGATCCAGGCCGGAACGCTGCCGCCCCCGGAACATATTGCCGACGACCTCCGGGCGGCCGTGGAGTGGTTCCTGGCGCGGACGGAGCAGCGGGATGGTATCGCCTCTCCTTCGGCTTGACGGCGCCGGCAGGATCCTGCTGGTCAAGCCAAGCGCCCTGGGCGATGTCGTGCACGCCCTTCCGGTGGCGGCGACGCTCCACCGGCGGTACCCGAATGCCCGCCTGGACTGGCTTGTCGAAGAGGAGGCAGCGGACATCGTCCGGGATCATCCCGCCTTGAGCGGGGTCGTGGTGTCGGGCAGGCGACGGTGGCTGCGACAGCTCCGGGACCCGCGGCACCTTGGCCGCACCCTGGGCGAGATGCGCCAGTTTGCGGCCGACCTCCGGCGCCGGAGCTACGACGTGGTGCTGGACCTTCAGGGGCTATTCAAGAGCGCCCTGTACGTCGTCGCCACCGGAGCCCCGACCCGGGTCGGCTTTGCCGAGGGGCGGGAGGGGGCCCCTTGGGTCCTTACCCACCGGGTCACAGCACCGCCCCAGCCGGTGCATGCCGTGGAGCGGTACCTGGCACTGGCGGCGGCCGTGGACGCCACGGAGCCGGTCCGGGAGTTTCACATCTCCGTCCCACCGCAGGAGGGTGTTGTCGCGCAGTCCGTGCTGTCGGGGTCTCCCCGGCCGCGCATCGTCCTGCACCCGACGGCGCGCTGGCGCACCAAGCTCTGGGAGCCGGACCGCTGGCGCGCACTGGCACGGACTCTTCTGGCGGAGGGTGCAGGCGTTGTCTTGACCGGCAGCCGGGAGGACGAACCGGCGGCCGCTGCCATCCTCGCCGGCCTCGATCCGTCGCCGGTGTCCCTGGTCGGGCGCCTCACGCTGACGCAGTTGGTGGCCGTCCTCAAGGAGGCTGACCTCATGATCAGCGTGGACTCGGGCCCCCTGCACATCGCCGCAGCCGTGGGGACGCCGGTCGTGGCGCTGTTCGGCCCCACCGACCCGCGGCGGACGGGACCCCTGGGCCCGGGGAAGGTCCTGCGGCGGGACCTGCCGTGTAGCCCCTGCCTGCAACGCCGGTGTCAGATCGCCGATACCTATCGCTGCATGCGCGACCTCAGCGTGGCCGACGTGCTGGGGGCCGCGCGCGATGTGCTGCGAACCCGGGGAAAAACCTCTAAGGATCCGCAGTCCCGCCTCGGGGCGGGATCGCAGATTACGCAGATTCTTCCGAGTTGACTCTCCCTGGAAAATCTGTGAAATCTGCGTACTCTGCCGATCCATTGTAGTTTGGTCGTTCGGCCTTTCATGGAGTTTGCCGTGTTGTTCACTCTGCGGTTGATGCTTGTTGTCATCGGAGCCCTCGTTCTGCCAGGCCACGCCTGGGCGGGGCAACCGGGCGAGGTTCTCGGGGTGTACCGCGGGGGTGAGCGCCTGGTCTACGACGTCACCTGGCTGGGGATCAAGGCGGGGCAGGCCACCCTCGAGGCGCTGGGGGTGGTGCAGCTCAACGGCCAGCCCGCGTACCATCTGGTGACGACCGCCACGTCCACACCCTGGATATCCAAAATTTACCGGGTGGACGACCGGAGCGAATCGTACCTGGCCCAGGATTCCCCGCGGGCGCTGAGGTTCGAGAAGCACCTGCGGGAGGGGCGTTACCGGCACAGCAGCCGGACGGACTTCGATCACGTCAAGGGCATCGCGAGGTTCCGATACCTGGACTTCAGTCCGGTGCCCCGCGAGATTTCGCGCCTGGAGGAGGCGGAGCAGTACGGCAAGTACGTGGAGCAAGAGTTCCCCCTCAACCCCGGGGCCCTGGACGAATTGTCGGTGCTGTACTATATCCGCACCCAGACGCTCACGCCGGGCAATACGGTCCGCGCCCGGGTGTTCGCCAGCCGGAAGAACTGGGACCTGGAGGTCAAGGTGCTGCGGCGGGAGACGCTGGAGACGGCCCTGGGCCGGCGGGAGACCGTGGTGGTGGAACCTCTCCTCAAGTTCGAAGGGATCTTCCAGCGGAAGGGACACATGATCGTGTGGATCACGGACGATGCGGAGCGGATTCCCGTCCAGATGCAGAGCGAGATCATCATCGGCAGCTTCTTCGCGACGCTCGCCCGGCGAGAGGTGGGGTCCAGTCAGGCTCACCTTGGGTCTCCTGGGGAGGTGGCGCGGTGAGCGGCGAGGCCGTCTCGCTGGTGACGGGGGTCGCCGGGTTCATCGGGTCGCACCTCGCCGAGCGGTTGCTCCGCGAGGGGCACCGGATCCTCGGGGTGGATGCCTTCACCGATTACTATCCCCGGGCCGTCAAGATGGCGAACCTGGGCCAACTGCTGGACGAGCCCGGATTCCGCTTCGTCGAGCTCGACGTGGCCCAGGCGGAACTGGGGGCGCTCGTCGCCGAAGCGGACTTCATCTTTCATCAGGCCGGCCAGCCCGGCGTCCGGGCGAGCTGGGGCAGGGAGTTCGACATCTACCTGGAGTCCAACGTCCAGGCGACGCAGCGCCTCCTGGAGGCGGTGAAGGATTCCTCTCGGCTCCGGCGGTTGGTGTTTGCGTCGTCCTCCTCGGTGTACGGCCAGTCACCGGACCTTCCCCTCCGGGAGGACTCCCGTCCCCAACCCTTCTCCCCCTACGGGGTGACCAAGCTGGCGGCGGAGCACCTGTGCGCCCTGTATCAGGCCAACCACGGCGTGCCGACGGTGGCGCTGCGGTATTTTACGGTCTATGGACCCCGCCAGCGGCCCGACATGGGCTTCCACCGGTTCATCCTGGCTGCCCTTCAGGATCGCCCCATCCTCGTCTATGGCGATGGGGAGCAGACGCGGGACTTCACCTACGTGGCGGATGCGGTGGAGGCGAACTGGCTGGCCTTAGGGCCGAGTGCGGTTGGCCAGGTGTTTAACATCGGGGGCGGATCGCGAAGCAGCGTGAACCAGGTCCTGGCGACGCTGGAGGAGATCCTGGGACGCCCGGTTCGCCGGGAGCAGCGCCCGCCGCAGCCCGGCGACGTCCGCCATACCTGGGCGGACACTACGCGTGCCCGGGAGATCCTGGGTTTCTCGCCCCGCGTGTCCCTCCGGGAGGGCCTAGCCCAGCAGGTCGAGTGGCTCCGGCTGTCTCTTCCCCCACAGAGCCAGTAGGTCCCGCCTCACCCTCCGCATCTTCCATACCGTTCTCCATACGCGACCCGGCTACCGGGACTTCGTCATCCGGGTCAAGGGAGAACAGGCGGACGCCCTGGTGAAGGAGCTGAAGGCGAAGTACGGCGAGAGCGTCAGTGTCCTGATCACCTGAGGCCGCCGGGAGCGGCCCTTTTGACGTTCTCACTCCCTTCCTTTGCCCCTGCCTGACAGATTGCCCCTCCTTGATCTCCGCCCTGGCATGCTATACTGAAAATAGATGAGGGTGAAAGCGAACAGCCGGCAGGAGGAGGGCACGAAATGATCCGGCGATCGGCGGTGGCGGGTTCGTTTTACGCCGGGACGCGGGACCGGTTGCGCTTGCAGGTGGAAGATCTCCTGCCTCGGGGGGTCCCGCAGGAGCGCGCCATCGGGGTGGTCGCGCCTCATGCCGGATACATGTACTCGGGGAAGGTGGCGGGGGCGGTCTACTCGCGGGTGACCTTTCCGGACATCGTTGTGATCCTGGGTCCGAACCACACCGGCCTGGGAGCCGGCGCCGCCGTCATGACCTATGGCCAGTGGGAGACGCCGCTGGGCAAGGTGCCCATTGACCCCGACCTGGGAAGGGCGATCCTGGAGAACTCGGCGGTGTTGGAGGAAGACCACCTCGGCCACGCCCGCGAGCACTCCATCGAGGTGCAGCTCCCGTTCCTGCAGTACTTCGAACGTCCCTTCAGCTTCGTGCCCATCTGTCTGTTCAGTCACGAATACGGGGCCTGCCAGGACGTGGGGCAGGCCGTGGCCAAGGCGGTCCGGGAGACGAACAAGCGGGTACTTCTGGTTGCCAGCACCGATATGAGCCACTACGTCTCCCGCGACGAGGCGACGCAGAAAGACCGCAAGGCCATTGACGCGATCCTTGCCCTGGACCCAGAGGGGCTTCACCGGGTCGTGCGCCGGGAGGGAATCAGCATGTGCGGGTTCCACCCCAGCACGGCCATGCTCGTCGCGGCCAAGGCCCTGGGGGCTTCGCGGGCGGATCTGGTGATGTACACCGATTCGGGGGAGGTCACCCGGGACCTACACGAGGTGGTCGCCTATGCCGGCCTGATCGTTCGCTAATGGGTTCACCTTGCCGCCCTTGGCGCCTTGGCGGTTCGAGATCTCGGATCGGGGTTGACGGCACCGGCGGGGCCGCGTAGAATCCGCCCCGCTTGCTGGCGGCCTGCGGGAGGGGGACTCGGGGAGACCAAGCCCCGAACACGCTCGCCGGGGCAGGGCACCCACGCGGACGGAAGACAGGAGGAGGGCGGGATGACATACATTGTGGCAGAGCCGTGTATCGGGATTAAGGATCATGCCTGCGTGGACGTGTGTCCGGTCGAGTGCTTCTACGAGGGCGAAGACATGCTGTACATCCATCCCGAGGAGTGCATCGACTGCGGGGCGTGCGTCCCGGAGTGCCCGGTGACGGCCATTTTCGAGGAGAGTGACACCCCGGAGCAGTGGAAGGATTACATCGCCAAGAACGCTGACATATTCAAGGGGGACGCCAATCTCCCCAAGGCACCCACCCGCGAGAAGTGGGAGGAGGCGAGGAAGGACCCGAACAGCGAGGCAGCGAAGTACTATCAGAAGTACCCCACGAAACACTGAGCCGCCCGGGCGGCGGGCAGAGGAGCGGAGGGGCAACGGAGAGATTCGAGTGCGCCCGGGCATCCCATGAAGAATGGGTGTCCGGGCGCTGCTGTTTCCGGATCCAGGGAGTTAGAATCAATTGGATCTTGTATTATCAATCAGTTACATGACATCCTTTATAAGTAATCTCACTGTTATCCCCCAGCCATCAGCCTGCTCATGAACTTCCGCGAAGCCCTCAGGTAGTTCCTGCACTCTCCCCTCAAGCCATCACGCCCGCGCATTTCGCGCGGGCGTGATGGTTAGCCTCGAAGGGATGTGTCACCCAGGGATGCTTCGGGGGTCAGGCGATCTGCGCCTCGGCCCACGGCACCTGGTGGGCGACCAGGGAACGGACCAGCAGGACCGGTTTCACCGTGCCCCTGACCACCTTTTCCGCGATGCTCCCCATGACGAACCGGTCAATGCCGGTCCGCCCGTGGGTTGCCATGGCGAGCAGATCAAAACCCTTCTGCTCCGCAAAAGCGATGATCTGGCTGGCCACATCACCTTCTAGGGCGGCACAGTGGGCGGTGACCCCCTTGCCCTTCAGATCCCGCTGAACCTTCTCCAGGTAGATCAGGGCCTCGACCCTGAGGGCCGCCTTCCGCTCCGCCACGGCCTCCGGCATGGCCTCGAGTTTGGCGCCTACGGCTCCCACGGTGAACTGGACCACGGTGGCCAGGGTCACCTCGGCCCCGCTGGCCTTGGCCAGGGCTGTCACGTGGGGGAGGACCTTCTCCGCCAGTTCCGATCCGTCCAGGGGCACGAGAATCTTTTTGTACATGACGCCACCTCCTCGCAACGAGATTGATGATTGGTGATTGCCGATCGCGGATTGAAGTCTCGGGAGCGATTCCGTCTTCAATCCGAAGGCCCGATCGCTCTGCAACCTAACTTGTGCCGGAGTGGTTGGGTTGTCAAGGGCAGGGGAGTCCGGAGGCTTCAGTACGGGAGACCAGGTGCGGTGCAGACGTCAAATCGGACCCCGATGGGGCGGTACATCATGGGGGGCCACCATCGCCGGGGGAGGATGCCATCGTGGATGGCCCAGCTTCGGCCACGAACGGTCGTCCCCGCGCCGGGCGCTCGGAAGGGCGTCCGCCCGTCGAGACGGGCCGCCAGCGCGGCCCCGGGCAGGAACTCTCTATGCATCGCCTCCATCCGCTCCTGGCCTGCGAGATAGCCAAACCCGTGGCGCTCGTAGGTGAGGGCGTTGTGGTAGAAGAATGCCTCCAAGACGAGTGCGGGCTTTCCCAGGCGCGATGCGAAATCTTCGATGCGATCCAGGACGGCCCGGAGCATCCGCAGGCCGGGTCGGATCTGCCCGGGCGCCAGCCCTGCCCGCATCGCGGCCTCCTCCTCACGCAGGTTCCGGAAGCGAGCGCCCAGATCTGTCACGTTTCCCTCATCATCCAGGTCCACGCCAAACCGTGGGCCCTCGGGTTCGCTCAGGATGATCCAGGTAACCTGCAAGTTGCCATACCGACTCTCATCCAGGCGCAGAAAGAGGGCCGGATCCACGGCATCGGCGCGATGCCGCAGGGTCAGGCGAACCGACGCCTCACCTGGGGGCGCCTCGAGGCGGGCAAGAGATTTTCCCTGGGGATCGGTGAGGGTGACCGGGTCGAGGCCGTACCGTTCGCAGAAGGCCGGGGGCACCAGGGAGACATACACGTGCTCTTTCTCGGAGGGGGATCGGGCGTTGATCTCTTGCAGACGGATCACTGCGGGGGGCTCCCCTGGGGCGCGCTCAGGCAGGTCCGCCAAGCGCCTCTTTCGAACGGCCGCCGAGCCGGTCGGGCCACGCGCGTGCGGCTATGGCGGTGCAGGCCCACCCGATGGCCCCACCCCAGATGGCCCCGCCCACCGCGTCTGCGGGATAGTGGGCGCCCACGTAGACCCGGGAATATGCCACCGCGGCGGCCAGGACGCCGAGTCCCCATCGCCACCGACGGAATCCGAGCCAGGCCACCGTCGCGAGGGCGAACATGTTGCTGGCGTGATTGGAAGGGAAGGCAAAGGACCGGGTGCAGCCGGTGAGCAGGTGAACGTCGGGGATCACGTGGCACGGCCGCGTTCGGTGAACGGCGGCCTTGATCAGGTTGGTCCCCAGGTCGCTCAGGCCCACCGCCACGACGCCCACAGCCAGGAGGATCCACATCCGTCGCCCGCCCCACACCCCCAGCATGAGGATGGCGGCGGCCGCCGGCAGCAGTGCGTAGCGTTTCGTGCTCAGGATCGGCATCAGAACGTCGAAGACCGGGTTCTGCAGGACGCGATTGATCACGAGAAGCCCCCAGCTATCCAGCGCCTGGAGCCCCGACCACACGTCTACCATGGCCCCCTCAGTCCCGAACCCGCATGGCGGCGTGGGTGTTCACGAGAAAGGCGAGGCCACCCAGGCTGCTCACGATCAGCGACAGGGAGAACCACGCCAGCGACATGCCGAGGGCTGCCGCCGCGTCCACGCCCACCTTGGCGAAGAAGTAGACCGCGCCCCCCTCACGCACGCCGAGGCCGGCGACCGAGACCGGAAGCATCGCCACGAACGTGATCAGGGGAACGTACAGGAAGAAGTACGCCAGCGGGACCCCCAGATTCAGTCCGGCACCGATCAGGTAGTAGGTCACGATGATCAGACCCTGCAGCAGCGCGGAGAGGACGAGGGCCTGCCCCAGCGCCCGGTGGTGTCCCCGGTAGCGGTGAAGCGCCTCCACCATGCCCTGCAGTTTGACCTGGAACCGCGCCAAGCCCATTCCCCGCAAGAGGCCCAAGGCCCATGCCTTCACCCGTTCGTTCAGCAGGACGGCAATCATCCCCACGAAGGCGGCGGCCACGCCCAGGATCATGGCGGCAACCTGGGGGTCGCGGACCTGCCCATAGGCCAGCCCCAGCGCCACCAGTGCGATGATGATCAGGGCCGCAAAGCCGGAGAGGCGATCCACCAGGATCGAGGCGATGGACGCGTCGTGCCCTCGGGTGATCTTGTAGATGGAATAGCCGCGGACGATGTCCCCCCCGATCAGCGTCGGCAGGAACAGGTTGAAGAAGGCCCCCTCGAAATAGACGAGCGACAGGCGCCAGAGGGGAAGCCGGATCCCCTCGGCTAGCAGCAGGCGTTGCCAGCGGACGGTGCTGATGACGGTGCCCAGGAAGTACAGGCCCACGCACCCGAGGAAGACCCTGAGGGGCAGGGCCTGGAGGGTGCGGACGAAGACCGTCCGATCCACCCGCAGGAACAGGAACGCCAGGAGGAGGCTGCTGATCAGCAGCTTTCCCAGGACCAGGAGGCGGCCCGTCCGCCGGGGGAGCCCCTGCTGGCCCATCACCCCTCCCGACCGGGGTGCCCCAGCACGCGCCTGACCATGTAGATGGCCTTCCGCTGGGACTCGTGATAAACCCGGACGAGCATCTCACCCAGGAGCCCCATCACGACGAGCTGCACCCCGACCAGGATGAGCAGGATCGCCAGGAAGAGGAGCGGCCGGCCGCCAATCTGCGCGCCGAAGCCGAGCTTGAGGACGGTGAGGTAGCCACCGATCACCAGGCCCACGGCGGCCATACAGGCGCCGAGCAGACCGAAGACCTGGATCGGCTTGGTGGCGAAGCTCAGAAGGAACTTCACCGTGATCAGGTCCAAGACGACCCGGACGGTCCGCATGATGCCGTACTTGGATCGGCCGAAGCGGCGCGGCCGGTGGTGCGTCTCCACCTCGGCCAGGCTGATCCCCATCCAGCTGGCAACGGCAGGAATAAAGCGGTGCATCTCGCCGTAGAGGTGCAGATGCTCCACGACCTCCCGCCGGTACGCCTTCAAGGTACAGCCGTAGTCGTGCAGGCGGATGCCGGTGACCCGGGAGATGAGCCAGTTGGCCAGCATGGAGGGGAGGCGGCGGCTCAGGAAGGGGTCCTGCCGGTTCTTCCGCCATCCGCTAACCACGTCGTGGTCCTTGGCCACCTCCAGAAGACGCGGGATGTCGGCCGGATCGTTCTGCAGATCCCCATCCAGCGTGACGATCACTTCGCCCCGGGCGTGATCGAAGCCGGCGGACATGGCCGCGGTCTGGCCGAAATTCCGCCGCAGCCCGACCAGGACCCAGCGGGGATCCTGGGCGCGCACAGTTTCCAGCCGCTCCCAGGTGCCGTCCGTGGACCCGTCGTCCACTGCCACAACCTCGTAGGGGATCCCCTGGGGGTCCAGGGCTCGGCGGATCTCCTCGGCCAGGAGCGGGACGTTCTCCTCTTCGTTGAAGACGGGGACTATAATCGAGACGGTCGGTTGGACGTCGGTGGTCACAGTGTCTCCCTGCTGTGGCACGTCAGCAATGCTACACGGATCGCTGCGACCCCAGGCGTCCGGCTGTTCGGTGGTTCGGGGGTTCGGTAGTTCCCGAAGGCCAGATGAACAACCGAACCGCCGAACGGTCGAACCACCGAACAGCGTTCAGTATCCGGTGAAGGGGTGGGCGGGGAAGCCCCGGAAGTCCCGTCCCCAGTAGATGGAGAAATCCCGGAGCCGTTGGCCGCGGTACACGATGGGCACCACCTTCACCCGCTCCACCCGGCGGAAAGCGTCCCGGAGTTCCCCGGGCGGATCCCCGGCCCCGAAGGTGACGAACAGGCCGTCCCGCCCCTTCAGCGCCTCCCATCCTCCCCACAGGTCGTACTGGTTCATGCGGCGGTCCAGGTTGGCGTTGAACACCCGCGGATGCCCCTCCACGTAGAAGGCAAGCTCGCTGGCGATCTGGTAGCGGTCGCTCACCAGGAACGGGGGAGTCGGCGAGCCACGCAGCACCTCTCCCACTTCCCGCCCCAGCTCGGGCCACCCGCGCAATCGCTTGCTCACCAGGTCTACGGCCGCAGGGACCCGGGCCCCGAAGACCTCCAGGACCTCCGGGAAGAACGCCAACGGAAGGGACACGACGGGCAGGATTATAGAGGCAAGCAGCAGGCCGTACAAGCGCCTGGTCCCCTGGCGGCGCGGCCCCCACACCGGCCAGGTCTCGCTCCATCCGGCGGCCGCCACGGCCGCGGTGAAGTAGGCGTGAGCCGCCCAGTTGGCCTGCACCTTCGTCGCGAAGCTCCAGACCTGGAAAAAGATGTACACGGGAGCCGAGAGGCACGCCAGGAGCAAGAGGTCCTCGCGCCCCTGACGGATGCCCTCCCGCCAGGCCCAGAGCACGGCCAGACCCATCAGGACGAACAGGAAGGGCGAGACCACGCCGAGCTGCGAGGCGAGAAACTCCGGGCCGCCGAGGAGCGACGCCCCGAGCGAGCGGCCCCCCCCAGCGCCCGCCTGGACCAAGACGTGGCGACCCGACAGCCACCCATGCCGGACGTTCCAGACGATGACGGGGCTGAAGACGAGCAGCCCGAGGAAGGCGGCCTCGTACGGCTCGCGCCGGCGGAGCCATGGGCGAAGCTTCGGAGAGACCAGCAACCACATCGCCACGCAGACCGGGAGCATGAACATCGTGTACTTGCTCAGCAACCCGAGCCCAAAGACAATGCCGGCGCCGTACCACGCCGCCTCGCCCCGGCGGCGGGGGATGCGGCAGAGCAGGAGGCTGGCCAACCCCCAGAAGAATACGAAGGGCGGATCGATGGTCATCAGGAAGGAGCCGGCAAGGTACAGGGGCATCAGGCTCAGGAAGACGACGCTGAGGAATCCGGCGCGATCGCTCTGGAAGATCCGGCGGGCCAGGAAGAAGGCGACCACCGCCACGCCGACTCCCAGCAGGACGGCGGGCAGCCGGACCCAGAACTCCGTGTGGCCCCCGAGACGCGTGCTGGCCGCGATCAGGTAGGCCACCATGGGGCCCTTGCTGTAGTAGCTCCAGTCCAGGTGGCGGGACCACTCCCAGTAGTGGGCCTCGTCCCCGGAGAGGGGCCAGCGGCCGCTGGCGATAAACCAGAGGTGGAAGGCAGTCAGGGCGAGCAACCAGAGCAGTGTCGCGCGGCGATACGACCTCACGTCACAAAACCCATTTCGGGTTTGAAAATTCGAAATTCGGAATTCGAAATTGAGGACGGGTCATCAGGCGGGCTCCGGCTGGACCTGGCGATCCTTGGCGGCGACCTCGGCCGCCATCCGGGCGCGGTGGTCGGCGAGCTTCGCCTTGAGCCGGACATCGGAAAGTGCCAGGATCTGGACGGCGAGCAGTGCGGCATTGCGGGCGCCGGCGCGCCCGATGGCCACGGTGGCGACCGGCACCCCACTCGGCATCTGCACCGTGGAAAGCAGGGCGTCCAGTCCGTTGAGCGGGCCCGAATCCATCGGCACGCCGATGACCGGCAGGGTCACGTGGGCGGCCAGGACCCCCGCAAGATGGGCCGCCCCGCCGGCCCCGGCGATGAGGACCCGCAGTCCGCGCCCCTCGGCCTCGCGCGCGTAGCGGACGAGCCTCTCCGGCGTCCGGTGCGCGGAGCAGATGCGCATCTCGAAGGCGACGCCGAACTCCTCGAGGATCTTCGCCGCCTCCTGCATGGTGGGCAGGTCCGAGTCGCTGCCCATCAGGAGAGCGACCACCGGCGACCGCGCGCCGGACGATCCGGTTCGTTTGCGAGCCATAGCGCCCCCATGCAATTCGGAATGCGGAGTGCGGGATGCGGAATGACGGATCGACTTTCCCATTCCGCATTCGGCATTCCGAATTCCGCATTCAGGTTGGTCGGCTCAGGGCCTTCTTCCCGATGTCGGTGCGGTAGTGCGCCCCGTCCCAGCGGATCTTCTCCACGGCACGGTAGGCGCGGGCGATGGCGTCAGGGATGTCCTTCCCCAGGGCGGTGACGCCGAGGACGCGGCCCCCATGGGTCACCACCTTTCCCCCGGCCAGGGCCGTCCCGGCGTGAAACACCACCACGTCCTTCAGGCGGGACGCGGCGCGCAGTCCGCTGATCACCTTGCCCTTCTCGTACGCGCCCGGATACCCGCCGGAGGCCATGACCACGCAGACCGCCGGCTCGGGGTGCCATGCGATCTCCACCTCGTGCAGCCGCCGGTCGATCACGGCATCCAGGATCGGGAGGAGGTCGCTGTCCATCCGCATGAGCAGTGGCTGGGCCTCGGGGTCGCCGAATCGGGCGTTGAACTCCAGCGCCCTGGGCTCCCCGCCTTTGATCATGAGACCCGCGTACAGGACACCACGGTACGGCCGACCCTCGGCGGCCATCGCCTTCACGGTGGGGATCATGACCTGGTTCATGATCTTGTGGTGGACATCCTCGGTGACGACGGGCGCCGGCGAGTAGGCGCCCATGCCCCCGGTATTGGACCCCTTGTCATCATCGAAGACGGCCTTGTGGTCCTGGGAGGAGGCCATGGGGAGGACCGTCTCCCCATCCGTGAACGCCAGGAAGGACGCCTCCTCGCCGGTCAGGAACTCCTCGACCACGACCTTCTCGCCGGCGTCGCCGAAGACGCGATCCTCCATGATCATCCGGACGGAGTCCAGGGCCTCCTTCACCGTCTGGCACACGATGGCGCCCTTGCCTGCGGCCAACCCGTCGGCCTTCACCACGATCGGTGCCCCCACGTCCTGGATGTAGCGCTTGGCGTCCTCGGCCCGGTAGAAGGTTTGGAAGAAGCCGGTAGGGATTTTGTATTTCTTCATCAGTCGCTTGGCGAAGACCTTGCTCCCCTCAAGCTCGGCGGCCTTCTGGTTGGCCCCGAAGACCCGCAGGCCGCGGACCTCGAACTCGTCCACGATTCCCAGGGTCAGCGGCACCTCGGGCCCGACCACCGTGAGGTCGATCCTGCGACTTACGGCAAAGTCGGCCAGCCGGCGCACCTCGGAGGCGCCGACTTCGACGCACTCGGCCAGCTCCGCGATGCCGGCATTGCCGGGCGCGCCAAACACCTGCTTGATGCGCGGGCTCTGCTTTAGCTTCCAGATCAGGGCGTGCTCTCGACCCCCGCTCCCGACCACCAGGACTCGCATAATCGCTCCACCTCGCCTCGCAGGAAGTACGCCATCCTCAGTGCCGGAAATGCCGGATGCCGGTGAAGAGCATGGCCATGCCGTGCTCGTCGGCCGCGGCGATGACCTCCGCATCCCGGACCGACCCGCCGGGTTGAATCACGGCCGTCACCCCGGCCTCCGCCGCCGCATCCACCCCGTCGCGGAACGGGAAGAAGGCATCCGAGGCCAGGGCGGTTCCCTGGGTGGGAAAGTTTGCCTTCATCCTCGCCAGCTTGGCGGAATCCACGCGGCTCATCTGGCCGGCGCCGATGCCCACGGTGGCGTGCTCCGTGGCGAGGACGATGGCGTTGGATTTCACGTGCTTGGCGACCCTCCAGGCAAATCGAAGAGCCCGCATCTCACTCTCCGTGGGGGCGCGCTTGCTCACGACCTTCAGTGCGCCTGGATCCAGGTCCACCGCATCGCGATCCTGCACCAACATCCCCCCACTCACCCGGCGCAGCTCGAGCTCCCCGGCCCCCGGCCCGGGTACCGGATACCCCTTGGGTGGGGTGCCCCCGGCCCCTGCCGGAAACTCCAGCAGGCGGAGGTTCTTCTTGTCCTTGAGGATGGCCAGCGCCTCCTCGGTGTAGCCCGGGGCGACGATCGCCTCGACGAAGGTGGCGGCGATCTCCCGGGCCGTGGGCGCGTCCAGCGGGCGATTGACGGCGATGATGCCCCCATAGGCGGAGACGGGATCGGTGTCACGGGCCCGGAGATACGCCTCGCGAAGCTCCGGTGCGGTCGCTGCCCCGCAGGGGTTGGTGTGCTTGATGATGGCCACCACCGGCTCGCTCCACTCCTGGGCCAGTTCCCAGGCGGCGTGCAGGTCCAGGAGGTTGTTGTAGGAGAGTTCCTTCCCCTGGAGTTGGCGGGCCGCGGCGATCCCCCCCCGCAACGCCAGGTCCCGGTAGAATGCGGCGCGCTGGTGGGGATTCTCACCGTACCGCAACTCCTGGAGCTTTTCCAGCCGGACATGGAGGAGCTGGGGGAA
>CAZNWB010000001.1:0-65501 GCA_964576535.1 uncultured bacterium | reverse complement strand
TCGAGAGACGAGAGGCGAGGACCGTCAGCGCCGACCTCTACGTGCTCCAGGAAGCCGGCGATGAGGGCGTCGTAGCGCGCGGTGTGGGCGAAGGCCTTGCGGGCCAGGCCGAAGCGGGTTGCCGCGGAGAGCGATCCGTCGTTCCGCTTCAGCTCATCCAGGACCCCGTCGTAGTCCGCCGGATCCACGATCACGGCCACGGCCTCGAAGTTCTTGGCGGCCGACCGAAGCATCGCCGGGCCGCCGATGTCGATGTCCTCGATCGCCTCGGCCAGCGACACGTCGGGCTTCGCGGTGGTGGCCTCGAAGGGATACAGGGTAATGGCCACCAGATCAATGGGCGCGATCCCCTGGGCCGCCATCTGGCGCTCATGCTCGGGATGGCCGCGCCTGCCCAGGAGACCCCCGTGGATCCGCGGGTGCAGGGTCTTCACCCGGCCGTCCAGCATCTCCGGGAACCCGGTGATCTCCGCCACGTCGGTCACGGCGAGGCCAGCCTCGCGGAGTGCTCGGGCCGTTCCCCCCGTCGAGATGAGCTGGACCCCGAGGGCCGCCAGCCCGGAGGCGAAGGGGGCCAGCCCGGTCTTGTCGGAAACGCTCAGGAGTGCTCGGCGCACGCGGATCATCCGGTCTCCTCGTCCTGGGGATGACAACTCAGGACTTCCAAAAACATCGTTCGGCGGAAACGCATGTCCTGGGATGAACTGGCGTGTGGGGCTCGTGCTGCGGGTACCAAAAAGCGGGCGGATGCTATCAAAAAGAGAGGGAGGCGGCAAGGGAATTCTCTCGCCGCGTCGGCCGGGCACCGCGCAGGTCACGCCTCCGGCGGTTCGATGGGCGCATGATCGGTGAAGTGGTCTGCGCTGAAGACCTGGATCTCCGCCCCGTGCCTCCAGGCATCGCCGGGCAGCCCAGCCTTGAGGCACGTCTGTCGCAGGAAAGTTTCGCGATCCCACCCGAGGTCGGTTGCCACCTGGGGCAGCAGAAGGCCGTTCCGGCCGGACTGGCTGATATACAGACCGTGGGTGCCCACCTGGATCTCCGAGGGATCGTCGATCCGGCGCAGGGGGGACAGGACGGAGACTTCGATCTCCAAATGGGCAAGCTCCTCCGGCGTGACTGTCGGGAACCGCGGGTCAGCCGTGGCCGCCGCGGCCGCAGAGTGCGCCACGGCCTCAACGAGCGGCTTGACGGGATCCACGTACCCGATGCAGCCACGCAACTGCCCCTGGCGGGTGATGGTCACAAAGGCCGCGCCGTCCGCCTGCAGCTGCGGATCCCGGGAGGGACCCGCCGTGGACCCAAGACCCCGGACACGCTCGCGAATCGCCCACCGGGCGGTGGCGAGCAATTCCGCGCGCTGGTCCGAAGTCAAGGTGGGCGGGACGCCGGTCACGCCGCGGACCCGGCGGCATCCCGCTGCCAGTACACCCGGACCAGCCGATCCTCGTGGGAGAAGCGGATCTCCAGGCTGCCGCCACAGGCCCTGCTGATGGCCCGGCCCAGGCGGCGCGCCAGCTTCTCTGACGTCGTCTCCACCACGACGCGGGAGCGGGAGTCGTCCTGGATCCGGATGACCCGCTCCATGGGGTTCTTGGCGGTCGCGGCCCGCTCTGCACTGCGGAGGCGATTCAGGACCTCGGTCCGGTTTCGTGCGAGGAACGAGCCGGTGAGGTACAGGATGCCGGTGGGCGTGCCCTGGCTGGCGCTTCGGCAGGCCGGGCACAACACGGCGGCGGGCGCGCCCCAGCGCCGAACCTCGCGCAGGATGGCGGGGTCGAGCGACCAGATGCCTTTGCGCCAGACGGCTTGGCATTTCGAACAGATGGCCCCGCCCCTGGGGGGCTTCGGGTCGGCCTGGGGAGGAGTGGAGGAGGGGGCCTTCTGGCGGCTAACCAACCGAGCCTTGGCAGAGATCATGTGTCTCCTCCTGGACAGCGGTTCGGGGATACGCACTCTCCAATATAGGGCCGGAAAGGACGCGTTGCAATCGCGGGGTCGACAGGAGCGACGGCGACGGGGAGCCTGGACATCCTTCCCACCCGCGAGCGGATCGAGCGGCCAAATCGCAGCCCATGGGGAGCGGGAGGTCAACAGGTCCAGCGCGCCCAGGGAGCCGTTGATTCTGAAGGGAAGCCGCGTTCGCGGGCCTTCACCGTGCCGAATCCCAAGCGCACCTGGATCCTTCTCGTGCCGGGTAGTTGCGGCAATATCTGACAACCTTATCCTACGCCAAGGCTCCGGAGGCCCCCATCAGGATTGACAGAAGACAGGCCTCATGATAAAACTTGAGTCAATCGGTCGGCATTCTGGGGTTTAAGCCGAGGGTGCTGTTATGAGGATCTCGACAAAAGGCGACTACGCCACTCGGGCTTTGCAAGACTTGGCGATGCGGTACGAGGAGGGGCCGGTTCCGATCGAGGCCATCGCACAACGTCAGGCCCTTCCTGCCAGGTATCTGGAGCAGCTCCTCCTCATCCTGAAGCGAGCCGGGTTCCTGGCCAGCAAGCGGGGCGTCAAGGGCGGCTATTACCTGGCCAAGCCGCCACGGGAGATCACCCTGGGGCAAATCCTCCGCGCCGTGGACGGACCCATTGCGCCCATCTTCTGCGTCTCGGAGAGCCCGCGGGAGCATTGCTCGCAGGAAAGCTTCTGCACCCTGCGCGATACCTGGGCCGACGTGCGGGATGCGGTCTCGGCCATCGTGGATCACACGACGCTCCAGGACATCTGCGAGCGGATCCGGACCAGAACCAAGGAGCGGATCACGTATCAGATCTGACCCCAGCCGATGGCGGGGCGATCGGGCGATCGGACGGATGCGGACCGGATTCCGCGAAGAGGCCTGCGTGACACGGCTGGTTTCCAGCGCACTGGACCTGATCGGGGACACCCCGTTGGTCCGCCTGCGCCGGCTGGTGAAGCCGGGGTGGGCCGCGGTGTTCGGGAAGCTTGAGTCACTCAACCCTGGGGGGAGCGTCAAGGATCGGATCGCCCTCGCCATGGTGGAGGAGGCGGAGCGCGAGGGCCGGCTGAAGCCCGGCGATACGATCGTCGAGCCGACGTCGGGCAACACCGGCATCGGCTTGGCCATGGTGGCGGCGGTCAAGGGCTACCGCCTGATCCTGACTATGCCCGAGGATATGAGCCTGGAGCGCCGCGCGCTCCTCCAGCGGTTTGGGGCGGAGCTGGCGCTGACCCCGGCGGTGGAGGGAATGACCGGCGCCGTGTTTGCGGCCGAGGAGCTGGTGCGGGAACACCCGGGATTCTTCATGCCTCAGCAGTTTGTGAATCCGGCGAATCCCGAGATCCACCGCCGGACGACCGCCCAGGAGATCCTGAAGGCTACCGACGGCCAGGTGGACGCCTTCGTGGCCGGCGTGGGGACGGGGGGCACCATCACCGGTGTGGGGGAGGTGCTCAAGCGCGAGCGGCCGGGCGTCCTGGTGGTGGCGGTGGAGCCGGCGCGCGCGCCGGTCTTGCAGGGGGGCAAATTCCGGCCGCACGCGATCCAGGGGATCGGCGCCAGCTTCGTCCCCGGCGTCCTGAACCGGGAGATCTACGACGAGGTCATCGGGGTTCGCGACGAGGAGGCCTTGGCCATGACCCGGCGCCTCTCGCGGGAGGAGGGCCTGCTGGTGGGCGTGTCCTCGGGGGCCAACGTGGTGGCGGCCCTCCGCGTGGCGGAGCGGCTGGGCGTGGGGAAGACGGTGGTCACCATGCTGCCCGATACAGGCGAGCGCTATCTCAGCATGGCGATCTAGCCCGGGTCCGGAATTTCAACCGCCAAGGCGCCAAGAACGCCATGGGTCGAAAGGGCTGACGCCGAAAGAAAGAGCAGTCCTGAAACGGGCGCACCGGAACACTGGCAACCTGCCGGTCTCTTTGAGGAAGTAGTGGTTTCTTGGCGACCCGGGTACCCAGCGTCCGCCTCTGGCGGACTGGGTGATCATGGCGATGCAATATTGCGAGTGCTTCCTGTCCTGATGGCTCTGGTGGGTGCTCAAGGAGGAGGACGATGGCTGTGACCGTATATATCCCCACCCCATACCGCAAGTACACCGACAATGCCTCGCGGGTGGAGGTCCAGGAGAACGATGTCCTGGCCCTGGTCCGGGCGCTGGAGGGGCGGTTTCCGGGGCTGCGGGATCGCATCCTGGACTCGGAGGGGAAGATCTACCGGCACCTGAACATCTACGTGAACGATGAGCCGGTGGACGACCTGCAAGGCATGCAGACGCCGCTGCGGGACGGGGATCAGGTGGCGGTGATTCCCGCCATGGTGGGTGGGGCGCTGAGCTTCACCGAGGAGCAGATCCGGCGGTACAGCCGGCACATCATCCTCCCCGAGGTCGGGGGCATGGGCCAGCGAAAGCTCCTGAACAGCAAGGTCCTGCTGATCGGGGCGGGCGGGCTCGGCTCGCCGGCGGCACTGTACCTGGCGGCGGCCGGGGTCGGCACCCTGGGCATCGTGGATTTCGACGTGGTGGATCTCAGCAACCTGCAGCGGCAGATCCTGCACCACGTCCACGACATCGGGCGGCCCAAGGTGCAGTCGGCGGTGGAGACCATCGCCGACCTCAATCCAGACGTGAAGGTGGTTCCATACAACCAGGCCCTGACCTCGGAGAACGTGAAGCAGATCTTCGCCGAGTACGACGTGATCGTGAATGGCTGCGACAACTTCCCGACGCGCTACCTGGCGAATGACGCCTGTTTTTTCCTGAACAAGCCCATGGTGGACGGAAGTATCTTCAAGTTCGAGGGGCAGGTCACGGTGTTCGTGCCCGGGAAGGGCTGCTACCGCTGCCTGTATCCGGCTCCCCCGCCCCCGGGACTCGTGCCGAGCTGCCAGGAGGCGGGGGTCTTCGGCGTCCTGTGCGGTGTCGTGGCCTCCATCCAGGGCATCGAGACGATCAAGCTGCTCCTGGGCCTGGGCGAATCCCTGGTGGGCCGCCTGATGTTCTTCGACGCTTTGGGCATGGAGTTCCGGCAGGTGAAAATCCGCCGGGATCCCACCTGTCCGGTGTGCGGGGATCACCCGACGATCACGGACCTCATCGACTACCAGGAATTCTGCGGCGTCCCACAGTCGGCACGCCCGACCTGAGGAAAAGGCGTTCGGGGGTTCGACTGTTCGGTGGTTCGGTTGTTCGTCTCAGAAGGGAACCACCGAACCAACGAACCACCGAACAACCGAACGGCTTCGAGTGTGACCGGTCCCGTAGTCGAAGGGGAGAGAATGGCAATTTGCCTTGAGGTGCCCCGGATATTCCGCAGGCGCATGAAGAGCTCCAGGGTGGAGTTGCATCCATGAAAGCGGCCAGCATCCTGGAGGCCATCGGGAACACCCCGCTGGTTGAGCTCCGCCGGATCAGCCCGAAACCGACGGTCCGGATCTACGCCAAGCTGGAGGGGAACAACCCCACCGGCAGCCTGAAGGATCGCATCGCCATGTACATGATCGAGGCGGCCGAGCGGAGCGGCGACCTCACGCCGGACAAGGTCATCCTCGAGCCGACCAGCGGGAACACCGGGATCGCGCTGGCCATGGTGGCGCGGCTGAAGGGGTACAAGGTCAAAGTCGTGGTGCCGGACAACGTGACCGTGGAACGGAGACAGCTCCTGGAACTGTTCGGCGCGGAGATCGTCTACTCGGATGGGAACCAGGGCACCAACGGCTCCATCAAGCTGGCGCAGCAGCTGGCGGCGGACCCGCGGTACTACATGCCATACCAGTACGGGAATCCGGCCAATCCCCTGGCGCACTACGAGACGACGGCGGCCGAGATCATCCGCGACTGTCCCGAGGTGGACGTGCTGGTGGCGGGCCTGGGGACCGGGGGGACCCTCATGGGGTGCGCCCGGCGCCTGAAGGAATACAATCCCAAGATCCGGGTCGTGGCCGTGGAACCCCATCCGGGAGATCTGGTGCAGGGACTGCGGAGCCTGGAGGAGGGCTTCATCCCGCCGATCCTGGATACTAGCCTGCTGGATGGGAAGATCATCGTGGACAGCCGGTGCGCCTTCGCTGCCACCAAGGATCTGACCACGAAGGAAGCCATCTTCGCCGGTATCTCCTCGGGCGCCGTCATTCACTGCGCCATCCGGGTGGCCCACCGGATGGAGAAGGGCACGATCGTCTGCGTGCTCTGCGATGGTGGATGGAAGTACGTGAGCCTTGGCGTCTGGTTCAAGGAGATCCCGAACCTGGGGGAGAACGTCCAGAGTCATATCTGGTGGTAGCCCCCGGGGAGGGACCCGACCGCCGCCGACGAGGGAGGTGGAGGTCGGGACGGGGCCCCGTGTGATAAATGCGGGCCGAGAGCCCAGAGCCGAGACACCGGGACCTGACCCCAATTTCGAATTTCGAATTTGACCAATCCGAAATCGGGTACCCCCTGGGTGATCCACAATCCGAAATCCAACGGGATGGGCCTCGGGTGAGAAGATGCGAACCGAGAGGGAGATGACCACGACGGGGGAGCGGATGGCGGCCGTCTATCCCTTGCAGGCGATCCAGATGGCCGAGATCGTCCGGCAGGCCGAGGCGGGATACCCGGAGGAGATCTGCGGGATCGTCATCGGCAAGCCGGGGAAGCCCGAGACCTACCAGGTCCGCCAGGTGCGCAACATCGCCAATCAGGACCGCCAGCGGGATCCCGCGGGATTCGAGCGGGATGCGCGGACCGCCTACCGGATGGATGACCGGGAGGTGCTGCGCGTGCTCCGCGAGGCGGACGATGCGGGGTGGGATGTCGTGACCTTCTACCACTCTCACCCGGATCACGACGCCTACTTTTCCCTGATGGATCGGGATCGGGCCCTCCGGGCCGACTCAGAACCCCTCTGGCCCGGCGCCAACTACCTGGTGGTTTCCGTCCGCACTGGCCGGGCCGTGGACGCCCGTTACTACGTCTGGGACGGTGTCCGTGGGGACTTCGCCGAGGTTCCGGCCAGCCTGCCGGCGGCCTGACGGATCGTCCCCAGATCGCCGCCTCAGCCTGCCTCAGGTTGCCTCCCCTTCGAGTTTCACCGGGTCCCGGAAAGCAGAAGGGGCTTTACGTCTGCGACATTCTTGGGGTATGGTTGAGGCGGTCACGGGTTTATGAAATCAAGCACTGAGTGGGGCGGTTCATGGGCAAGCGACGGGTACACCTGACCTTCCAGGGGCAACTGGCGGACGAACCAGCCATCTGGACGATGAGCCAGCAATTCGACCTGGTCTTCAACATCCGCCAGGCCGACCTGGAGGAGGGAATCGGCTGGATCATGCTCGAACTGGAGGGAGAGAACCGGAAACTGGCGGATGCCCTTCACTGGCTGGAGGAGCGGGGCGTGATCGTCGCCCCCATCGAGCAGGACGTGGTGGCGGGATAGCGTCTTTTTGCTTGACACCACTACCTGGCTCTGCTTAAATCCGCCGCAACGCTGACTCATCCCGAGTGGCTGAGGGACTGGCCCTACGAAGCCACGGCAACCCCGCGAGACGCGGGGTGCCAACTCCTGCCCCGCCTTCGGCGGGGAAAGATGAGAAGGCGGCTGACGGGAATTTTCGTGAGCCCCTTCTCAGGATCGAGAGGGGGCTTTTTCTTTGCCCGGGGAAACCCCATGGCCACCCTGCGCCTGTTGTTGATCTTTCCGCCGGACCTGGTGCGTGAGCCGCTGATCTACACCGTGTCCAAGACATACCGTCTGGTGCCGAACATCCGCAAGGCCCGGGTCACGGAGGCGTCGGGAGAGGCCACGCTGGATTTCACCGGGGCGGAGGACGACCTGAAGCGCGGCATTGAGCACCTGACCCGCCTGGGGGTCAAGGTCAGGCCGATCGGCACCCCCGGGGCAACTGCGTGACATCACCTCACCATCCACGGCGGGGTTCCGCGGGAGGCAATGGCTCGATGGGATATGTGATTGGCCTGAAGTGCCGGGAGTGCGCCCGACCCTATCCGGCCAAGCCGCTTCACGTGTGCGAGTTCTGTTTCGGTCCGCTGGAGGTGGATTACGATTACGCAGGCATCGGGCGGGTACTGACCCACCGCGCCATCGAGGCCGGCCCTCCCAACATGTGGCGCTACCGGGCGCTGCTTCCCATCGACGGCGAGGTGACGGTGGGGCGGCATTGCGGCCTGACCCCGCTGGTCCGGGCCCGGAACCTGGGGAAGGCCCTGGGACTCAGCAACCTCTACGTCAAGAACGACACGGTCAATCACCCGACGCTGTCCTTCAAGGACCGGGTGGTCGCGGTGGCGGTGATCCGGGCGCTGGAGTTCGGGTTCCCGGTAGTCGCCTGCGCCTCCACAGGGAACCTGGCGAACTCGGTGGCCGCCCACGCCGCCGAGGGGGGCCTCACCAGCTTCGTGTTCATCCCGGCCGACCTGGAGCAGGGCAAGGTCCTGGGGACCTCCATCTATGCCCCCAACGTGGTGGCGGTGGATGGGACGTACGACGAGGTGAACCGGCTGTGCAGCGAGGTCGCCGACAAGTACGGCTGGGCCTTCGTCAACATCAATATTCGCCCATATTATGCCGAAGGGTCCAAGACCTTCGGTTACGAGATCGCCGAGCAATTGGGCTGGCGGGCGCCCGACCACATCATCGTGCCGGCCGCCGGCGGCTCCCTGATCACGAAGGTCTGGAAGGGCCTGCAGGAGTTCTACAAGCTGGGGCTGCTGCCGGCCGTTGCCACGCGGATGCACGTGGCGCAGGCGGCCGGGTGCGGGCCCATCGTGACATCGGTGAAGGCCGGGAGCGAGATCATCCGCCCGGTCAAGCAACCCCGGACCATCGCCAAGTCCCTGGCCATCGGCAACCCGGCCGACGGGTACTATGCCTACAAGGTGGTCAAGGAGAGCGGTGGGGCCGGGGAGCACGCCACGGACGACGAGATCGTGGAAGCCATGAAGATGCTCGCCGCCACCGAGGGGATCTTCGCGGAAACGGCGGGCGGCGTCACCGTGGCTGCCACGCGCAAGCTGGCGCAGCAGGGGGTGATCGGCCGGGACGACGTCACCGTGATCTCGGTGACCGGCCACGGGCTGAAGACGCAGGAGGCGCTGGGCGGCGCGCTGCGGGCGCCGACCGGCATCCAGCCGACCCTGGCGTCCTTTGACGAGGCGCTGGCCCAGCACCCCTCGCTGAACGGGGAGGGCCCGACCGCCCGGCGCGCCTGAGCCGTTGGCGGTTGGTCGGATACGGCAGTCAGGCACCCATCACGTTTCAATCACAGGGGGCATGTGAGTATGAGCGTTCTCGTGCGCGTTCCCACCCCGCTGCGGGCAGTGACGAAAGGGCAGGGCGAGCTGAAGGCCGAGGCGGCGACGGTCAAGGAGCTGATCGACCGCCTGGAGCAGGACTATGCGGGGATCAGAGCCCGCCTGTGCGAGGCGGATGGGAACATCCGTCGGTTCATCAATATCTACGTGAACGAGGAAGACATCCGCTTCCTGCAGGGGCAGGCGACACCCCTGAAGGCCGGTGATCAGGTGTCAATAGTGCCGGCGATCGCCGGAGGAACTGGCGATCGAAACGGGGCGTAATCGCCAGCCAGATCCTCTACTATCTGACCGGGGTTGCCCGCGGCCAGTGTCCTGACGATCGTTCCAAAGACTTGGGCGCTCGAAGCCTCACAGGCTTCTCTCGGTTGCCTCGACTCACCTGACGGCCCTGCTCAGCGCGATACCGGCGAGCCTCCGTCGCCAGGCCGCCCATGGTTGCAGCAGTTGTGGGGGAGTCAATGTCAAGTATCAGCACAAAAGATCTTCTGATGAAGCTGAAAGCACTGAAACCCAAGATGGCGGCACGGTACAAGGTGAAAGAGGTAGGGCTCTTCGGTTCTTTCGTTCGAGGGGAGCAGCGGAGTGCCAGTGATATTGATGTCTTGGTGGACTTTGAGGAGGGAGCGGACCTGTTTCACCTGGTGGGGCTGGCGCTGTTCCTGGAGGAAGAGCTCGGGCGAGGGGTAGACGTGATCCCCAAGCGTGCCCTGAGGGCAGAGCTCCGGGAGTCGGTGCTTAAAGAGGTTCTGCCCCTGTGAGGGATTACAGGCTCTATCTGAAGGATATCCTGGCCGCAATGCGCAGCATCGAAGCTTTCGTAGAGGGGATGGACTTGGAGGCATTCCGCCTCGATGACAAGACTGCGAGCGCGGTCATCAGGAAGTTCGAGATCATTGGCGAGGCGACGAAGGGGGTCCCTGAGGAGATACGGCAACGTCATCCTGAGGTTCCCTGGAGGGAGATGGCCGGGATGAGGGATAGGCTGATTCACTTCTACTTTGGGGTAGATTACGAACTGGTATGGAAAACGATCAAGGAGCGTCTTGCTGAAGTCAGGCCGCAGATTGAACAGATCTTACAAGGAGCCGCCTAAGTGGCGCGGATGAAGCGTCCCGCGAGTCTAGCGAGCCTCCTCGCCGTCCCGCCTGCGGCACACCGTCGCCCTATTAGATAGACGCACTCGATGAACGACCGGGGCTACATGCGGAGGCGTAGCGGGCTACGTTTTCCGATGGCATCCGAAGATAGCCGAGTCGAACGCTCGAAAGCACGGGGTGGCCTTCGATAAAGCATCAACGGTCTTCTGAGACCCACTTGCGATGCTCATGCCAGACCCGGATCCTGCCCTCGGTGAGGAACGGAATCTTCTTCTTGGAGTGTCGAATCGGCGAAGGGTCGTGGTGGTGGCCTTTGCGGAGCGACCACCTCGGACCCGTTTGATCTCCGCGAGGCGGGCCACACGACAAGAGCAGAGGCGATATGAGGAAGAAGGCTAGTCAGCGCAGGCGAAATATGGATCGGGACACGATGCGGCCTGAGTACGACTTCTCCACGGCGGTACGAGGCGTAACGGCCGCGAGATATGTGCAGGGTGCGAACATCGTCGTGATCGATCCGGAGGTGCTGGATGTCTTTCCAGACGGCGCGACGGTAAACGAGGCATTACGCGCTCTCGCGCCGGTCCTTCGGCAGCAACGTGGAGCCGGGGCGAAGCGGCGAAGCGCCTGACGAGCTAATGCACCTGCCGGCCTGAGTTGTCAGGCTTCATGCTCTTCCACGTTTCGTTTCCCCTCTGTCAGCTTCTCCCACTTCTCATTCTTACGGGACGTCTACCGTTCTTACGGTCTTACGGGACGTTGCCGCATTTATCGCCTTTTGCTCTTCGGAACCATGTGGTCCCACTCGGCCCGATACTGGGCGCCCTGCTGGGCCGCGGCGTAGACCGCCTGGGGCGAGATGCCGAGCCGCGGCGCGAGGGGGCGCCGCTCGATTCCGCGCAGGATGATGTAGGGGAGAATGCCGGGCGCAGTTTCCGGACGAAGAGCGGAAGGCGTCGAGGCGCGCCTGGCGGGGCATGGCGATGGCAAGCGTGCCACAGAGATCGTCCGGATGCAACGTCCCGTATCCGTCCCGTATCCCCGTCCCGTATCCCGTCCCGTATCCGTCCAGATGCAACATTCCGCATTCCGTCCCGCATTCTTCCCTAGACCTACGGTCTCCCATTACAGTCCTTCTTGCAAGCCTCGGAGCTTCCATGGTGATGTCACTCTATTTATGCAGGTATCTTTAATCAGCCCCCCGGATTACCATCTTCTGGAAATCCACACGCATGTAAGTCTCACCTTTCATGGCGAAATGCTTTCTTAATTGTTGCCCCTTTGGGCCCATGAACACAATTTCATGCTTCCCGAGCGGTACTCTTGGGAAGCTTTGGACACCGTATTCGGGCTGTTTGTCCCCTTTCGCGATTCTTATGTCCACCGCAACCGCAAAAACATCCCCTGGCTTCATAGGACGCGATGGCTGAATCCCAAGACGTCCCTGAGCCTCATGTTGTTTCTTGAGTTCATCCTCGCTCAGTTCCGGGCCGGCATAAACCTGCCTCTGCATGACCCCAATCTTCTCTCCATCGACAAATATCTCAGCGCCCACCGACTGCTCATCCCCTGTAATGTGGAGTATTGGTCCTCTTGCCCAGTCACCGCTTCTTGAACATCCCATCGCGACCATACCCAATATACATGCGAGAATTCGACCGCGCATTAATAGAAACCGCCTTTCCCCCTATAGGGGGGATCAATTGTTCTTAGACGTCCCTCGCACAACAGGTCCCACGCACTTCTCCCGGAACGGCCCTCGCGGTTGTTGTGCAGATCCATCCACATTTCATCCCATTTGAGTCTCTCTCCCCTTCTCATCTGGTCTCTGAGGTTCTTAAAATGCGAAATGCGGGCACGTTGCATCCGTAGGGATTGGGGACGTTGGGGATTGGGGACGTTGTCAATTACATCAACTTCTTCCACACCGCCCTCCACCGGGGCGCGGCCATCTGGCCCCGCTGGGCAGCGGCGTGGAGGGCCTGTGAGGAGAGGCCGCGCACAGGGAAGAAAGCATTCCTCGATCCCGCGGATTCTCCCGGAGTCCAGGACCACTGAGGCGGCCCGGCGGAGACCGCAGGGCATAGGGGGGACGATAGCGGTAGTTTATCTCTTTGGCAAGATCCCCTCCCATAGTGGTCGTTCCGCTTGCCGCCTGACCGCTCCCCACCCCTTCCCGGTGTCTCTGTGTAAAGGGTATTGCTGAAAGTGGGACTGCCGGGGTATGTATGGTGCCTCCGGGGAGGGGGGTCCATGGCCCGACAGCACCCGCAGTTTTGGTTGCCCATCCAGAGATTCCCGTGGCGCACCGGGTCTTTCGCCCGGCTAGCGGCAATCTGTGCGGTCCTGGCTATACTTGGGTGGGCTCTGTCTGACGGTCGAAACCTTGAGGCTGCATCAGCGCCGTTGAGCAAACGTGCGATACTTGCGGGGGCCGACCTGCGGGGAGCGGATCTGCAAGGGGCAGACCTGAAGGGCGCGAACCTTCAGGAGGCCCAGCTTCAGGGGGCCAACCTCCAGGGGGCCCATCTTCAGGGCGCGGACCTGCAGGGCGCCAACCTCGAGAAAGCCCAGCTCCAGGGAGCCAGCCTGCAGGGAGCCAATCTCCAGGAGGCGAACTTCGAAGGAGCGGATCTCCGCGAGACGTTTTTCTGGCAGGCCAATCTGCAGGGTGCCCAGCTTCAGGGGGTCGATCTTTCGGGGGCAATAGGTCTCAGGCCTCAGCAGATCGAGTCGGCGGTCATCGACGAGAAGACCCGACTTCCCGACTACTTGCGACCACTAGGTCGGGGGCATTCGACGGCCAGGTAAGGTGGACAGAAATGCGGAACACCCAGGGGGTACCCGAATGTGGAATGTGGAATGAAGAGGACTGAGAGCCGAGAGCCGAGAGGACGAATGCGGAACACCCAAGGGGTCCCCGAGTGCGGAATGGGAATGGCGGTAGGGGATGGAAGGGGGCGGACATGAATGCGAAACACCCAGTGGGTACCCGATTGCGGAATGCGGAATGGCCATGGCAGTGCAACACGGAAGGAGGGGGAATGCCATGGCGCTGAGAACTCCTGAACAGTACGTCGCCTCGCTGCGAGACGGCCGGGCCGTCTATTACAAGGGCGAGCGGGTGTCCGACGTCACGGAGCACCCGGTCATCCAGGTCGCGATCGAGCACGCCAGCATTGACTACCGCATGGCCGAGGAGCCGAAGTGGAAAGACCTGGCGACCGTTAAGGACGAGGCGACCGGGCAACTCATCAGCCGGTACTACCAGCTCCCCCGGACCAGCGACGACCTGATGAAACGGAGCGCACTCATCGAACAGGCCACCCGACTGGGACGGACCCTGGTGGTGCTGATCAAAGAGATCGGCACCGACGCGCTCTTTGCCCTGCACATTCTGGCCAAGCAGATGGACGACAAGCTCGGGACGAGATACCTCGAGCGGGTGCGCCGGTATCATGCCACCTGCCGGGACAACGACCTGGCGGTAGCCGTGGCCCAGACCGACGTGAAGGGCGACCGGAGCCTGGCACCCTCGGAGCAGGCGGACCCCGATCTCTACGTCCATATCGTGGGGGAGACCTCGGAGGGGATCCGCATCCGGGGCGCCAAGGTCCACACCTCTGTCTCCACCAACGCCAACGAGATCATCGTCCTGCCGACGCGCGCCCTCGGGGAGAAGGACCGAGACTATGCGGTGAGCTTCGCCGTTCCGGCCGATGCCAAAGGGCTGAAGCTCATCGCCGCCCCGTACGGCGCTGCCCGGATGGACCGCTTCGATCACCCCATCAGCGGCCAGCACCGCATGATGGAGACCCTGACCGTCTTCGATGACGTGCTGGTCCCGTGGGACCGGGTCTTCCTGAAGGGGGAGTGGCAGTATGCGGGACCCCTGGCCCTGACGTTTGTCGAGTTCCACCGCTTCACGGCGATTTCCTACAAGCTGCCTTTGGTGGACCTGCTGGTGGGGTGCGCCCGGTTGATGGCGGAGTACAACGGCCTGGAGAAAGTCTCCCACGTCCGGGACAAGATGATCCACCTGATCAGCTACGCCGAGACCCTCCGGGTCCTCACACACCACGCGGCGCTCACGTGCCGCATGATGGAGCCGGGCATCGCGGTCCCGAACCAGATGTTGGTCAACATCGCCAAGCATCACTTCGCCAGCCAGTACCATCAGGCGGTGCAATGGGTCCAGGACATCAGCGGCGGCCTGGTGGTCACCGGGCCGTCCGGCCGGGACCTGCAGAGTCCCGAGATTGGGCCGTATGTCAAGAAATACCTGGCCGGCAAGAAGGGGGTCTCCGGGGACAAGCGCCTGCAGGCCTTCAAGATGGTGCGCGATCTGACTGCCTCGGACTTCGGCGGCTATCAGGAGGTCCTGGCGGTGCACGCCGAGGGGTCCATCGAGGCGGAGAAGCTGGCGATCTTCCGCTCTTACGACTCCCGGGCCGCCTACGAGTACGCCAAGTGGGTGGCCGGGATCCAGGAGTGAGCGCAGATGGTGCGAACGAACGACCAATCCCGCCATCGGCGGGACAAGGGCACCAAGGAATCCTGGCGACTTGGCAATTCGGCAATTGGGCAACTTGGAACCCCTGGTTGCCGAGTGGCCCCGCCACCGGCGGGGTTGCCTGATTGCCAATCTGGACCTTAGAGGCTTTGTGGTGAGAATTTCCGGTGGCCGATCTGCTCAGGCTTGAAGGGAAAAAGATTCTCGTGACCGGGGCGTCCAGCGGGCTGGGGCGGCACTTTGCCCTGACCCTGGCCCGGGCGGGGGCCGTGGTGGCGCTGGCGGCGCGGTCAGCCGACAAGCTGGCCGAGGCGGCGGCGGAGATCGGCCGTCTCGGCGGCCGCGCCATTGTCGTCGCTCTGGATGTCACGGATGCCTCGAGCGTCCGCGAGGCGGTGGCCAGGGCCGAGGCCGAACTGGGTGGGATCACGACGCTGGTCAACAGCGCGGGTGTCGTCGTCAGCAAGCCCCTCTTCGAGCACGATGAGAACGATTGGGACCGGGTGATGGACACCAACCTGAAGGGGGCCTGGCTGGTTGCCCAGGAGGTCGCCCGGCGGATGGTGGCCCACGGTCAGGGTGGGTGCATCATCAACATCGCCTCCATCCTGGGCCTCCGGGCTGTCGGAGGGGTTCCCGAGTACTGCGCCTCGAAGGCCGGACTGATCCACCTCACCAAGGTCATGGCCCTGGAGCTGGCCCGGCACAACATCCGGGTCAACGCGATCGCGCCTGGCTACATCCGGACCGATCTCAACCGGGACTTCTTCGAAGGCGAGGCCGGACAGGCGATGGTCCGGCGCATCCCCCAGCGTCGCCTGGGAGAACCGGGCGACCTCGACGGTGCGCTCCTGCTCCTGGCGTCGGATGCGTCGCGATACATGACCGGTGCCATCATTCCCGTGGATGGAGGCCACCTCCTGAGCACGCTCTGAGATGCTCCGCGGCTCTCGGGGCCGATGCGGATGGGCGAATGGCGAGGAACCGGGACTTCACCTTGGATGAGAAATACCACCGGGAGGAAGGGCGCATCTTCCTCTCCGGGATCCAGGCGCTGGTCCGCCTGCCGCTGGACCAGCACCGGGCCGATCGGCGCAGGGGCCTGCACACTGCGACGCTCATCGCGGGGTACCGCGGCTCCCCCCTTGGCGGGCTCGACATCACGCTGGAGCGCAATCGCGATCTCCTCCGCGCGCACCACATCGTCTCTCTCCCCACCGTGAACGAAGAGCAGGGGGCGACGGCGGTCTTCGGCAGCCAGCTGGTGAATCTGCTGCCCCGGAGCAAATACGACGGCGTCCTGGGGATGTGGTACGGCAAGGGCCCCGGGGTGGACCGGACGGGTGATGCCTTCAAGCATGCCAACTATGCGGGGGCCGGCCGCCACGGCGGGGTGCTGGCCCTGGGGGGCGACGACCCCGCGTGCAAGTCCTCGACGCTGCCCAGCGACTCGACGGTCGCGTTCTACGACGCCTTCTTCCCGGTGCTCTTTCCCGGAAGCGTTCAGGAAATCCTGGACCTCGGGCGGCTTGGCTTTGAGCTGTCGCGCTACTCCGGCCTCTGGGTGGGATTCAAGGTCGTGACGAACGTGGCGGACGAGATCGGCACGGCCGACGTGACGCCAGACCGCATCCCGGTTGTGAACCCGGGCTTCACCTGGGGAGGGCGCCCATGGCGGCCGACGCAGAGCCCGATGCTCCTCCCGCCCTGGAGCCTGGAGCTGGAGCGGGAACTGCACACCGGGCGATTGGAGGCGGCCAAGGCCTTCGCGGCCGTGAACCGGCTGAACCGCATCTCCGTGCCGACGCCTGGGGCCTGGCTGGGCATCGCGGCGGCGGGGAAGACCTATCACGACCTGCGGGAGGCGCTCCGCCACCTGGGGCTCGACGACGATGCGTTACGGCGCGCTGGTATCCGCCTCCTCAAGGTGGGGATGCTCTATCCGATGGAGCCGGAGATCATCCGGGAGTTCGCGAAGGGCCTGGAGGAGGTCTTGGTCATCGAGGAGAAGCGGGCCTTCCTCGAGCTCTTCATCGGCCAGATCCTCTATAACCAGGGGGAGCGGCCGCGCCTCGTCGGCAAACAGGACGAGTTGGGCCAGCCCCTCGTGCCGTCCACGGGTGACCTGGATGCCGACCGGATTGCGAGACTGGTGGCCTCGCGCCTCACGCGACGCGTGCCGTTGGAAACCATCCGGGCACGGGTTGCGCTGCTGGAAGAGGTGGGAGACCGGCCGGCGCCGGTCAGCCTTCAGCGGCAGCCCTATTTCTGCTCGGGCTGCCCGCACAACCGCTCCACGGTGGTGCCGGAGGAGTCCTACGCGGGTGGCGGCATCGGGTGTCATACGCTGGCCCTGGGAACCCGGCCCACGACGGTGGGCGTCACCCAGATGGGCGGCGAGGGGGCGCAGTGGGTCGGCATGGCGCCCTTTACCGAGATCCCCCACATGTTCCAGAACCTCGGCGACGGGACCCTCTTCCACTCCGGATCCCTGGCTATCCGACAGGCCGTGGCCGCCGGCGCGAACATCACGTTCAAGGTCCTGTACAACTCGGCGGTGGCGATGACGGGCGGGCAGCAGCCGGCCGGCGGGATGACGGTCCCCGGACTCACGCATCTGCTCGAGGCCGAGGGTGTCGGGCGCGTGATCGTGACCACGGATGAGCCCGCGAAGTATCCCCGGGGCGCCCGGTGGGCGCCCGGAGTCGAGGTCTGGCACCGCGACCGGCTGGAGGAGGCCCAGCGCGTGCTGCGGGAGACGCCCGGCGTCACGGCCCTCATCCATGACCAGCGATGCGCGGCGGAGAAGCGCCGGCTGCGGAAGCGCGGAAACCTCCCGGACCCGCCGATGCGGGTCGTCATCAACGAGGCGGTGTGCGAGGGGTGCGGGGACTGCGGGGTCAAGAGCAACTGCCTGTCCGTCCACCCGGTGGAGACGGAGTTCGGGCGCAAGACCCAGGTCCACCAGGGGTCGTGCAACAAGGACTATTCGTGCCTGGACGGCGACTGCCCGGCCTTCGTCACTGTGACCCCCCGTGCGGCCGGGGAGCGGAGGGAGGACAAGGCGTTTCGCCTCGAGCGCGAGCTGCCGGAGCCTTCCCTTGCGGTCCCGCGGGAGTGCGGGCTCGTCATGATGGGAATCGGCGGGACCGGCGTCGTGACCGTGAACCAAATCCTCGGGACGGCGGCGCTGCTGGACGGCCGGGTCGTGCGCGGCCTCGACCAGACCGGCCTCAGCCAGAAGGGTGGACCCGTCGTCTCGCACCTCAAGATCATGGACCGGCCCGAGGACGTCTCCAACAAGACCGCGGCCGGCGAGGCGGATGGCTACCTGGTCTTCGACCTGCTCGCGGGGACCGCGCCGCAGAATCTGAGCTGTGCCCGGCCCGACAAGACCATCGCCATCGTGTCCACGAGCCGCGTGCCGACCGGGGCCATGATCGCCTCCACCGAGATCCACTTCCCTGATGCGAGGGAACTCGTGGCATCGGTCACCCGATACACCCGGAAGGATGAGAACGTGTACCTCGACGCCGTCGAGATGGCCGAGACCCTCTTCGACGACCACATGGTTGCCAACCTGCTTCTCCTCGGGGCCGCGTACCAGGCCGGCGCCATCCCCGTCAGTGCCAAGGCAATTGAAGACGCCATCGCATTCAACGGGGTGTCGGTGGAGGTGAACGTCCAGGCGTTCCGTGCAGGCCGTCTAGCCGTGATCGACCCCGCCTGGGCGGGCAGCCTCACGCGACCTCGGCTGGGAGCCGTCGAGGCCTCCCCGGCGCCTTCGGCCCAGGCCCGTGCCCTGGTGGAGAGCGTGGGGGCGGGCGGCGAGCTCAAGCGCCGCCTCGAGATCTGGGTGCCGGAGCTGATCGCCTTTCAGAACGTGGCCTATGCACGCGAGTATGTGGACTTCGTCAGGAAGGTCCGGGAGGCGGAGCAGGCGGCGGTGCCCGGCGAGGACCGCCTGGCCGTAGGGGTCGCCTGCCACCTCTTCAAGCTGATGGCATACAAGGACGAGTACGAGGTTGCCCGCCTGCACCTCGCGGACGGATTAACGCGTGAGCTGACCCGGCGTTACCCCGGCGGAGTCCGGGTGGAGTACCACCTCCACCCACCCCTGCTGCGCGGCCTGGGTCTGAAGAAGAAGCTCAGGTTCGGCCGATGGATCACGGGGGTCTTCGGGATGCTGGTGGCCTTGCGGGGACTGCGGGGGACTCCCCTCGACGTCTTTGGGCACACCCGGGTGCGGCGCCTCGAGCGGGCGCTGATCGGCGAGTACCGGGCCCTCATCGAGAAGGCGCTGGTCGGCCTCTCGCGCGAGAGCTACGAGCGGGCGGTCACCCTGGCCAACCTGCCCGACCTGATCCGCGGGTACGAGGAGGTCAAGCTGCGAAGCGTGGAGCGGTTCCGCGAGGAAGTCCGGAGGTTGGGTGGGTAAGAGCGGGGAGGCAATCTGGCAACTGGGCAACCTGGCAATCGGGAAACTCGGAACCCCTGATTGCCGGATTGCCTGATTGCTAGCCGCCGCCATGGTGTCTTGGTGGTGAGGGTTTCCTACAATGAATCCCTATGAGATGGATCTGGGCCGGGGACCGGCCAACTACGCCCCCTTGACCCCCGTGTCCTTCCTGGCGCGGTCGGCCGCCGTCTACCCGAACAAGCCCGCAGTCATCCACGGGGAGCGGACGTTCACCTATGCCGAGTTCTTCGCGCGCTGCCGGCGACTGGCCTCGGCCCTCACGCGGCGCGGGATCGGCGTGGGCGACACGGTGACGATCATGGCCCCCAACGTCCCGGCGATGCTCGAGGCCCATTACGGTGTGCCCATGGCGGGGGCCGTCCTCAACGCGCTCAACTACCGGTTGGACGCCAAGTCAATCGCCTTCATCCTGGAGCACGCAGAGGCCAAGCTTCTCCTCACCGACACGGAGTTCTCCGACACAATCCGGGAGGCTTTGACCCTGGTTCCCCGGAAGATCCCGGTCATCGACATCGACGACCCGCTCTACCCGGGTGACAGGGGCCGGACGCTCCTGGGCGAGAAGGACTATGAGGCCTTTCTCCAGGAGGGCGATGCCGAATTCGACTGGCCGCGACCCGCGGACGAGTGGCAGGCCATCTATCTGCTCTACACCTCGGGCACGACGGGAAATCCCAAGGGGGTCGTCGGCAGTCACCGCGGCGCCTACCTGAACGCCCTGGGAAACGCCCTGACCTTCGGCCTTTCTCCGCGAGCCGTCTATCTGTGGACGCTGCCCATGTTCCACTGCAACGGGTGGACCTATACCTGGGCGGTCACGGCCGTGGGCGCGACCCACGTGTGCCTGCGGCGGGCGGATCCCACGCTGATCTTTCCCGCCATCGAGCAGCATGGCGTCACCCACATGTGCGGCGCGCCGATCGTCCTGTCGATGCTGATCCACGCCCCGGCCGAGGTGAGGCGACGGCTCGAGCGCACCGTCGAGGTGGCGACGGGCGGGGCCGCTCCCCCGTCGGCGGTGATCACGGCGATGGAGTCCATGGGTTTCCGCGTCACGCATCTGTACGGGCTGACGGAATCCTATGGACCGGCCACGGTGTGTGCCTGGCAGGCGGACTGGGATGGACTCGGACAGCAGGAACGGGCGGCCCGCATGGCCCGGCAAGGGGTTCGGTACCCCACCCTGGAAGACATGATAGTGGCGGATCCGCAGACGCTGACTCCCGTGCCCGGGGACGCCCGGACCATGGGCGAGGTCATGCTGCGAGGCAACACCGTGATGAAGGGGTACCTCAAGAACCGCAAGGCGACGGAAGAGGCCTTCCGCGGGGGCTGGTTCCGGACGGGCGATCTGGCCGTCCGGCACCCCGACGGTTACATGGAGGTGAAGGACCGCTCCAAAGACGTCATCATCTCGGGGGGCGAGAACATCTCCTCCATCGAGGTGGAGGAGATGCTGTACCGCCATCCGGCCGTGATGGAGGCGGCGGTCGTGGCCCGGCCCGACGACACGTGGGGCGAGACCCCGTGCGCCTTCGTGACCCTCAAGCCGGACGCCGGGCCCGCCACATCGGACGACCTCATCCAGTGGTGCCGGGAGAACCTGGCGCGCTTCAAGGTGCCCAAGCGCATCGTCTTCGGGCCCCTGCCGAAGACCGCCACCGGGAAAATTCAGAAGTACGTGCTCCGGGAGCAGGCCAAGAAGGCGGACTGACCTCCTGGCCCCTGCCCGCTCAGGCCTTTTTCTTGACAGTCGAGCGGGGTTTCGATAGCCTTCTGGCCACGAAATCCATGCCGGGCGGCACCCCAGGTGGGCCGTTCGTGCGCCAGGCATCCACGGGGTGACAGCGCGGGGACATCGGGGGCAGCCATGAAAATCGTCAGGCATATCTTGAAAGAGAAGGGGCAGCGGTTGTGGTCCGTGGGTCCGGACACGATGGTCATTGACGCCCTGAAGCTCATGGCCGAGAAAGAGGTCGGAGCGTTACTGGTGCTGGATGGCGGAAAGCTGGTCGGCATCATGTCGGAGCGCGATTACGCCAGGAAGGTCATTCTGAAGGGGAAATCATCCTTGGATACCTCCGTCCGGGAGATCATGACCGCGAAGGTATTCTTCATTCGCCCGGCGCAGACTGTTGAAGAATGCATGGCGCTGATGACGGACAAACATATCCGGCACCTGCCGGTGATGGAGGGCGACAAAGTCGTCGGCGTGATTTCCATCGGGGATCTCGTCAAGGCGACGATTGAAGAAAAGGATTTCCTGATCAAGCAACTCGAGAACTACATCACCGGAGGCCGATAGGAATCACAGGGGATCCCCACGCGCATCGCAGCCGGCTCGAGAACCGGATCAGAGAGACACCGGAACCGGAACGTGGCTGATCCATGCTCTCCGATGCCCGGATTCGCACTGAACCTGGCGGCGCCCGGGCGCCGCAGCCCGCCTTTCGTTTCCCCCTGCCGCTCTTCGCCGCCCTTCTCCTCAGGCAGAAATGTGTTTGGGAAAACGTAATGCGTCTGCCAGAGTCTCTCTTATGAGACGGCTGTACGACTTTGTGGTTCCGGGGGGCCTCGTATGGGTCGCGGCCCTGGTCTGTCTGCGGCCGGGGGTGTTGCCTGACTCGGCCCTGCCGTTCCTCCGGGCGTATCCCTATGCGGCCGCAACGCTGGGAGTGATTCTGGGTTGGTACTTCAACCGCAGTCGAGTGGTGTACGCCCTGCTCATCCTGGCGCTGGCCGACAGGGCATTGGTGCTCTTTCCCCAGGACCCGGCACCAGGGGGCGACATCGGTCGAATCGTCTTTCACGCCGTCGCGCTGCTGTTGCCGGCGAATCTGGCAGCATACGCGCTTCTGTCCGAGCGCAGCCTCTTCACCACCCGGGGCCTGGAGCGCCTGATTCCGATCTTCGGGCAGGTGTGTGTCCTTGGGGTGCTATCTTTTTTCAGGCCGCGTGAGCTGGCGGCCATGCTGCAATACCAGTTCGTTGGTGTGAATCTCGTCGCGTGGACTCCGATCTCGCAGGCGGGGTTGGTGGCCTTTGGTGGGGGGGCCATTCTCCTTGTGGCCCGTTTCTTCCTGCATCGGGACGCAATCGGAAAGGGGTTTGCGTGGGCGCTGGTCGCGGCCTTCACAGCACTGCAAACCATCCGCGCCGGGTGGGACGGAACCTCCTTCCTGGCAACCGCCGGGCTCATCCTTGTGGTGGCATTGATCGAAACCTCCTACCGAATGGCGTATTATGACGAATTGACGGGACTGCCCGGGCGGCGGGCGCTGAACGAGGAACTCCTCACACTGGGCAGCCAGTACGCGGTGGGGATGGTGGACGTTGATCACTTCAAGCAATTCAACGACCGGTACGGTCACGACGTGGGCGATCAGGTCCTCCGGATGGTTGCTTCGAAACTCGAGCGGGTGGCCGGCGGGGGAAAGGCGTTCCGCTATGGGGGCGAGGAGTTTGCCGTGGTGTTTCCGGGTCAGTCCGCCAAGGATGTGATGCCGCATCTCGACAGCCTGCGCAGGGAAGTGCAGGCATCCTGTTTTGTTCTCCGCGGGGCGGACCGGCCCGAGAAGAAGCCCGACACCCCTAAAGCACAGAGTGGCCCTCCAAAGGCCGTGCTGGTGACGGTGAGCATCGGCGTGGCTGAGCGGGAGGAACGCAAGCGGAAGCCGGATCAGGTCGTCAAGGCGGCGGACCAGGCCCTGTACCGTGCCAAGGACGCCGGGCGGAATCGGGTGGTAACGTAATGCGGAACACCCGGGGGGTACCCGAACACCCAGGGGGTACCCGAATGCGGAATATGGGAGCGAACGCTGGAGCGTGTGGCTCGATTGCGGGATCTTGATGGATCATAAGAATGAGGTGTGGCCTGGGCGAGATTCGGGTTGACAAGACGAAGTTGCTGCGGCAGGTGATTGCGCAGGTGGAGGAGACGTTGCGGCGGCTGGGGTCGGGGTATGCCGTGGCCAGGCAGGCGACCCTGGACTCTCCGCACGTGATGAAGAGCAAGCGCGAGGTCACGGGGATCGAGGCCTCGTACCTGGCAAATGCGTTGGCCGGGACCATCCAGGAGCGGGAATTCTGGCTGCGGACCCTCCGAGAGCTCCGGATGCCTGAAGCGCCGGAGCACGTTGCCCTTGGATGTGTCGTTGGCATCGGTCCCGCGGATGGTTCGGTGGACTCCCTGTACTTCATCCTGCCGGTCTGTGGAGGCATGGAGATCCCGCTGGACGACGGGCAAGGGAGAGTTCGGGTAATCACGCCGAGCGCTCCCATTGCCAAGGGGCTTCTCGGGAAATCCTTGGGCCAGGACGTCGGGTTAAGGAGGAACCGGGAACAGCCCGAGTATATCAACTTGCTGGCTTGATCCTGCAGGCCCGACAATCTGTTTTGTGGACTCGAACTCCCACCTCGCAGGGATCGAAGTCACAAAGGGGTGCCTCTCCGCCACCTGCCGTCCAGTAGGAAGCCCGGGCTTCCCGTCCCCGTCTCAGCCGCGTATCCGCACGCCGACCGTCGGATCCAAAACCTTAGAAGACCAGGATTTGCCTTGACACAACTATCCGGATTCTATAGGATTTTTCCACCCTGAACGAACGCTCGATCGGGTAGACTTCCTGGGACGCTCATGGGAAAAAACACGCCCCAAGAGATCGAAACAATCGTCAAAGACCAGGAGTTGGTTGGCAAGCGGCATGCGCAGATCTGCGATGCCGCGATCAAGCTCTTCTCCAAGAAGGGGTATCACCAGACCAGCGTCCGCGAGATCGCCGAGAGCTGCGGCCTGGGCATCGGCACCCTGTACAGCTACATCAAGACCAAGGAAGACATCCTCTGCCTGGTGTACCGCCGGATCCTCGGGACGTTCGAAGCCAGGATGCTAGCGGCCACGCAGGGCATCCAGGATCCCCGCCTGCAGCTCAAGGCGGCGCTGGAGGCGACCCTCAAGATCTACGACGAGTGCGAGGACGTCGTCGTCCTGCTGTACCAGGAGTCACACGCCCTGGGCCGCCAGGGACTCCAAGCCCTCTTCGAGGTGGATCGCACCTACGTCGGAGTCTTCCGGGAGATCCTGGAGCGGGGAAATCGAGCCGGGCACTTTGCCGTGAAGGAACCGCACCTCCTGGCGGTGTGCCTCCTGTTCCTCTGCGCGGTGTGGGATCTGAAGCGATGGAATCTGAAGAGCTACACACTGGATGCCGTGATCGAGTGCCTGACCAACCTGATCCTGGACGGCATCAGCGCTGACCGGCCGGCATACCTCACATCCAATGACGGCAACCTCGGTGCGGCGGGGCAGGGGAGCTGAGGCGCCGGGGAGCCTGCGGGCAGAGGAGAGAGCATTGCAAGATGTTCTGATTGTGGGGGCAGCCAGAACCCCCATCGGGAGTTTCAGCGGCAGCCTGGCGGCGATTCCGGCCACGCAACTCGGCAGCATCGCCGCGGCCGAGGCGTTGCGCCGCGGCGGCGTGGAGCCCGCGCAGGTGGACGAAGCGATCTTCGGCAACGTCCTGTCGGCCGGGCTGGGCCAGGCGCCGGCCCGCCAGGTGGCCATCGGCGCCAAGGTGCCGGTGACGGCCGGGGCCCTCACGGTAAACAAGGTGTGCGGGTCCGGGATGATGGCCGCGATCCTGGCCGCCAACCGCATCCAGGTGGGCGAGGCAGAGATGGTCCTGGTCGGCGGCATGGAGAGCATGAGCCGCGCACCCTACCTCCTGGATCGGGCCCGCACCGGATACCGGATGGGCCACGCCCAGCTCATTGACTCCATGATCCTGGACGGCCTGTGGGACGTGTACAACCAGTATTCCATGGGCTATTGCGGGGAGTTGTGCGCCGAGAAGTACCGCTTCAGGCGCGAGGCACAGGACGACTACGCTGCACGGAGCTACACCCGCGCCCTGGCGGCCCAGGCCGCCGGGAGGTTTTCGGCCGAGATCGTGCCGGTGCCTGTCCCGGCTCGCAAGGGCGAGGTCGCGACGGTGGCCGAGGACGAGGAGCCGAAGCGGGGCGATCTCACCAAGATGCGGCGGCTCAAGCCGGCCTTCAAGGAGGGCGGGACGGTGACCGCGGCCAATTCGCCCTCGGTCAATGACGGGGCGGCGGCGCTGGTCGTCGCCTCGGCCCGTCGAGCCGAGGCGCTCGGCCTCACCCCCCTGGCCCGGATCGTCGGGTTTGCGGGCGCGGCGACTGCGCCGGAGTGGTTCACGGTGGCGCCCATCGAGGCCGTGCGGAAGGTGCTCAAGAAGACCGGCTGGTCCGCAGACAGCGTGGACCTGTACGAGGTCAACGAGGCCTTCTCCGTAGTGGCCATGGCGGCCATTCAGGAGCTGGGACTGGACCCGGAACGGGTGAACGTGAACGGCGGCGTCGTGGCCCTGGGGCACCCCATCGGGGCGACGGGGGCGCGCCTGCTGGTCACCCTGCTCTATGCCATGGCCGATCGGGGCGCCCGGCGCGGCGTGGCCACCCTCTGCCTGGGGGGAGGAGAGGGTCTCGCCATGGCGGTGGAACGGATTTGAACCGACAGGGACAGTCCCGCCACAGGCGGGATCTGGTTTCACTGTCGGGATTCTCTCGCGGTTGCGAAGAACTCTATTCCTCGGATTTCCCTGTCGGCTGTCGTTGTCGGGTTTTCATCACTTGGGGGAGTCGCCATGGAGATCAAGACCGTTGGCGTGGTAGGGGCCGGCACCATGGGCCATGGGATCGCCCAGGTGGCCATCCAGAGCGGATTCCGGGTCACCCTGCGGGATGTCGAGGACCGCTTCCTGCAGCATGCCCGGGCCCGGATCGACACGGCCCTGAAGAAACTGGTGGATGACGGGAAGATCAGCGAGCACCAGAAGGCCGACATGTTGAAGCAGCTCATCACAACGACGAACCTGGCGGAGATGAAGAGCGCCGATTTCGTCGTGGAGGCGGCGCCAGAGGACTTCGGGGTCAAGAAGGCGATCTTCCACGAGTTGGACAATACCTGCCGCGCCAGCACGATCCTGGCCACCAACACCTCCTCGATATCCATCACCAAGATCGCCGCCACGACCAGACGACCAGACAAGGTGATCGGCATGCACTTCATGAACCCGGTCCCCGTGCTGCAGCTGGTCGAGGTGATCCGGGGGGTCGAGACGTCACCGGAGACGGCCGCGGCGACCCACGACGTTGCCAAGCGGCTCGGAAAGACGGCCGTGGAGGCCGCCGATTTCCCGGGGTTCCTGGCGAATCGTATTCTCATGCCCATGATCAACGAGGCCATCTTCGCCCTCATGGAGGGAGTCGGAACCGTCGAGGCCATCGACACCGTCATGCGCCTCGGGATGAAACATCCCATGGGCCCGCTGGCGCTGGCGGACCTCATCGGACTGGACGTGTGCCTGGCCGTCCTGCGCACCCTTCAGGAAGGACTCGGCGATTCCAAGTACCGCCCGGCGCCGCTCCTGGTCCGGATGGTGGATGCCGGCTACCTGGGGCGGAAGACCGGGCGCGGGTTCTACAAGCACGGCTGATTCGGCCCCACCCACAACCCCGTCAGGGAGGTTCCATGGGATTCGAGACGATTGTCGTGACCGTGAAGGAGGGGATCGCTACCATCACGTTGAACCGACCCCAGCAACTGAACGCCCTGAACCGGCAGATGTTCCGGGAGCTGGACGCGGCCTTTGATCAGGTGGCGGCGGACCCCGCGGCGCGCGTCGTGGTGATCACCGGGTCGGGGGACCGCGCCTTTGCCGCAGGGGCGGACATCCGGGAGTTCGTGGGGATGGGACCGATGCCGGCCCTGGACTTCAGCCGGAACGCCCAGCGGATCTTCCGGAAGCTGGAGACCGTGTCCAAGCCGACGATCGCGGCGGTCAACGGCTTCGCCCTGGGGGGCGGCTGCGAGCTGATGATGGCCTGCGACATCGCCTATGCCGCCGACACGGCCAAGATGGGCCAGCCGGAGATCAATTTGGGCATCATCCCGGGCGCCGGGGGGACCCAGCGCCTGTCACGCCTGGTGGGAAAGCAGAAGGCCAAGGAACTCGAGATGACGGGAGACATGCTCTCGGCCGAGGAGGCGCTGCGGATCGGGCTGGTATGCAAGGTGGTGCCGGCGGGGGAGCTGATGGCCGAGGTGCAGAAGCTCTGCGCGAAGATCCTCAGCAAGAGCGACGTCACCCTGCGGATGGTGAAAGAGGCCATCGAGGCGGGCTCCCAGGTGGACTTGGCCAGCGGCATGGAGATCGAGGCCAAGGCCTGGAGCCTCTGTTTCACCACCGAGGATCACGTGGAGGGGATCCAGGCGTTCCTGGACAAGCGGAAGGCCAACTTCACGGGCCGCTGAGAAAGCAACGGCAAATGAACGCAGATAAGCGCGAATTGTTTTCTGAGTGGTTCGGAAGACAGGGGGTGTTTTATCTGTGTTCATCTGCGTCCATTAGCGGTTCCAGTAGGGTTTTGACATGGATTTTGAGCTGACCGACGAGCAGCGGATGTTCCAGGAGACGGCGCGGCAGTTCGCCGACAAGGAGATCGCGCCCATCGCCGAGAAGGTGGACGAGCAGGGGCAGTTTCCCCATGAGACCATCCTGAAGCTGGGAGCGCTGGGTTTCATGGGCATCGGGGTGCCCCAGGAGTATGGCGGGGCGGGGGCGGACACCGTCTGCTACGTGGTGGCGCTGGAGGAGATCAGCCGGGCCTGTGCCTCCCACGGCGTCATCATGACGGTGAACAACTCGCTCTACTGCGATCCCTTGGTGCGGTTCGGCACGGAGGAGCAGAAACGGCGGTTCCTCGTCCCCGTGGCCAGCGGCAAAACCATCGGCTGTTTCTGCCTGAGTGAGCCCAATGCGGGCAGCGACGCCGCTAACCAGGAGACGACCGCCAGGCGCGAGGGCGATTTCTACGCCCTGAACGGAACCAAGAACTTCATTACCAACGGCGCCGAGGCCGAATATGCGATTGTCTTTGCCACGGTTAGCAAGGAATTAAAGCACAAGGGGATCTGCGCCTTCGTGGTGGAACGCGGGACGCCGGGGTTCAGCGTGGCCCACCTGGAGAAGAAGCTGGGAATCCGCGGGAGCAGTTGTGCCCAGATCACTCTGGAGAACTGCCGGGTCCCGGCGGCCAACCTCCTGGGAAAGGAAGGCGAGGGGTTCAAGATCGCCCTAAAGGCGCTCGACGGCGGACGGATCGGGATCGCTGCCCAGGCAGTGGGAATCGCCCGGGCGGCGCTGGAGGCCTCGCTGGACTACTCGAAGCAGCGGGTGCAGTTCGGGAAGCCCATCGCGGCGAACCAGGCTATCCAGTTCATGCTGGCCGACATGGCCACGGAAATTGACGCGGCCCGCCTGCTCGTCCTGAGCGCTGCCCTGTTGAAGGACCAGGGCGTGCGGTACACCCGCGAATCCGCCATGGCCAAGCTGTACGCCTCCGAGGTGGCGATGCGCTGCGGCGTCAAGGGCGTCCAGATCTTCGGGGGCTACGGCTACATGATGGACTATCCCGCGCAGCGGTTCATGCGTGACGCGAAGATCACCGAGATCTACGAGGGCACCTCCGAGGTGCAGCGGATGGTAATCGCCAACGCTCTTCTATCCTAAAGCGTTCGGCAGTTCGACGGTTCGGTAGTTCGGTTGTTCCGGGGTCCGGGAACCACCGAACGGTCGAACCACTGAACCACCGAACGCTCTAATTCTAGTATCTGCACCCTGGGAGTCGCGTGATGCACATCGTCGTCTGCATCAAACAAATCATTGATCCCGAGATCCCGACCGACCAATTCAAGCTGGACCCGGCCACCAAGCGGCAGGTCCGCGGCGGCCTGTCCCTGGTTATCAGCGCCTACGACCAGAATGCCTTGGAGGTGGCGCTGCAACTGCGGGAGAAGACGGGCGGGAAGGTCACGGCCCTCTGCCTGGGGGAGGCGGGGGCCATGTCGGCGGTCAAGAGCGCCCTGGGCATGGGAGTGGATGACGGAGTCCTCGTCAGCGATCCGTCCCTGCCGGACAGCGATTCCTTCGGGGTGGCCCACGTGCTGGCTCAGGCCATTCGAAAGATCGGGACGGCAGACCTGATTCTGACGGGGTGCGTGTCGGCCGATACGGGCAACAAGGTGGTCGGGCCGCTTCTCGCCGAGGAGATGGATCTTCCCTGCGTGACCTTTGCCAGCCGGATCGAGGTCACGGCCGGCAAGGCCGTGGCGCGCCGGATCGTGGAGGATGGGTACGAGCGGGTGGAGGCGCCGCTCCCCCTCGTGGTGACCGTTGTCAGCGACGACACCAACGTGCCCCGGTACTCCAAGCTGAAGGACATCATGGCGGCGGCCAAGAAGCAGGTGCCGACGTGGAAGGGGGCGGACCTGAACCTGGATGCTGCCAGGGTCGGGGCCGGGGCCGCTCGGCTGCAGATCATGGATGTGTATGTGCCGAAGCGCGAGTCGCGGTGCGAGCTGCTGGACGGGGACACGCCGGACGAGAAGGCTGGACGGCTCGCCCTGCGCCTGCGGGAACTCAAGGTGATCTAAGGAAGGCTATCAGCCATCAGCATCAGCCCTCAGCCAAGAGCTGATCGCTGAGCGATGACAGCTTGGTATAGGGAGGAGGCGAGTAGATGACCGATGTCCTGGTGCTGGCCGATGGGCAGGCAGGCGTTCCCTCGCAGAATACGCTGGAGCTCCTGGGGGCGGCCCGGCAGGTGGCGGACGCCACCCGGGGGAAAGTGCAGGCCGCGGTACTGGCAAGCGCGACCACGGGGCTTTCTAAGCGTGTGTTCGCGTACGGAGCGGACCAGGTCTTCCGGGCGGAGCATTCCCTCTTGAATGGAGTCCAGGCGGACGCGTACGTGAGCGTGCTGGCCCAGGTTGCCGGGCAAGCCAAGGCTCAGATTGTGCTCTTGGCAGACGACTCGCTGGGCAAGGAGGTGGCCCCGCGTCTGGCCCACAGGCTTGGCGGCGGAGTGGTGACCGAGGTGATTGCAATAGAGGGCGAGGGCTCCGAGGTCGTCTTCCGTCGCCAGATGTACGGGGGGCGGACGATCGCGGCGATCAGCACCCGGCGGTTTCCCGTGGTGGCCACGGTCAAGCCCCGGATGATGGCCCCGGCCCCGGAGCAGGCGGGGCGCGTGGGCGAAGAGGTTTCGGTCCCGGTTTCCCTGGACGCGTCCGTGGTCCGCACCAAGGTCCTGGAGCGGGTCGCCGAGGAGGTCCGTGGCGTCAAGCTGGAGAACGCTCGGGTGGTCGTGAGCGGCGGGCGCGGCCTGAAGGGCCCCGAGGCCTTCAAGCAGCTCGAGGAGCTAGCACAGATTCTCAAGGGGGCGGTAGGCGCGTCGCGGGCCGCCACGGATGCCGGGTGGGTGCCCGCCTCCTGGCAGGTCGGGCAGACGGGAAAGACCGTCAGCCCCGATCTGTATATCGCCGTGGGGATCTCCGGTGCCACCCAGCATCTGGCAGGCATGACCAGCGCCAAGACCATCGTGGCGATCAACACCGACCCCGACGCGCCGATCTTCAAGGTCGCCCATCTCGGGGTGGTGGGTGACTTCAAGGCAGTCCTCCCCAAGTTCATCGAGAAGTGCCGGGAGTTGATTCAAGGCTAATGCAAAAACGTTCGGCTGTTTCCCGCCTTGCGGGATTCGACGGTTCGGTTGTTCGGTTGTTCTCGTACCACCGAACGACCGAACTGCCGAACTGCCGAACGCCGTTGACCACGCGCGCCGCGCCGCGTGGTAGTCGCACATTGGAGTCGTCCGGATGATCCCTTCCCGGGAAATCTACTGGAACATCCCCGCGCATCTTTGGATGTATCCTCTCTTCCTCCCTTTTCTGGCGATCTTCCTCTACGGGTGCTACCGCTTCGTCAAGGTCCTCGCGCTCGGACAGCCGGACAAGGACATCCCCCCGCTTGGCCGCCAGATTGGCGAGATCCTGCAGCAGGCGGTGCTGCAGCGCCGGCTGCTCGCGCAGCCGCTGGGGGGAAGCCTGCATGCCGCCATCTCCTGGGGGTTCGGGGTGTTGTTCATCGCCACCTGCCTCGTCGCCCTCCAGGATTACCTGGGTCTGCCAACGCTCTCGGGCAATTTCTACCTCTACTTCATGTCCCTGACCGTGGACCTGTTCGGCGTGGCCGCGGTGCTGGGGGTGATCGTCGCGCTGGTCCGGCGGTACGGCGCACGGCCGGCGCGGTTGTGGAAGCCGAGGGACGCCGAGGGCTACGGTCTCTTTCTCTGGTTGTTTCTCGCGATCCTGGTGAGCGGCTTCGTGGTCGAGGGGTTGCGGATCGTGGCTACCCGGGACCCCTGGGGGCTCTGGTCCCCGGGGGGCTGGGTGGCGGGCCTTGGCTTTGCGGGCTTCCCCCAATCCCAGCAGGCCCAGTGGCACCGGGTGGCGTGGTGGGGACACGCGGTCCTGGCCTTCGGGTTCATCGCCCTGCTCCCGTACACGCTGATCCGTCATATCCTGGCGGCGGGGGCCAATATCGCCCTGCGCCGGCCGCAGCCCTCGGGCGTGATCCAGCCGGTCGCCCTGGAAGAGGCGGAGCACTTCGGCATCTCGACGATCCAGGGCTTCCCCCGCAAGGACCTCCTGGACCTCATGGCCTGCACGGAGTGCGGGCGGTGCCAGGATGCCTGCCCGGCCTGGGCCACGGGAAAGCCTCTGACACCCAAGGGGCTCATTATTGACCTCCGCGACCACCTGCTGGCCAAGAGCAAAGGCAAAGGGAACGGCAAGCCGATGGTCGGCGGCATCATCAGCGAGGACGTGCTCTGGGCCTGTACCACGTGCGGCGCCTGCCATCAGGCGTGTCCGGTCTTGATCGAGCCCATTCCCAAGATCATCAACATGCGGCGCTTCCTGGTCATGGAAGAGGCGCGATTCCCTGAGCCCATGCAGGCGGCCATGCGGGGGATGGAGACGCGCGGCCACCCCTATCAGGGGGCGGTCCCCAGCCGGACGGCGTGGGCCCAAGGCCTGGACGTCCCACTGCTTGCGGAGAAGGGCTCGGCCGAGTACCTGTACTGGGTGGGTTGTGCCGCCGCCTTTGACGACCGCACCCAGAAGGTGGCCCGGGCCCTGGTGCAGGTGCTCCAGGCGGCTGGGGTGGATTTTGCCATCCTGGGAGAGGGCGAGCGCTGCACCGGCGATCCCGCTCGGCGGATCGGCCACGAGTTCCTGTTCCAGATGCAGGCCCAGGCCAACATCGGGACGCTGAACGGGTACGGCGTGAAGAAGATCATCACGGCGTGCCCACACTGCTTCAACACCCTTCAGAACGAATACGGGCAGTTCGGCGGCCACTACCAGGTGACCCACCACTCGGTCCTGATCAACGATCTCCTGCAGCAGGGCCGGGTTACACCCAGCAAGCCGATCGAGCAGACCATCGCGTACCACGATGCCTGCTACCTGGGCCGGCACAACGGGATCTTCGAAGCGCCGCGCCAGATCCTCCAGATGCTGCCGGGGGTGCAGACGAAAGAGATGGAGCGCAACCGGGAACAGGGGTTCTGCTGCGGCGCCGGCGGCGGCATGATGTGGTTCGAGGAGCGGATCGGAAAACGGGTGAATATCGAGCGGACCGAAGAGGCGCTGCGGGTCAAGCCGGACGTGGTGGGGACGGCCTGTCCCTTCTGCCTCACGATGTTCGAGGATGGCCTCCGGGCCAAGGACGCGACGGAGCAGATGAAGGCGATGGATCTGGCGGAGCTGGTGGCACGTTCACTTTAGTGCAAAAGCGTTCGGTCGTTCGGCAGTTCGGTTGTTCGATCGTTCTCTCGGAATGCGAACCACCGAACCACCGAACGCTCGAACAATCGAACGCCTGTTATGAACTTTCAGCTCACGGACGCGCAGCGCCTGATCCGCGACACGGTGCGGGAGTTCGCCGAGAAAGAGCTCGCGCCGCTCGCGGGCGAGCTGGATCGGCTTAAACAGTTTCCGGAGAAGCCCCTGCAGCGCCTGGCGGATCTGGGCATCCTGGGAATGACGCTGCCGCCGGAATACGGCGGGGCGGGCGCGGATACCGTCAGCAGTTGCCTGGCCCTGATGGAGATCAGCCGGGCCTGCGCCAGTACCGCCGTGACGGTATCCCTCCACAACACCTTGACCTGCGAGATCATCTACCGCTACGGCACGGAGACCCAGCGGCGGACGTACCTGCCCGCCCTCTGCCGCGGCGAGATCCTGGGCGCCTTCTCCTTGAGCGAGCCCACGAGCGGGAGCGATGCGGCAAGCCTCCGGACGGCGGCCGTGCGGCGGGGAGCACACTACGTCCTGAACGGGACAAAGCTCTTCGTGACGAGCGGGAGTCGTGCCGGGGTCATCATTCTGTTCGCATCCAGTGACCCGTCCCAGGGTGACAAGGGAATCACGGCGTTCCTGGTCGCGCCCTCGATGGCGGGGTTCCGGGTCGGGAAGCGCGAAGAGAAGATGGGCCTCCGGGCGTCAGATACGGTCGAACTCGTGCTGGAAGACTGCCACGTCCCAATCGAGAACCGGATCGGAGAGGAGGGCGAGGGCTTCAAGATCGCCATGGCCTCTTTGGTCAACGGGCGGGCGGGCATCGCGGCCCAGGCGGTGGGCATCGCCCAGGCCTGCCTGGATGCCTCGATCCGGTATGCCAAGGAGCGCCGGCAGTTCGGGCAGCCGATCGGAAACTTCCAGGCGATCCAGTGGAAGCTGGCCGACATGGCCACGGAGATCGAGGCCGCACGCCTCTTGACGTTCCGCGCGGCCGTGCGGAAGGATCGCGGCCTGTCATTCACCGCGGAGGCCTCGATGGCCAAGCTTTTCGCGTCCGAAGTCGCCAACCGCGCAGCCTACGAGGCCGTGCAGATTCACGGCGGGTACGGCTATCTTCAGGATTTCCCGGTGGAGCGTTACGCCAGAGACGCCCGGGTCCTGACGATCTACGAGGGCACGTCGGAGGTCCACCGGCTGATCATTTCCCGACACCTTCTTTCCCCCTCACTCTAACCCTCTCCCGGGTACCCCGCCGGGGGCGGGGTGGGGGCGAGGGGACGGCAGCGAGACGGGACGATGTGCCGGGCAAATTTGGGATGAAGGACCCTTGAAGGCGGAGGGGATTCATGACGTTCGACCCGGAAGAAATTGAGCGGCTGAAACAGGACAAGGCCCGTTGGGAACGAGAGACGCTGGGGCCGCATGTGGACCGGGCCCCGGAACTGTCCGACCGGTTCACCACCGTGTCCGGGAAACCGATCGAACGCCTATACACGCCCCTGGACGTCCCTGAGCTGGATTACCGAAAGGACCTGGGATTTCCCGGGGAGTATCCGTTCACCCGCGGGGTCCAGTCCACGATGTACCGGGGCAGGCTCTGGACCATGCGGCAGTACTCGGGCTTTGGCTCGGCCGAGGAGACCAACCAGCGCTACCGGTATCTCCTGGGACAGGGGCAGATGGGCCTGTCGGTGGCGTTCCACCTGCCGACCCTCATGGGGTACGATTCCGATCATCCCTTGGCGTTTGGCGAAGTGGGGAAGTGCGGGGCGGCCATCGACTCGATTCAGGACATGGAGGTCCTGTTCCGCGGCCTGCCCCTGGACAAGGTCACCACCTCCATGACGATCACCTCGACCGCGGCGGTGGCATGGGCCATGTACATCGCGGTGTGCGAGCAGATGGGGGTCGCCCACGACGACATCGGGGGGACGCTCCAGAACGACATCCTGAAGGAGTACATCGCCCAGAAGGAATACATCTTTCCCTTGAAGCCGTCGCTCCGCCTCGTGACCGACACCATCCTGTTCGGCAGCCGGCACTTCCCCAAGTGGAACACCATCAGCATCAGCGGGTATCACATCCGCGAGGCGGGCGCCACCGCGCTGCAGGAGCTGGCCTTTACCATCGCCGACGGCGTCACCTATGTCGAGGAAGGGATCCGAGCCGGTCTGGACGTGGACGACTTCGCGCCGCGGCTTTCGTTCTTCTGGGACATCCACAACGATCTCTTCGAGGAGATCGCCAAGTTCCGCGCGGCTCGTCGGCTGTGGGCGCGCCTGATGCGGGAGCGGTTCAAGGCCAAGAATCCCCGCTCCTGGATGCTCCGGACCCACGCCCAGACCGCCGGGGTGTCCCTCACGGCGCAGCAGCCGTACGTGAACATCGCCCGGGTGGCCCTCCAGGCCCTCGCCGGCGTCCTGGGCGGTACCCAGTCGTTGCACACCAACTCCATGGACGAAGCCTACGCCCTGCCCACGCAAGAGGCGGTGACCATCGCCCTCCGGACGCAGCAGGTGATCGCGCACGAAACGGGCGCGACCAATACCATTGACCCGCTGGCCGGGTCCTATTTCATCGAGCGGCTGACCGACGAGATGGAGGAAGGGGCCCTCGACTACCTGCGCCGCATTGACGAGCTGGGCGGGATGGTTCGTGCCATCGAGTTGGGATTCCCGCAGCAGGAGATTGCCAACTCCGCCTATGCCTACCAGCGGGCGGTGGAGCGGGGGGAGAAGGTGATCGTGGGCGTGAACCGCTTCGTGGATGACAATGAGCAGCGCCCGATCCCCATTCTCCTCATTGACGAGGCACTGCACCGGAAGCAGGTGGAGCGCCTGGCCTCGCTTCGAAAGAGCCGGGACAAGGACCGGTGGAATCGCGCGATTGACGATCTGCGCGCCGCCGCCCTGGGCAAGGACCCGTGGGGGAAAGACGTGCTCATGCCGAAGATCTTGGAGGCAGTCAAGGCCCAGGCGACGGTGGGCGAGATCATCGGCGTCTTGCGCGAGGCGTGGGGCGAGTACACGGAGCCGAATATCATTTAGAGACGGGGGCCAGGGGCCAGGGGACAGAGCCATGACCAATGAGCGGAAGATTCGAGTATTGATTGCCAAACCGGGATTAGATGGACACGACCGAGGAGCGAAAGTCATTGCGCGGGCGTTTCGCGACGCGGGGATGGAGGTCATCTACACCGGGTTACGGCAGACGCCGGAGATGATCGTGAGCGCCGCCATCCAGGAAGACGTGGACGTCATCGGCATGAGCTGCCTCTCCGGGGCCCACATGCATCTATTTCCCAAGGTGATGGAACTCCTGAAGGCCCGGGGTGCGGACGACGTCCTGGTCTTTGGCGGGGGCACCATTCCTGACGAGGACATCCCCAAGCTGAAGGCCTGCGGGATCGCCGAAGTCTACACGCCGGGTGCCAGCACCCAGGATGCCATTGCCTTCGTGAAGACCAACGTGAAACCCAGGTGATCGTTTAGCGTGTGAACGAGTGGGGGGCTGAGTATGCGACCCGTGTACCTGGTTTCGGGGGGGGTCAGCAAGTTCGCCAAGGCACGGCCGGACGTGACGTTCCAGGCGATGGTCAAGGAGGCGTACGATTACGCCCTCAAGGACATCGGGCTGGAATTCCGGAAGGCCGCCGAGATCGTGGACGGGACCGTGGCGTCCTATTTCTCGGATCACTTCATGCGCCAGCTCAAGGCGGGGAGCATGGTCCAGGACTACCTGGGCCTGTGTCCCAAGCCCACCAAGCGCATTGAGGCGGGGGGTGCCACGGGTGGGGTGGCATTCCAGTCGGGGTGGGAGACCGTGGCCTCCGGCCGGTTTGACCTCTGCGTCGTGTACGGTTGGGAAACGATGTCCCACGTGAATACATGGAAGGGGAACGAGTTCATCGCCCTGGCCTCGGATGTGAGCTTCGACTACCCGGTGGGCGGCTTCTACTCCGGCTATTACGCCATGATGGTGGTCCGCCACATGCAGGAGTTCGGAACCTCCGTGGAGCAGATGGCGCTGGTCTCGGTGAAGAATCACAACAACGCCTTGCACAACCCATACGCCCAGAAGCGGATGAAGATCCGAATCGAGGATGTCCGGGCCTCGGAGATGGTGGCCTGGCCCCTCACCATGCTGGACATCTGCGTTATGAGCGATGGCGCGGCCGTCGTCATTCTTGCCAGCGAGGAGGGTTTGAACAAGCTGGAGAAGGCCACGGGCCGCCGGCCAAAGCCCGCCAAGGTGACCGGCGTAGGTGGAGGCATCGACACCATGCGAATGGCGGACCGGCCCCACGCCGAGGTCATTCGGCTCCCCCACGAGAAGGCCGAGGATTACAAGGGGTTGAAGTATCCCGGGGTCCACTCGTTCCGGGCCGGGCGCATGGCGTCCAAGACCGCCTACCAGATGGCCGGGATCACCAACCCGATCGCGGAGCTAAACTTCATCGAGCTGCACGACGCCTACACCTCGTCCGAGATCCAGACCTACGAGGACATGGGCCTCTGCCGCTACGGAGAGGGGGGCAAGTTCGTCGAGGCCGGCAAGCCCTTCATGCCGAACCTGGATTACGGGTATCCCTTTTCGGAGCAGGGAACGATCCCGGTGAACCCGTCAGGAGGCCTCATTGCCTGCGGTCATCCCGTGGGGGCCACGGGTCTCATGCAGGCGGTCTTCGCCCTGTGGCAGCTCCAGGGGAGTATCGGGAAGCACTTCGGCAGCGAGCAGCTCCAGGTGAAAAACGCACGGCGTGGGGCCATCCACAGCCACGCCGGCACGGGGACCTACGTCGTGGTCTCGATCCTCGAGAAGGGGTTCTAGCCATGAGCGAGAAAGAGATGAAGCGGGTGAAGCTCCCGGAGACCGACGACGGGACCATCCTGTTCAACGTGCCGTTCCCCAAGGATCTCAAGGACCTGAAGGGGATGGCGCCCATCATCATCAAGCAGCCCTATCACATTGATTATATCCACAGCTACGGCCAGGATTCACCCTTCTTTGCCGGCCTGGCCAACGGGAAGCTGCTGGGGACGCGGTGCGCGCCGTGCAAGTACACCTACGGCACGCCCCGGCTGCACTGCATGTACTGCGGGGGCGAGTGTGACTGGGTCGAGCTGCCGAAGGAAGGCAACGTCCATACCTTCACGGTCTGCCACTACGGCAGCGAGGAGTTCCTGAAGGAGACTCCCTTCGTCCTCATCCTGGTCGAGTGGCCGGGGGTAAACACCCTGTTCCTGGCCCGGCTGATGGGGGTGGACCCGCTCAAGCCGTCCCTGGACTGGGTGGGAATGAAGGTGCGCGCGCAGTTCAAGCGCCTGTCCAAGTTCAAGCCGACGGACGTGTATTTCGTACCCGCCTAGGAACATAAAGCGTTCGACGGTTCGGCAGTTCGGTCGTTCGGTGGTTCCCTCAGATCAAGAACGACCGAACCACCGGGACCCACGGCACCGCGGTGGATCTCCACCGCCGTGGCGTGGGTGCCCCGAACGACCGAACGCTCATTTGAAGGAACAATGGATTTCCAACTGACCGAGAGCCAGCGTGCCGTCCGTGACATGGTGCGGGAGTTCGCCGCGCGCGAGATCCGCCCGGTTGCCCACCTTTACGACGAGAAGGGCGAGTTCCCGTGGGAGATCGTGACCAAGATGGCGCCCCTGGGCCTTCTGGGGATGGTCTTCCCGGAGGAGTACGGGGGCGCGGGCATGGATTACGTGAGCTATGCTCTTGCACTGGAGGAGATTGCTCGGGAGGACGGGGGAGTAGCACTGACCGTCGCCTCCCACAACTCCCTCTGCAGCAATCACATCTCATTGGCAGGAACCGAGACGCAGAAGCGAAAATACCTCGTCCCTTTGGCCCGGGGCGAAAAGCTGGGGGCGTGGGGGCTCACCGAGCCGGGCTCGGGCAGCGATGCGGCCGGCCTCCAGACCACGGCCGTCCGGAAGGGAGACCGCTGGATCCTCAACGGGACCAAGACCTTCATCACCCAGGGCACCGTGGCCTCGGTGTATGTCATCATGGCCATCACCGACCGGAGCCTGGGTAAGCGGGGGATCTCGGCCTTTATCTTGGAGAAGGACACGCCGGGATTCCGTCCGGGGCGGAAGGAGGTGAAGCTGGGCGTCCGCTGCAGCGACACCGCCCAGTTGATCCTGGAGGATGCAACGGTCCCGGCCGAGAATCTCCTAGGTGAGGTGCACCACGGTTTCCTGGACACGCTCAAGATCCTTGACGGGGGCCGGATCGGCATCGCCGCCATGGCGGTCGGGCTGGCCCGGGGGGCGCTGGAGGAAAGCACCAAGTACTCCAAGGAACGCCACCAGTTCGGCCAGCCGATTGCCCGGTTCCAGGCGATCCAGTGGAAGCTGGCCGACATGGCGACCGAGATCGATGCCGCTCGCCTGCTCACGCTGCGGGCGGCGGCCTTGAAGGATCGCGGCCTGCCCACGACGAAGGAGGCCGCCATGGCCAAGCTTTTCGCATCCGAGGTCGGGATGCGGGCCTGCACCGAGGCCATCCAGATCCACGGCGGGTACGGGTACCTGCGGGACTTCCCGGTCGAGCGCTACTTCCGCGACGTCAAGCTGACCGAGATCGGTGAGGGAACGTCAGAAATCCAGCGGATTGTCATTGCGCGGGAAATCCTGGGCCGCGACTGGGTCTAGACTCCTGGCCAGCGCACCTTGCCGAAGCCAATTCGGGGTCAGAATTCGGGGTCAGGCCTTTATAACTTTATTATTGCCATTCCATGTTATGTTGGGCTATAAATCGCACCATGGCACGCCCGACTCGCATAGATTTCCCAGGCGCCCTGTTCCATGTTATGGGTCGCGGAAACCAGAAGCAGCGATCCTTCCGCGATGCCAGCGACTACGCCAGGTACGAAAACCTCCTACAGCGATATCACCAGCGCTATGGTTTTCACGTGTACGCCTATGTTCTGATGCCGAATCACATCCACCTACTGGTAGAAACGGACAGCGTCCCATTGGCGAAGATCATGCAGGGAATCCAGCAAAGCTACACGGCCTACTTCAACAAGAAATATCGACTTACGGGCCACTGCTTTCAGGGCCGCTACAAGGCGATCCTGTGTGATCGAGACGCCTATCTTCTCACCCTTGTGCGGTACCTCCATCTGAATCCGGTTCGCGCCGGGTTGGTCCAGGCGCCGGAACGATGGGGATGGAGCAGTCACAAGGCCTACCTGGAGTCGGCACCTTCCAGCTGGGTCTCCGTGGAACAGATTCTGGGCCATTTCGGCCGAGGAGGTCCTCGTCGGCGCACGGCCTACCGCCGGTTCATTGCGGATGGCATGGGCGAAGGCCATCGGGAGGACTTGTACGAGCTAGTCGAGCAGCGGTATCTCGGCAGTGAAGCGTTCATTGAGACAGCAGAGCGAAAAGGGAGGATCCGCCCTGAGCATCGGCGGCTCCGCCTGACGGTTGAGGAATGTGTCCGTGCTACGTGTGAAGTGACTGGGGTGCGGCCGCTCGACATCCGGACACCTAGCCGGGTTCGCAACTTGGCCACGGCGCGGGCGATTGCCGCCTACGTGGGTTACGACCTTGCTGGCATCCAATATTCGGAGACTGCCCGGGCGTTACGTCGCGCGGCCGTGACTCTCAGCCTCCAAGTCCAGCGACTGCGGCAACGCCTCGACTCGAATCCAACTCTCGCCCGGCTGGTCGGTCGGGTGGAGGAGCGCTTGCGTGGAAAATAAAGTTATAAAGGCCTGACCCCAAATGCGGGAAAACCGGTCACGCCGGGACGATCTGCCACTCGCGACCGATGTCCCCGAGTCCCTCGCACCCTCTCTCCGTCACCGCCACCGCGTCCTCGATCTTCACGTGGCCGACCTGGGGATAAATGCACTCGGTCTCGATGGAGAGGACCATTCCGGCCGCCAGCGCGCGGGAGTTGGTCGGCGTGATCTCCGGCTGCTCGTGGGAGACCATGCCGATCCCATGGGCAATGAAGCGAGCGTACAGGGCGAACCGGTTCTCGCGGACGGCGCGCTCGCCCTCTGCCAGCACCTCCTTGCACGGCAAGCCCGCCCGGACGATCTTTCGGACACGCCCTTGGACCTCGAGGCAGGCGGCGTGTAGCTCCCTGGCAAGGGGAGAGGGTTCCCCCAGGCACCCCATCCGGCAGACGTCGGCCAGGTAGTCCCGGTCCTCGCCCCCGGCATCAATGTGCAGGACGCGTCCCCGCTCCCACCGGACCTGGGAGGGCGCCCGCAGGGTGCCCGGCCCGGCGCAGGTGAAGGCCCAGAGGAACTCCAAGCCCCGGTCCGCCATCTCCCGGCGGACGCGCTCAGCGACGGCCGCGGTCGTGATGCCTGGCGTGCCCGAAGCAAAGGTCGCCTGGATAGCCTGGGCCGTCCGGTCGTACACCGTCCGCAGGTGAGCCAGTTCGGCAGCGCTCTTCACGGCGCGCAACTCGTCTAGGACCGTGGTGGCATCCACAAATTGCGCGTGCGGCAGCAACCGCTGGAGGACGAGAAAGGCGTCCGCCGGCAGGAAGGGGAGTTCCACGCCGATGGTGGCGTTGGCCAGGCCAAGCTTCTGCGTCGCGGCAGCCGCCGCCTCGGCTGCGCCAACGGTGCCGCGCGTGGCAGTGGGGCGGTTGACGATCCAGAGACCCTCGGCCTCGATCTGACCTGCCTCGTCGGGGCGGCCGGTATAGAAGGCCTCTTCGAGGCGCCGGTGGGGCAGGCCGACCAGTGGAAGGTATTGGCTTCTCCCGATACGGGTGAAGCGCTCGTGGAAGTGGAAGTAGTAGCCGCCGGTAAGATAGCGGACATTGTGGCGGGTGCTGGCGAGGACCAGGGAAACCCCCGCGTCTTCCATGAGACCTGCCAGCTTCTTGGCGTCAAACGGCACCATAGGCAATCGCTCCTTTTCTCTCTCGAATTACCCAGGCATGTCTGTTCTGTATAATCCCTCACTGCCGCCGGGTCAAGACCGAGTCGCTCTTCCGCTGCCAACGGCCCGTTGGGACTCGGATTTTGTCGAGTTTTTTTATGGACATGGCGGTTTTTGCTGTGATAGCTTTCCCGTTCACAAACGCCGGTTTACACCGAGAAATCACACGGGATGGACCTCGTCCAGAAAACCCTGCAGGGCGACATTCGGGCGGCCGCTCGCTTGATGAGCATGATCGAGAACGCCACCCAAGGGGCCATCCCCGCCTTGAAGGCCCTGTATCCCCACACGGGCAAAGCCTATGTCGTCGGCGTGACCGGTCCGCCAGGCTCCGGCAAGAGCACCCTGGTGGACGGGATCACGGAAGAGCTGCGCCGCCTCGACAAGTCTGTTGGCATCGTCGCGGTGGACCCCACCAGCCCATTCACCGGCGGCGCCATCCTGGCCGACCGGATCCGGATGCAGCGCCACAGCCTGGATCCGGGCGTCTTCATCCGCAGCATGGCGACGCGGGGGCATCTCGGGGGCCTGGCCCGCGCCACGAACGATGTGGTGGACATTCTGGACGCCGCCGGGAAAGACTACGTGATCATCGAGACCGTGGGCGTCGGTCAGGACGAGGTGGAAGTGGTCAAGGCCGCCCATACGAGCGTCGTGGTGGCCGTCCCGGGGATGGGGGATGAGATCCAGGCCATCAAGGCCGGCATCATGGAGATCGGGGATCTCTTCGTGGTGAACAAGGCCGACCGCGACGGTGCCGACAAGACGGTCACCGAGATCGAGATGATGCTGCACCTAGGCAAGGCGACGGAGGGATGGCAGCCCAGGGTGCTGAAGACCGTGGCGGTGAAGGGAGAGGGCATCGCCGAGCTCACCCAGACCATCCTGGAGCACCAGGCCTTCATGCAAACGGCGGAAGGGCGCCGGCAAAAGGGGAAGGAGCGGAGCCGGTGGGTGTTCTGGGAGCTGCTCCAGGAGCAGGTGACGGGACGGGTCGTGGAGAAGGTCATCGGCAATGGCACGCTGGACCGGCTGATCGAGCGGATCGCGGCCCGTGAAACCGACCCCTACTCGGCCGTCGAAGAGGTCCTCAGGAAGGCGGGCTTGTAAGCTCGAGACCCGTCACGGGACATCGGTCGTTGCCACTGGCTATGGACGTTCACCATGGCGGGCAGTACGAATGCATACGGGTCCGATGTGGGGAGGGGACAATCCGGCAGGGTGCCAGGGGGGCTGATCCTCAGGCCGGGCCTGACATAATCCATGGAGACGATCCTGCAGGGGACGGCGGAGATCCGGTTCGCGCATCCGGATGATTTCCGGGACTGGGTGCGCCAGCACAAGCGGCGCGAGATGGTCGAGAAGCGCCTGACCGAGCGCGAGGCCATCACCCGCTACGTTGCCGACGGGGACTACCTGGCCTACGACTTCTCCTCGCTCACCCGCGGTCCCCAGGCCCTGGTCCGAGAGATCATCCGCCAGCGCCGGAAAGACCTCTGGGTCTGCGCGGAGTTCACGCTGCACGAGAGCGCGCTCCTGGTGGGAAGCGGCTGCGCCTCGCGGATCGACGTCGGGTTCCTGGGCTACGGCAACTACATCGGCCGGGCCGTGAGCGAAGGTCGCGTGCGGGTCTTTGAATGGACGAACGGATCACTGGCGTCCCGCATGCTGGCGGGTGCGCGCGGCATCCCCTTCATGCCCATGCGAAATCTGCTGGGGACCGACACCCTGCGCTATTCCGGGGCCAGGGTGGTGCACGATCCCTTTACGGGAGACCCCATCTGCCTGGTGCCGGCCCTGAATCCGGACGCGTTCCTGGTCCATGTCCACCAGGCGGACGTGTTCGGGAACGCGCGCATCTTCGGGACGAATCTCTTCGCGCTGGAAGCCGCCATGGCCGCCAGGAAAGTGATCGTCTCCACCGAGGAGATCGTGGACCCGTTGGAGTTCCGGAAGGATCCCCTCGCGACCACGATCCCGTACTTCCTGGTGGATGCCGTCGTGCATCTGCCCTTCGGCGCGTACCCCGGCGGGGTCCAGGCGCGGTATGAGCTGGACCTGGAGCACATCGACAAAGTGAACGCCATCCAGACCGAGGAGCAGATGCAGGCCTATCTCACCGAATACATCTACGGGGTGCAGGATCACGCCGACTTCCTGGATCGGAAGGTCGGCCGGCAGAAGCTTCAAGAGTTGGCGCGACGTGCCACCATCCGCGAAGGATATCACTGAACCCCTCACCCACCCCCCTCTCCCTCGTTGTGGGAGAGGGTAGGGTGAGGTGGATTTCGGAATGCGGATTTCGGAATGCGGAATGAAAACTCCCTTGGTATTCCGCATTCCGCACTCCCCATTCCGCATTGGAAAAGATGGTTGAGTTCACCGATACGGAGTTCATGATCTGCACGGCGGCCCGCCTGCTGGAGGACCGGAAGACGGTCTTCGTGGGGTGGGGGATGCCACAGCTCGTGGCCATGCTGGCCGAGCGGCTGTACACGCCCCAGCTTGTCCAGGTCTTCGAGTTCGGGGCGGTGGGACCCCAGAGCCAGACCCCCTTCGTCCGCGGCACCATGGGGGGCCCCACGAATGTCTATCGGTCGCTGCAGTGGAGCAACATGAACTGGGCCTTCGCCTATGCCGCCGCCGGCTACGTGGATTACGGCATGATCGGGGCGGCCCAGATCGACGCCCATGGCAACGTCAACTCCACGTTGCTGGGTGGGACCTACGAGCGGCCGGGCCGCCGGTTCCCGGGGAGCGGTGGGGGGAACGAGGTGGCCTCGCTTTGCTGGCGGACGATCCTGGTGATGAAGCACGAGCCGCGCCGCTTCGTGGAGCGGCTGGACTTCGTGACGTCCCCCGGGTACCTCAGCGGGCCGGGCGGGCGCGAGAAGGCGGGCCTCCCCCGGGGGACGGGCCCCTGGCGCGTCGTCACCTCCCGGGCGCTCTTCGGCTTTGACGACGAGACGAAACGGTTGACGCTCCTGGGGGTTCTGAGGGGCTTGAGCGCATCGGAAGTCCTCCAGGGCATGGAGTTCAAGCCGTTGCTGGCGGAGCGGCTCGAGGCGCTGGCCCCTCCGACAGACGAGGAGCTTCGGGTCCTTCGGGGTGAGATCGATCCGTCCGGGATCGTCATCCGCGGCGAGAAGATCCGGGTGGAAAGATAATGCGGAATGGCGAACACCCATAGGGTACCCGAGTGCGGAATGTGCTGGTCATTCCGCATTCCGAATTGCGCATTCCGAAATCCCCCTCACCTTTCCTCTCCCCAAGGGGATGAGGGGGAAGTGAGGGGGTCCCGAGGAGGGGGATGACCCAGCCGGCGCGCGACGAGATCCATCTCAAGGTGGACGACCTGCGCATTTCGTTCGGTGGGGTCCAGGCCCTGGTCGGGGTCAGCCTGGATGTCCGCCGGGGGGAGATCTTTTCCCTCATCGGGCCGAACGGGGCCGGAAAGACGGTCCTCTTGAATTGCATCAATGGCCTCTACCGCCCAGACGGGGGGCGAATCCTCTTCGAGGGCCAGGACATTGCCCACCTTGCGCCGCACAAGCGCGCGGAGCTGGGGATCGCCCGGACTTTCCAGAAGATCGAACTCTTCTCGGGGATGACCGTCCTGGACAACATTCGCCTGGGGCGCCATCTGCACATGCGCGCCGGAATACTTTCCGGCGCGATTTACGCCGGGAAGGCCGCGCGAGAGGAACGGGTCCACCGAGAGTTCATCGAGCGGGAGATCATTGACCTCCTGGAGATCGCCCACGTCCGTGACAAGATTGTCGGCATGCTTCCCTACGGCCTGCAGAAGCGGGTGGAGCTGGCGCGGGCCCTGGCCCTGCAGCCCCGGATCCTCCTCCTGGACGAGCCCATGGCCGGCTTGAACCTGGAGGAGGTGGAGGACATGGCGCGTTTCATCCTGGACCTCAACGAGGAAGAGCGCTGGCGGGTGACCTGTGTCCTGGTCGAGCATGACATGGGGGTCGTCATGGACATCTCGCACCGGGTGGCGGTGCTGAACTTCGGGGAGAAGATCGCGGAGGGACCCCCGGCCGAGGTGCAGACCAACCCCGAGGTGACTCGCGCATACCTGGGAGAGGTGGAGGATTTGTATGTCTCGCGTCGCTAGCGGGGTAGAGATCGGGATCACGCCTGATCTCACCATCCCCAAACTCTTTGCCCGGAAGGCGGGAGAGCAGGACCAGCGGGTGGCGATGCGAGAGAAGGAATTCGGCATCTGGCGCCCGATCACCTGGGCCGGCTACCTGGACAACGTCCGATCCTTCGCCCTGGGACTCACCGCCCTCGGCCTTCGGCGCGGGGACAAGGTGGCCATGATCGGGGACAATCGCCCCGAGGGGTTGTTCGCGGAGATGGCGGCCCTGTGCGCGGGCGGGGTGGCTGTCTGGCTGTTCCAGGACGCCCTGATAGATGAAGTCCAGTACATCGTGGATCATTCGGACGCCCGCTTCCTGGTGGCCGAGGGCCAGGAAGAGGTGGACAAGGCGCTGGCCATCAAGGCCCGCTGCCCCAGGCTGGAACGGATCATCTGGGACGATCCCAAGGGGATGCGCGGTTACCAGGATCCGGCCCTCATCCGATTCAGCGAGGTCCAGCGCCTGGGCCGCGACCTCGCGGAACGCCAGGCGGGCCGGTTCGAGGCCCTAATTGAGCAGGGACACGGCGAGGACATCTGCCTGCTCTTCTACACCTCCGGGACCACGGCCAAGCCGAAGGGAGCGCTGCTCACCCACACCAACATGCTGAAGATGGGGCAGAACCTCATGCGGGTGGATCCCTGCCTGGAGGCGGACGACTTCGTCTCCTTCCTGCCCATGGCCTGGATCGGCGAGCAGATGATGTCCCTCTCCTGCGGGCTCATGGCCGGATTCACCCTCAACTTTCCCGAGGAACCGGAAACGGTCGTTGCCAACCTCCGGGAGATATCCCCCCACGCAGTTTTTTCCTCAGCCCGGTTCTACGAGCAGATGGTGCGGACCATCCAGGTGAAGTACCTGGACGCCAGTCGCGCGAAACGCGCGATGTACGAGTGGGCTTTCGACATCGGCTACCGGCTGGCGGATTTCAAGCTGGCCAAGCGTGCCGCCCCCTGGCCCTGGCGGGTCCTGGGGTATCTGGCGGATCAGGCGGTCCACAGGAAGCTCCGGGACCACCTGGGACTCTCCCGCATCCGGAACGCCTACAGCGGCGGCTCCGCCCTGGGACCCGACTTTTTCCGCTTCTTCCACGCCATCGGTGTGAACCTGAAGCAGATCTACGGCCAGACCGAGATTGCCGGCATCTCGGTGGTCCACCGGAGCGACGACATCAAGTGCGACACGGTCGGCAAGCCGATCCCCGAAACGGACGTCCGGATTACCCCCGAGGGCGAAATCATCTCGCGCAGCCCCTCGGTCTTCAAGGGTTTCTACAAGGACCCCGAGGCGACGGCCAAGACCCTACGGGACGGGTGGCTATACTCCGGGGACACCGGCTTCATCGACCCGGACGGCCACCTGGTCTTCTTTGACCGGACCAAGGACGTCTTCATCCTCAGCGACGGGAGCCGCTTCTCGCCCATGTTCCTGGAGAGCCGGTTGAAGTTCAGCCCATACATCAAGGATGCCTGGGTCCTGGGCCACCAGCGGCCTTTCGGCGCGGCCGTCATCTGCATAGACTACAGCGTGGTGGGCAAGTGGGCCGAGGACAATCACATCGCCTACACCAGCTACCAGGAGCTGTCCCAGGATCCCCGGATCTACAAGCTCATCCAGGGGGAGATCCGGAAGGCCAACGCCCAGTTGCCGGCCGCGGCGCGGGTCCGGCGGTTCCTCAACCTGTCCAAGGAGTTCGACGCCGACGACGAGGAACTGACGCGGACGCGGAAACTCCGGCGGGCCTTCCTGGAGGACCGCTATCACGACTTGGTGGAGTCGATCTACAGTGGGGCCGAACGAGTCGGCGTGGGGACGACCGTCACCTACGAGGATGGTCGGGTGGCGGAGGTGAAGGCGGAACTTTCCGTCCTCGAGGTCCCCGACGCGGCAGGAAGCTAAGGCCATGGACCTCTTCAGCCAGCTCCTGATCACGGGCCTCATGGTGGGGAGTATCTACGCCCTGGTGGCTCTGGGCTGGACCCTTATATACAAGTGCTCGGGGGTCCTAAACCTCGCCATGGGAGAGCTCACACTGATCGGCGGCTATGTCTGCCTGAGCTTCTACACCTGGGGCATCCCCTTCCCCCTCGCTGTGGTGGGGACGCTGATCATCGGCTTCATCCTGGGACTGCTCACGGAACGGCTATTCCTCCGCCGGATGATTGGGGAGTCGGTCCTGGCGGTCATCATGGTGACGGTCGGCCTGTCCTTCTTCTTTCGTGGGATCGTGGCATTCATCTGGGGGACCGACACGCGGGTCTTTACGCCGCCGGTCTTCCCGGCCGAGCCGATTCGGTGGGGACGGATCGTGGTAGGGGAGGTCTACGTGTGGAGCTTCCTCGCCGCCCTGGTCATGCTGGTGGTCTTCGTGGCCTTCTTCAAGTACACGCGGTGGGGGCTGTCCATGCAGGCCACTGCAGACGACGAGATGGCCGCGCTCTCCCTGGGCGTCAGCGCCCATCGAGTGTACGCCCTGGCCTGGGCCATCGCCTTCATGGCGGCGGGCGTCGGGGGAACTCTCTTGGGGAACATCAACGGCCTGAACATCTCGGTGGGGTACCTGGGCCTCCTGGTGCTCCCGGCCGTGGTCTTGGGAGGACTCAACTCCGTGCCTGGTGCCATCGTGGGCGGATTCGCCATCGGCCTCCTGCAGAACCTGTCCGACGGCTATCTGAGCCGCTTCACCCCTGGCGGGATCAAGGAGATCGCCCCCTTCGCCTTCATGGTCATCATCCTGTGGTTCCGTCCGTACGGCCTGTGGGGCTGGGTGAAGATCGAACGCGTCTAAGGACGCTCAATGAAAAATGTAAAACCGACAACTGACAGCCGGCCAATGCATCCCACCTCCTCGGTTTCACATTGTCAGTTGTCGGTTGTCAGTTTTGCATTGAGGCAGGATTGAGATGTATTTGCCAGCAGGTGTCTACTTCGAGCATTACGCCAAGGATCACGCCTGGTGGCGGACAACGTTCCTCCGGGCCAAGATGGTGGCCCTGCTCGTGTTCCTCCTGGTGGTCTTTCCCCTCACGGCCAATCTCTACCTGGTTTCCGTGGCCAACATCATCGGCTACACGATCCTGTCCGCCATGGGGGTGCAACTGCTTATCGGGTACTGCGGCCAGATCACCCTGGGCCATGCGGCCTTCATTGCCGTGGGCGCCTACGCCACGGCCATCGCCATGCTTCAGTACGGGCTTCCCTATCCCGTCGGCGTGGTCTTGGGTGCGATCGCGGCAGGCCTCTGGTCCGTTCTCTTCGGCCTGCCGTCGGCCCGGGTGAAGGGTTTCTACCTGATCATGACGACCATGGCTGCCCAGTTCATCACCGTGGACTTCATCATCACCCAGTACGTCAGCCAGATCGGCGGTCGGGGGATTTTCTTCTCGCTGCCGCCCGGGACCATCCGCATAGGCCCGTGGATCATCGACTCGGAGCTGAAGGTCTACTACCTCATGATCGTCCTGGTCATCCTGTGTACGGCCGGCATGGCGAACCTCCTCCGCAGCCGCGTCGGCAGGGCCTGGATCGCCATCCGGGACAACGACATCGCCGCCGAGGCCATGGGGGTGAACATTTTCAAGTACAAACTCCTGGCCTTCTTCGTGGCGGGCGTCCTGGGGGGGATCGCGGGGGCCTTCTGGATCTCCTCCATCCTGGCCGTGAGCCCGGAGCATTTCCAGTTTAGCTGGTCCCTCTGGATCGTGGGGGTGATCCTCATCGGTGGCGCGGGGAGCTTGCACGGGACGATCTTCGGCGCCATGTTCATCACCCTGATCCTGGAGGGCCTGAAGTTTGCCATCATTCCCCTGAGCGATAGCTTCCCCGCGCTCCAGGAGCGATTCCTGTATGTCAAGGAGGCCGCCTTCGGCCTGGCCATCGTCCTGTTCCTCTTGTATGAGCCGAAGGGGCTGGCCTACCGCTGGCAGCAGATGAAGAACTATTTCAACCTGTGGCCGTTCTCGTATTAGGTGCCATGGGCGGGGCCCACTCGTTCACCATGAAGATGGAAACCAGACCGGCGGGGGACAAGCCCCCGCCCTACGCCGTAGGGAGGGCCCTTGTGGCCCTCCGTTCTCGGAGGTGGGTACCCACGCAGAGCCACGCAGAGCGTGGGTGCAGCCTCCTCCCTACAACGCACCACGACGGGAATTTCAGAATTCGACCTTCGTGATTCGATATTCGAAATTGGAGTGCGAGGCGGGTAGAGTTGACGGAACGTTGCACTTAGAAAGGAGGGGGAATGATGCGTAGAAGAGCGTGGTCAATTGTCTGGTTGTTCCTGTTTCTGGCGATGGGATCCGAGGCCGTCGCCCAGAGCGTGGTCAAGATGGGTTCCCTCAACGACCTCACAGGCCCCACCTCGGATGTGGGAAAGGACATTGCCCTGGGGATGCGCGAGGCGGTGCAGTACGTGAACGACACGGGCGGGATCAATGGCAAGCCCATCAAGCTGTTCCTCTACGACTACGGCTACCGGGTGCCGGAGGCCATAACCACCTACAAGCGGTTCCGGGACTTCGACAAGGTGGGGGCGGTTTGGGGGTGGGGGACGGGCGACACCGAGGCCCTCTCGCCCACGGTAAACGCCGACAAGATGCCATATCTCTCCCACTCCTTCTCGTCTCACCTGACCGACCCCAAGAAGACGCCGTACAATTTCGTCTACGGGACCGACTATTCCAGCAATGCACGGGCGGCCCTCACGGCGTGGTATGACGAGGTCTGGCTCAAGGACCCCAAGTTCAAGGCGGACCGGGAGAAGGGGGTGAAGCCCCGATTCGTCGCCTTTTACGGGTGGCCCGTCCCGTATGCCAGCGCCCCGATCAAGGCTATCAAGGACCAAGCCACGCTCCTGGGCTTTGAGATCGGCCCGGATCAGGACGTCCCCCTGACCGCCCTGGACACCAAGAGCCAGGTCCTGGCCGCCAAGAACTTCGGCCCGCACCTGGTCTGGCACGGCAACACGACGATGTCCGTGGCCACGGCGGTGAAGGACGCCCACGCCCTGGGGTTGGGCGCCGACCACATCGTCAACAACTGGGGCTACGACGAGAACCTGATCAAGCTGGCGGGACCGGCCTCGGAACGGGTTATGGGCGCGGCCGTCAATGCCTTCTTTGGCGAGCCGGTCCCCCTGATGGACAAGGTAATGGAGTACGCCAAACGAATGAACCCTGGCGTGCCGCTGGAGAACCGTCTCATCCGGACGGTGCAGTCCTGGGTGGACGTCCTGATGATGCGGGAGGCGCTGGTCCGCGCTGACAAAGCCGGGAAGCTGTTTGATAAGGATGGAAAGGAGCTGCCGCGGGAAGTGCGTGGCCCCGGGGTGAAGGAGGCCTTCGAGACCCTGCGGGAGTGGACGCCAGGACTGGGCCGGGCACCCATCACCATCACGGCGTCCGACCATCGGCCCGGCCCGCTGGTTCGGATCTACATGATCAAGGACAAGAAGTTCGCCCTGTTGAAGGAGGTTGACCTCAAGAAGCGCTGGCCCGATAAGTGGGAGAAGGAATGGCTGGGCTGGTAGGCGGATTCGGCTCATGGTCCTGTAGTGAAGGCGGATCGGCATAGGGGATGACTGCGGTGCAATCGCCGGGGAGCGCCCTGCGGATCAACAACATCGAGGTCATGTACCACGAGGTGATCCTGGCCCTCAAGGGGGTCTCGCTCGAGCTGCCCCAGGGCGGGATCGTCGGCCTGCTGGGCGCCAACGGAGCTGGCAAGAGCACCACCCTGAAAGCCATCTCCGGCCTCTTGCGCCACGAGGACGGCGAGGTGACCGATGGCAGCATCGAATTCCTCGGCCAGCGGATCGACCGGAAGTCGGCCGAGGAGATCGCGGCCCTGGGGATCGTACAGGTCATCGAGGGACGCCGGGTCTTCGAGCACCTCACGACCGAGGAGAACCTCCGGGTGGGTGCCCACCTCAGAGGCAACGGGGCCAGCCTGCGGCGTGGACTGGAAGCAGTCTACGACTACTTCCCGCGGCTGAAGGATCGCCGGGACGTCCAGGCTGGGTATCTTTCCGGTGGGGAACAGCAGATGACGGTCATCGGCCGGGCCCTGATGGCGCGGCCGAAGGTCATGCTGCTGGACGAGCCCTCTATGGGACTGGCCCCCATGCTGATCAAGGAGATCTTTGACATCATCACCCGCCTGAACCGGGAGGAGGGGATCTCCATCCTATTGGTGGAGCAGAACGTGAAGCTGGCGCTGGCCACGGCCCCGTACGCCTATGTCCTGGAGACCGGTCGGGTGGTGATGGACGGGCCGGCCGAGAAGCTGCGGGAGAACCCGGACATCCGAGATTTCTACCTGGGGCTCACCGATCTGGGGGTCCGGAAAAGCTTTCGGGCGGTGAAACATTATAAGCGACGGAAACGATGGCTGACCTGACGCAATCGTCGAGGAAAAGGGGGGAGAACGATGCGGACGCGTGAGAAAGGGGTCCTTGTTATCCTCTGTCTGGTCACCCTGGCTCTGGTTGGTTGTGCGACCATGCCGGGGGCCGGTGGGACGCCTCAGCCCCCACGGGTGAAGTTGGAGCGGGTGGAGGTGGCCAGCTACTTCCCCTACGCGGCGCCTCCGGCTCGCGTGCCCCTGGTGCTGGCGTTCGTCTACAAAGTGAGCAATCCCAATGACACCCCGGTGGCCTTGGAGGAGATGAAGTTCACCGTTTCGTTCGAGGCCAAGCCAGGCGAGTACTTCGCCCTCAACACGCCCACGGTGTACGAGACAATGTACATTCCCGGCAAGACCAGCAACGAGCTTCGGGTGATCGCGGTTTTCGACTCGCTGATCGCCCCGGGCAACCTCGCCGTGACCTCGGGTCAGCGGGTCCTCGCCTTGGGCTTGAAGCCTGGTGACGTCGTGAAGGAGTGGTGGGAGAAGATCGGAGACTTCAGCTTCGGCGTTAAGGTGAGCGAGGGGGTGGCCATCTTCAATGGTGCCAGCATGATCGTCCCCTTCGAGGATAGCTTCCCGAAGAAGTGATTCTCAGAGCCTAGAGTTGAGAGCCGAGAGCCAGGAGAACTGTCGAGCCGGAGGGGGAAGACTGTGGGCCGGGGTGGGATTGACCGGAGTCCTGGTTTCTACGATCGGGCCATGGAGACGATGGCGCCGGATGCCCGGCGCCATTTTCTCCAAGAGCGCCTGCGGGACATCCTGCGGCAGGCGGTGAGCCACACGTCCCATTTGGGGCAGCGATTGGCGGCCGCTGGCGTTTCCCTTGAGCAACTTCGCGAACCCGACGATCTGCTTCGCCTCCCGCCCCTCCGAAAGCGAGAGCTGCCGGCGCTCCAGGAGAAGGATCCGCCTTTCGGCGGTTTGGTGGCGGTCGCGCCCCAGGCCCTGCAGCGCATCTTCATCTCCCCGGGCCCGATCTACGATCCGGAAGGGACCGGGCCAAACTACTGGCGTATGGCGCGGGCCATGTATGGGGCCGGATTCCGCCGGGGCGATATCGCCATCAACACCTTCGCCTACCATCTGACGCCGGCTGGCAGCATGTGCGACGAGGGCCTGGCCGCCTTCGGCTGTGCCGTCATCCCAATGGGGGGTGGGAACACCGAGACGCAGGTGCAAGTGCTCCGTCACGTCCAGGCGACCGGGTACGTGGGGACGCCAAGTTTCCTCCACACGATCCTGCAGCGGGCCGAGGAGATGGGAATCAAGCCCCTCCAGGACCTCTCGCTCGAGGTGGCCTTCGTCTCGGGCGGCATGCTGCCGGAATCCCTGCGAGCCACGATGCGAGAGCGATACGGCGTGAACGTCACCCAGGCCTACGCCAGCGCCGATCTGGGACTCATCGCCTATGAGTGTCCGCAGCATTCGGGGATGCACCTGTCCGAGGATATGATTGTTCAGATCGCGGATCCCGAGACGGGACATCCGGTACCGGATGGAGCGGCCGGCGAGGTCGTGGTGACCACGTTCAACACGGTATACCCGTTGATCCGGTTCGGGACGGGAGATCTCTCGGTGCTGGACCCATCGGTGTGTGCATGCGGCCGGACCACGGCGCGTCTCACCCGGATCCTGGGTCGGACGGACGACGCCACCAAGATCCGCGGGATGTTCGTGCACCCCGGCCAGCTCGACGCAGTCATGGCCGAGATGGCAGAGGTGACCCGGTATCAGCTCGTGGTCCGCCGCAAGGGCTTCGAGGACGACCTGACGCTCCGGGTCGAGGGTCCGGCCGCGGGGGGAGACCTCGCCGCACGCCTGGAGGCGCGCGTGCGTGACGGCATCAAGCTTCGGGCCCGGGTCGAGGTGGTTCCCGGCGGGACGCTGCCTGCAGATGCGAAGAAGATCGTAGATGAGCGGACCTGGGAGTGAATCATGCACGCCCTCGAACGGCGATCGATGTTCTTGATACACGATCTGAGGGAAACAACATAACTACTTGATTGGAAAGGATAGAGTGGGACACGAGACATTCAACTACCCGGCCATGGCGAGGGCCATTATCCTGGGGCACCACATTGTGGTAGGAGAGATGACCCGGCGGGCCCTGGACGAGGGAATCGAGCCCAAGACCATCATCTTCAAGGGACTCATCCCAGGCATGGACGTGGTCGGGGAAAAGTTCCGCCGGAACGAGTACTACGTCCCGCAGGTCCTGCTGTCGGCCCGGGCGATGTATGCCGGCCTGGACCTGCTGAAGCCACTCCTGACCAAGACGGCCGTGGACGATCACCTGGGCACCGTGGTGATCGGAACCGCCCAGGGGGACCTGCACGACATCGGCAAGAATCTGGTGGCGATGATGCTGGAGGGAGCCGGCTTCACGGTGCACAACCTGGGGCGGGACGTGGCGCCCGAAAAGTTCGTGGAGGCCGTCAAAGAAAAAGACGCCAGCATCGTAGGCATCTCCGCCCTGATGACGACGACGATGCCGGCCATGCGGCGAACCATCGAGGCCCTGATGCGGGACGGGCTTCGTGATCGGGTCAAGGTGATGGTGGGCGGCGCCCCGGTCAACCAGGCCTTCTGCGACGAGATCGGCGGGGACGGCTACGCCAGGGAGTCGACCGCGGCCGTGGTCAAGGCCAAGGCCCTGGTGAGGAAAAACGACAAGCCGTAATCGGCGCTCAATGAAAAACCATTCTCTCGCAAAGACGCAAAGAACGCACACGAGGGTGAAAAAGGACTACCCCCCTTAGCGCCCTTGGCGTCTTCGCGAGAAAATTTTGAATTGAGGTGGCGTGAGGATGCAGCCTCGGGGGAAGGAGTTTCTGGAGCGGCTGAGATCAGAAATCCTCATCTTCGACGGGGCGATGGGCACCATGCTCTTCGAGGCAGGCCTCACGGACGGGGCCTGCCCGGAGCTGTGGAACGACACCCGCGCCGACGTGGTCCGGAACATCCACAAGGCGTACTTCGAGGCGGGGAGCGATTTCGTCGAGACGAACACCTTCGGGGGCACCCGGCTCAAGCTTACCGCATACGGTCTCGCCGACCGGACGCGGGAGCTGAACGTCCTGGGGGCAAAGCTGGCGCGGAGCGCGTGCCCTCCCGGCAAGTACGTGGCGGGTTCCATCGGCCCCACGGGGCACCTGCCCGATGCCTTCGAACCGTTGGGCGACGTGAGCGAGGAGGAGTTCTACGCCAACTTTCGTGAGCAGGTGCTGGCCCTGGCCGAGGGCGGGGTGGACCTGTTCGCGGTCGAGACGATGATGTACCCAGAGGAGGCCGTAGTAGCGATCCGCGCCGCCAAGGAAAGCACGGGCCTCCCGGTGATGTGCACCATGTTCTTCCAATGGGAGCAAGAGCAGCGCCGGGACCGGACGATGTGGGGAACCAGCCCGGAAGAGTCGGCCAAGGTTCTCTTTGAGGCCGGGGCGGACGTGGTGGGATGCAATTGCGGGGACGGGGGACCCGAGCGGGCCGCGGCCATCCTTCGGGGAATGCGCGGTGTAAGCGACGGCCTGCTGATCGCCTATCCCAATGCGGGACTGCCTCGCATTGTGGGGGGCCGGACGATCTACGAATTGCCCCCGGAGGAGATGGCCGCCGGATATCCGGCCATCCTGAATGCTGGAGCGAACATTGTCGGCGCCTGCTGCGGCAGCACACCGGCCCACATCCGCCGGATCGCCGAGGTTGTCCATAAGCGCCGGATCATGTAGCTCATAGCTCTTGGCTCATCCTGCTTCCTGCCATGAGCCATGAGCAATGAACCATGAGCCATGAGCAATGAGCAGAAGGTTGCGCTGACGTTCGAGGTTGATCCTCAAGAGGTCTTGCGGCTTCAGGGGTACCGGCGAGCCTCAGACATCCCCACTTCCGAGGTCCTGGGTATCCTCCGCGCTGCCATGGTCGAGGCCCGGCAGGTCTTCCAGCCGCGGTGGCTCTACCAAGAATTCCCGGTGGATTCGGCCGACGACTCAGGTGTCCGTCTTTCAGATGGGTCAGAACTCTTGATCCGGGAGAATCCTGGGCGGTGGGGAAGGATTTCTGCGCTGGGCTTTGCCCTCTGCACCATTGGCGATTCTCTGGAGAATCGTATCGAGGCCCTGTTTGCGGCGAGAGAATTCCCCGTCGCCTACATGCTGGACAGCCTGGGATCGGTGGCGGTGGAGGCGCTGGGGGAGGCCGTGCACCGCAGGATATGTGAGGACCGGCTGGCCCAGGGCCTCAAGGTAACGCCTCGCGAGAGCCCGGGGTATGCGCGGTGGGCAATTGAGGAACAGCCGAAGATCTTTGCTCTCCTATCCACCGGCAGCATCGGGGTGCACCTGAATCCCTACTGCATCATGACGCCGCGGAAATCCATTTCCTTTGCCGTGGGCATCGGGCGTGACGCGATCATGGGAGCCGGTGGATCTCCCTGTCGCTCGTGTGACATGCGCGATTGTGCCTATCGTCGTTCGCCACGGCGTCAAGCACACGAGTCCGCCTGGGTCGCCGAGGTCGCTCCCCTCATCCTCGCCGCCAGCACCGGGTAAACCCGGCTGTCTCTGGAGCCGAAAGGGGCAAACGATGCGAAGACTGATCGGATTCGTGCTTGCGGTGAACCTGGGGGTGCTTATCCTTGGCTGTGAGAAGAAGCCCGATCCTGTCGAACGTGGCAAGTACCTGGTGACCATCATGGGCTGCCACGATTGCCACACACCGAAGGTCCCAGGACCAGGGGGCGCGCCAGCGCTCGATACGGCGCGCTTGCTTTCCGGCCATCCGGCGGACCTGCCCTATCCGACGTGGACACCAGACGATCTGAAGCAGCGGAGTGCCCTGGCACTCACCACTGCCATGCTGACCGCCTGGGCGGGTCCCTGGGGGGTCAGCTTCGCCGCCAACCTCACCCCGCACAAGGAGACGGGGATCGCCGAATGGAGCGAGGAATCCTTCATCCGTTCAATGCGGACCGGAAAGCATCAAGGTCAGCCCACCGGCCGCGACATCCTGCCGCCCATGCCCTGGGAGGATATTAAGGCGGCGACCGACGAGGATCTGAAATCAATCTGGTCGTACTTGCGCAGTATTCCTCCTGTCAAGAATCAAGTCCCCTTCCCCGTCCCGCCAACACCGCAGAAGTAGATCCCCAAAGAAGGGGGGCAGGCCTGTAGGGCCTACCCCCCTTGTCGCTGGCCTGCTCACTGCATGAGCCTTCGCCGACTACCAATGGGTGACGATGGGCAGGTCGCACATCGTGACCAGGCCCGGCCCAGCCTCTTTGACGCGGCGAATGGCGTTGACGGTGATGGCCACCGTGGCGATGTCGCCGTTGGTCCCCGTGAGCTTGGCCTCCAGGTTGGGGCGGCCCGTGATCTGGATGACGTCCCCTTCCCCGTCCTCGCCCAAGGCGGCGACGAAGGTCAAGGTCATGAACTCACCTCGATCGGTATAGCCCCGCGCCACCTGCTTCAGGCCCCGCACCTGACCGGCTTTCACCTCGAAATAATCGGTCTTCACGAAGCGCTCGGCCAGCACCGGCTCCACGCTCGACTCGTATCGGACCAGCTTCTTCCCCAGCGTGTGAAAGACCATGCCCATGGACTCGGGCAGGCCCACATGACCCATCCGACCCTGAGTCATCTTGGCGGTGAAGGCATCCACCGTCATGCCGGATCCGATCTTGGCCTGAAAGGGACCCCGGCGGTTTGAGGCGTTCATCCGCCGGGTCACGTCAATGCGATCCACCCGCTGGCAGATCGCGGTCAGATTCAGCGGCAGCGAATCCATCAGGAAGCCAGGATTGACACCGGTCCCCAGTACCGTCTTGCCGGCCTTCCGGGCGACGCGATCGATTTCGCCCGCCTCTTTCGAGTGGGCCAGCCACGGAAAGGACAGTTCCTCGGACGTGGAAACAACGTCCAACCCTGCCTGCAGGATTTCAAGGATCTGATCCGTAAACAGGGCAAAGTACGAGCTGGTGGTGTGAAGGACCACGTCGGCTTTGGTCCGTGCCAGGAGCTGTCCGAGTGTGGCGTCCACCGGAATGCCCAGCGGGCGCCCGAGGCCGATGACCTCGCCCACGTCTTTGCCGATCTTGGCCGGATCGATGTCCACGCCCCCGACCAGTTCCAGTCCCGCGCGTTCCACCACGTGACGCGCCACGGCGCAGCCGATGGGGCCCAGCCCGTACTGGATGACTCGAATCGGGTTTGACATGAGGGCAACTCCTTCTTTCCGGTGATATGGTTGTGGTGTTGGAATCTCTGCGAACCATCCCCAAGGACCCAGGCCAGAACCCTATCGCTTCCCAATATAGAACGCAACCCCGAGAGGGGCCATGACGCCTTGGACCCCCACCCTCTTTGGGGAAAAAAGAGGAGTTCCAAGATGAACCATCCCGGCTTTGAGCCTATGGATGCGGGCGCCGGTCGTTCGGGCCCAACTCTGCTGGCGTTCCCCCGCACGGAGTTGTGCGGAAGCTTCAGGGCCGGGCTCCCCGTGCGGACTCTGGAAGATGGGCAAGATCTCGGCTCGGGCACGGCAAGAGCCGCAGGCGTGAAAAATACCAGTTGCCTTTGCACGCCAATCCGTAGAAAATCCCGCGTTACCTCCTTGATTGCAGAGCGCCCCGAGCCCAGCCCTGGAACGAAGGCGAGGGTATCCCGTTCCAGGATCCGCCGGCGTTTCGGGCTCCGGTAGCTCTTCGGGTGGGCTCGCGGGCGATCAGGGCTGGTGGGCCTGTCTGGCCTGCGTCCGAAAAAGGGGTCCGCATGGCAGACCGTGAGGGCACGGTTTTCGTGATTGATGACGAGCCGTCGGTGCGCAAGGCGCTGGCACGGCTCCTGCGATCCGCCGGCTACCGGGCGGAGACCTTTGTCTCCGCCGAGGAGTTCCTGAAGCGCGAACGGGGTGACGGCGTAGGCTGTTTGGTGCTGGACGTGCACATGCCGGGACTGACCGGCCTGGACCTGCAAGAGACGCTGGCCAGGGCGGAGAACACCTTCCCCGTCGTCTTCATCAGCGGCCAGAGCGACATCCCTACCAGCGTCAAGGCCATGAAGGCCGGCGCCATAGACTTCCTCCCCAAGCCGTTCAACGGCCGGGACCTGCTCGAGGCAGTGACGCGGTCCCTGGCCAAGGCGCGTCAGGCCCGGGTCGCCCGGGCCGAGATCCGGGGCATCCAAGAAAGGGTCCAGGCGCTGACATCGCGGGAGCGCGAGGTGATGGTCCTCGTGGTCACCGGGATGCTGAACAAGCAGATCGCCTTCGAGCTGGGGATCAGAGAAAAGACGGTCAAGGTGCATAGGGCGAGGGTCATGGAGAAGATGCGGGCAGGCTCAGTTGCGGAGCTGGTCCGCCTGGCCGAGAAAGTTCGCATCCACGCGAGCGGCGGGTCGTCGCGCGGCACGGGGTAATCCGTCTGGTGCCCTGGCCCGGTTACGGCTCGTAGCGCACGGCGCGTGGTTCAGGCCCACCGGGCTCCATTGGCCATTTGCACCGTGTCCTACGCCATCCGGCACAAACCGCCAGACATTGGACCAAGGTCCAATTCCCGGTGCCCTGTCCCCTCGCATAGAATGGGCGGTGTGTGATGCCCCGGGGGGAGGACGACTTCCCCTGCGCAACGTTCACGGAATTTCCGGCCACGGTCTGGTGGCTCGCCCAGCCGGGAGCTGGGAGGAGGTTGTCATGGTCCGGTGGGATATCCTTCGAAAAGGTGGGGAGCGCCATCGCGTGTCCCACCCCGAAGCGGATAGGCACGGCTGCCTGCTTGCCTGCGGCCTACTCCTCGGCGTCCTGGTCCTCCCCCTTTGTGCGGCGGCGGGGGAGACCAGCGGCGAGCGCCAGGAAGAGATCGTGGCCGCCCGGATCAACCGGGTGCTCCCCGGGGTGGTGGGGATCCTCGTGGAGGTGGGGGCCGAGGTGACCGTCCGCTGCGGGAAGAACGACGTCTATGTTGTGAAGCCGGATGCGGATCGCGAGAATGGGACCGGCTCCATCATCCATCCCGACGGCTGGATCGCCACCAACGGCCACGTGGTCAAGCCCGTGTACAAGGACGACCAGGAGCACATCACCGACTTCCTGGAGCAGGCGGCAAACGCCGCTTGCGGCCCGGGACTGGCGAAGCTCCCCGAGAAGCGGCGCAAGGCCCGGATGGAGGCCATCCTCAAGGATCCGGAGAACCGGAAGGGGGTCCGCCTCACCAAGAAGCTGGACGTCTTCCTGCCCACGGTTCTGCCGCCCGGCGCCCCGGCCCGGACGGGGTACCCCGCCGTGGTCAAGGCCTACAGCCCGCCTATTGATCCCGACCTGCTGTCCAAGGATGGCAGCAAGCCGGACCCGCCCATGCTGGATGCCGCCATCATCAAGATCGATGCGACGAACCTCCCCACCGTCCGCCTCGCGCCCAATATCCGGCTGGTGTTTTTCGGCCAGCAGCTCGTCATCGTCGGGTATCCGGGCGTGGTCGTGTGGCACGATTTCCTTAGCAAGAAGTCTCGGGCCGAGGCCACGGTGACCTACGGGCGGGTCTCGAGCTTCCGGCAGGACGTGAACGAGCGGCAGATCCTGCAGACCGACGCCGCCATCTCGTGGGGCAACAGCGGGGGCCCGGCCTTCAACGTGCGGGGCGAGGTCATCGGATTGGCCACATTCATCTCCACGACGCTGGAGGGTGACCAGGCCATCCAGGGCTTCAACTTCCTGATTCCCATTGACACGATCCAGGCGATGGCGCGGCAGATCGGCCTGACGCCGACCTCCGACAGTCCCTTCACGCGGGTCTGGGATCAGGCCGTCGAGGCCATCATCGAGGGGCGCTACCGCGACGCCCTCACCCACGCGGAGGCGGCGGACAAGCTCGTGCCCGGACTCCTGGATGTGGAGCGCGCCATCTCGCGTCTCCGCGATTTCCTGGGGGAGAAGCCGTAGACGCGTGCAGCGATCAGTGTCAGGGACCCAAGGAACGAGGACAAGAGTTCCAGCACTCTGGGGAGGATGATATGGCGCGAGAGGATCGAGGAAGACGGGTGGACCTGATGGGGGTGAGGTCCGTATGGCTCCCGGTGTGGGTAGCTGTTCCGCTCATATGCTTCGGATTGGCAAGCCTCGCCCCGGCCGGGACCTTGACCGAGCGGGTTTTCGAGACCACCCTGGCCAACGGCCTCAAGGTCCTCATCCTGGAGGAGCCGAAGGCGCCGGTGGTGACCGTGCAGGTCTGGTACAAGGTGGGCTCGCGCAACGAGCAGGCGGGCAAGACCGGGCTCTCCCACATGCTGGAGCACATGATGTTCAAGGGGACGGCCAAGGTCGGCCCCAAGCAGTTCGACCTCCTGGTGACCCGGAACGGCGGCGTGGACAACGCCGAGACCCAGCGGGACGTGAGTGGGTACTACGAGGACTTTTCCGCCGACCGCGTTGAGCTGGGCCTGGAGTTGGAGGCGGACCGGATGGCCAGTCTTCTGATTGACGAGAAGGATTTCCTGTCGGAGCGACAGGTCGTGGTCGAGGAGCGCAGCTTGCGCATAGAGGACCAGCCCTCCAATGTGTTGGGGGAGGTCATGCGGGCCACCGCCTTCCTGGCGCATCCGTACGGCCGGCCCACCATCGGGTGGCCCAGCGACATTAAAGGATGGACCCGGGAGGACCTTGCCAGGCACTACCGGATCTACTATGCCCCCAACAACGCCACCCTGGTCGTGGCGGGGGACGTGAAGAAGGATGCCATCCTCCCCAAGATCCAGGCTCTCTATGGAGGCATCCCCCGGCAGCCGGATCCGCCCAAGGTGATCACCCAGGAGCCTCCCCAAGTCGGCGAGCGGCGCGTGTACGTTCGGAAGGAGGCGGAGCTGCCACTCCTGTTCATGGTCCATCACGTGCCCAACCTGACCCACCCCGACAGCTTCGCCCTGCAGGTCCTGGCCTACATCCTGGGCGGGGGCGAGAGCGCCCGATTCCATCAGAAGGTGGTCTATGAGAAGCAGCTCGCGTCCTACGCCGGCGCCGATTACAACCCGATCTACACGGATCCGTTCCTCTTCGGGTTCAGCGCCGGGCCGCTGCCGGGAAAGACTGCCGAGGAGGTCGAGCAGGTCCTCCAGGCTGAGGTCGAGCGGGTTCAGCGGGAGCCGGTGATGGACCGCGAGCTGCAGAAGGCCAAGAACCAGATCGAGTCCGAGTTCGTCTTCTCCATGGATTCGGTCCACCAACTGGCCAACCTGCTGGGGAAGTATGAAACCGTGGCAAGCTGGAAGCTGCTGGATGGCTTCCTGGATGGTGTACGCAAGGTGACAGCCGCCGACGTGCAGCGGGTGGCGCGCCAGTACCTCACCCAAGACAATCGGACCGTGGCCATCCTGATCCCGGTAAAGCCGGGTGATGCCGCCGCCGGCGCAGGGAAATAGGAGGAGGGACATCATGCGCACTCGAACGCGTTCAATCTGGCTACGCCTCGTCCTGGTGGTGGTCGTGAGCCTCGCGGCGTCCGTGGCGCAGGCGGCGATGCTCGGCCAGCGCGAGGTTCTGCCGAACGGCATGGTCCTGCTGGGTGTGGAGCAGCGCGCCGTCCCGATCGTGACGGTGTCCATGCTCGTCCAGGCCGGCGCCATCCTGGATCCCCCCGACAAACCCGGGGTGGCCAACCTGGTGGCCCAGATGATGACCCAGGGCACCAAAACCCGGACGTCCCCCCAGATCAGCGAGGCCATTGAATTCCTCGGGGGCTCCCTGAGTGTCGAAGCGGGCCAGGAGCTGGCGACCATTTCCCTGTCGGTGCTGAGTAAGGATCTGGACACGGGGCTGGACCTGCTGGCCGACGTCCTGCTGAATCCGGTCTTCAACCAGGCCGACCTGCAGCGGAAGATCCAGGAAGTCGTGGCGGGCATCAAGCGCGACCAGGAGGACCCGGGCACGGTCTCCTCGCAGGCCTTCCTGCCGCTGGTGTACGGGAGTCACCCCTTCGGCCGCCCGGTGGAGGGGACCGAGCAGTCCGTCCCGACCATCACCCGGGACGACCTGGTGAAGTTCCACGAGGCGTATTTCCGGCCGAACACGGCGATCGTGGCCGTCGTGGGCGATACCAGCCTGGCGGACATCCGGCAACGGCTGGTGGCCAAGCTCTCTGCCTGGCAGCCTGGCAAGGCCGTTTTCACGCCCCCGCGACTCCCCGCCCCCCTGAGCCAGCGGGTGGTGAAGACGATCCAGCGGCAGGTCACCCAGTCCAGCATCAACCTGGGACATCTGGGGATCACCCGCGACAACCCCGACTACTATGCGGTGCAGGTGATGAACTACCTCCTGGGCGGCGGGTTCAACTCGTATCTCATCTCCAAGATCCGGGAGGAGAAGGGCTGGGCCTATGACGTGGGGAGCTACTTCGCCGCGGCCAAGGTCGCCGGGGACTTCAGCGTGAGCATGCAGACGAAGAACGAGGTGGCCCAGGACGCCATTGACGAGGCGCTGGCGCAGATCCGGCGCATCCGGGACCAGCCGGTGAGCGACCAGGACCTGAAGGACGCCAAGGCCTACATGACGGGAAGCTTCCCTCTCCGCCTGGATACCAGCAAGAAGATCGTGGGCATGCTGGCGACGATCGAGTACTACGGCCTCGGCCTCGACTACGTCGAGAAATATGCGGCGCGGATCAACGCCGTCACTGCCGCCGACATCCAGCGCGTGGCGCAGAAGCACCTTGACCCGGAGAAGTATGCGCTCGCCGTGGTGGGGGATCTGACAAAGGCAACGATCAAGCCCTAGCGACGACTGCGCGGGAGTGGGCAGAGAGATCCCTCATGGCACCCGCCGGCCCAGATGCGAATGGTAGGAGGATCCCCATGGTGTGGCGTGGACAAGTCATCGGACTCGGAACGGTATTGGGTCTCGTAATGGCAGTGATTCCATCCGACGGACAAGTGCAGGAGATGCCGTGCACCGAGGAGATCCGGATGTACTGTCCCGATGTCCAGCCCGGGGGCGGACGCATCCTGCAGTGCCTGAAGGACAACGAGTCGAAGCTTTCTCCGGCTTGTGCGCAACGGATGAATAATCTCCAACAAGCTGTCAGCGGGCCAATGGGCGCCTGCCGGGACGACTGGGTCGCCTACTGCTACCATCCCCGGGCCTCGACGGAGCGCCAGGCGATGGAGCAGTGCCTGCAAGCGAATCAGACGAAGCTGTCCCCTGGCTGCCAGAAGGCCCTGCAGGGGGCCGGGGATTCGAAACGCCAGCGTACCCGCGGCACGATGCCCTGAGGTTGGCCGGGGTCTCGCCCCGAGTCGAATGATGAGGGGGCGGGCCCTCCGCGCTGGAGCGGCGACCTGCGGGCGTGGATGCATGGCGGGTGCGGGAAAGTGTGGGTGAGGCCCGGGCGCGGCATTTCGGGTGGGACAATCCCATTTGGAGTATCGGGACAGGTCTCCGAAAGCCCGGTGTAACCCGTTGAAGAATACTACGTAGGCTGTAACTGCCCATCATGTCAGGATCTACCGGTTCGAGGTCATTTCCGAGGGCTTGCGTTCCCGCCTGGCATACGGTCTGCACACATCCTAGCCTGTTCGCGTCAACCCGGACCATGGGGACCGCGACCCCGGGTCCAGTGTGGGCAGCATGGGGCTGCCAGGCCCTCAAGATCACCTCGAGGGTCGCAACCTGTGAAGATTGCTGGAGGAGGTAGGGTATGAAGAAGATCGTAGCAGTGCTCGCCGCCGTTCTGCTGGTGGTGGCCGTGATGGCGCCGGTCTACGCGCAGCAGGCTCCGGCCCCCAAGGGCACCGAGGGTCCCGACGTTCGCAAGCAAGAGCCGAAGGGCACCGAGGGTCCCGATGTCCGCAAGAAGAAGAAGACCGCCTCAGCCCAGGCCCCTAAGGGCACCGAGGGCCCGGATGTCCGCAAGCAAGAGCCGAAGGGCACCGAGGGTCC